>JAIEPK010000289.1 GCA_019749875.1 Candidatus Binatia bacterium | reverse complement strand
AGGCCGATGCATCCCCGCCTGCTGCGTTGCTCCTCCTCGGCATAGCCTACGACGATGACTCGTCGTCGCGCCTTGCAGGCGGGGCGCCTCGACCTCCCGGCTCGGTCCGGGGATTGATTCACAAACTCTCAGCGGGCGGGTGCCGCGAAGTTGCTCTCGCGCCCCGCCCAGAGCTCGGCGCGCAGCACGTGCCGCAGCAGCTTGCCGGTCGGGTCGCGCGGCAGCTCGTCGCGGATCTCGAAGCGGCGCGGACGCTGGTAACCGGCGAGGCTCGCCTCGCACGCGCTCTCGATCGCCGGCAGCGTGCCGTCCGCGTCGAGCACCAGGAACGCGACCGGCGTCTCGCCGCGCAGCTCGTCGGGCCCGCCGACCACGCACGCGTCGCGCACGCCCGGCAGGCGTGCGAGCGCGTCCTCGATCTCGGCGGGGTAGACGTTGACGCCGCCGGACACGATGACGTCCGCGGTGCGGCCCGAGATGAAGAGATACCCGTCGGCGTCGACGTAGCCGATGTCACCCACCGTGAACGCGCCCTCGCGCGAGTAGGCGGCCGCGGTCTTCTCGGGCGCCTTGCGGTACTCGAAGGCCTTGCCGCTCGCGGGCAGGAAGTGGATCGTGCCCTGGGCGCCGGGCGGCAGCTGCGCGCCGTCCGGGCCGAGGATCAGGATGCGGAGGCCGAGCTTGGCCGTGCCGACGGTGCCCGGACGGGCCAGCCACTCGGCGCTGGTCGCGGCCGTCAGACCGCCCTCGGTCATGCCGTAGTACTCGAGCAGGATCGGACCCAGCCAGTCGATCATGCGTTGCTTGACGTGCTGCGGGCAGGGCTCGCCGCCGTGCACGACGGCGCGCAGCTCCGGCGCGTGGAACGCGCGGCGCCGCTCCTCGGGCAGCGCGAGCAGCTGGCGGAACATGGTCGGGACCATGCACGTCGAGCGCACGCCGCGCTCGAGCGCGGTCAGTGCGGCGTCGGCGTCCCAGCGCGGCAGGATGCGGAACGTGCAGCCGGACGCGAGCAGCGACAGCGAGAACGCGAGCGGCGCGCCGTGGAAGAGGGCGGACACGTTGAGGTGCGGGCCGTCGGCGGGAACGCCCGCCTGCGCCGCGAAGGCGCGCGAGGCGGCGAACGCCTCGCACCACGGTCGGCGTCCGTCGGCGAGACGGTGCACGCCCTTGGGGCGCCCCGTCGTGCCCGAGGTGTACGACAGCCGGTAGCCGTGCCGGTCGCGCGGCAGCGGAGCGGGATCCTGCGCGGCGAGCCAGGTCGCGAACGGCGTGCCGCCGACGCCCTGCTCGAGGTCGACGACCGGGACGCCGACCGACGCCGCTGCGGCGCGCGCCGGCTCGACGTCGGTGACCACGACGCGCGACCCCGCGTCGCGCAGCAGGTAGGCGATCTCGTCCGGGGTCCACGAGGTCTTGACGGGTGTGATCACCATGCCCGCGCGCATGCCGCCGAGCAGCGCCTCGACGAACTCGACGCGGTTCGAGACCACGAGTGCCACGTGGTCGCCCGGCACGAGCCCGAGCGACTCGAGGCCCCGGCCGAGGGCGTTGCTGCGCCGCTCGAGCTCGCCCCAGGTCACCTGCGCGCGGTGGTCCTCGAGCGCGATCGCGTCGGGGCTGACGCCGGCGATCTCCCAGATCGGCGGTGCGGTCTCCGTGCTCATCGCGCTTCCGCCTACCGCGGTGACGCCGCGCCGGCAACGACGCGACGCGCGCGACAGCGACGAGCCGCGCCGCGTACGCTCAGGCGGCGACGATCTCCCACTGCGGGATGCGCAGCTCCGCGCTGCTCTGCGGATCGCGCGCGTCGGCGAACACGACGCGCACGCGGTCGCCGATGCGGATCGCGTCGGGCTCGGCGCCGACGACGTTGCCCGTGACCAGCACCCCCGGCGCATCGGCGACCGAGACCAGGACGATCGCGTACGGCACGCGCTCGGCGAGCGCCGGGTGGATCGCCTGCGTCACGACGGCGACGCTCTCGATGCGCCCGTCGCCCGCGCTCGCGAGCCAGCCGAGGTCGAAGCCGCCGCACGCCTCGCAGACGTCGTCGGGCGGGTGCTGCACGTGCTCGCACGCCGTGCACTGCTGCAGCGTGAGGACGCCGGCGGTGAAGAACGCGCGGTTGTGCGCGTCGAGGCGCGGCAGCGACCACGCGTCGCCGAGCACGCGCGGCACGCCGGCGGCGCGATCGTCGGCGCGCGTCACGACGGTGCCCCGAACAGCGCCGCGCTGCCCGGCGCGTAGCCCGGACCCGCGACGACCAGCGCACGCTCGACCTTCTTCACCTGGCAGGTCGACGTGCCGCGGATCTGCCGGACGGATTCGTTCACCAGCTCGAAGCCATGGATGTACGCCTCGCCGAGGTTGCCGCCGCTGGTGTTGAACGGGAACGCGGCATCGGGTCCGACCAGACGTCCGTCGCTCACGAACTCCTCGACGCCTTCCGGCGCGCAGAAGCCCATCTCGCACAGCGCGATGAGCACGGGGCCGGTGAAGTTCTCGTAGAACTGCGCGACGTCGACGTCCGCCGGTCCGCAGCCGGCCTGCTCCCAGAGGTGCTTGCCGACTTGACGATAGAACGCGGAGCCCAGGTGCTGCATGTCGAACGCGCCGTACTGCGGGCCGATGCCGGTCGCGGCGGCGACGATGGTCGCGGGACGCTGCGGCAGGTCGCGCGCGCGCTCCAGGGTCGTGACCACGGCGGCCGCGGCACCGTCGTTCTCCGGGCAGCAGTCGTAGAGATGGAACGGTTTCACGATCCAGCGCGACGCGTGATACGCCTCGCGTGTCAGCGGCTTGCCGCGGCGCAGCGCGCGCGGGTTGCGCTGCGCGTTCGCGTAGCAGGCGAGCGCGATCTCGCAGAGCGCCTCCTGCGAGATGCCGTGGTCGTGGAGGAAGCGCGCGGTGTGCAGCGCGCACTGGTGGGCCGCGGTGAGCATGCCGTAGGTGCCGTTCCACGCGAGCGAGCCCGAGAGCCCCGCGTAGCCGCCGCTGCCGCCGGCCTGGCCGAAGCGCCCGAACTGGCCCTGCGCGAGCGCGCGGAAGACGACCACGTGACGCGCGTGCCCGGAGCTGACCGCGGCGTCGGCGAGCTGGATCGCGCTCGCCATGCTGTTGCCGCCCGCCGCCCACGTCGTGGCGGCGAAGCGCAGCTCCGTGAGACCGAGAGCGCGCGCGAGCCGGACCGGCACGTTGCGCTGGTCCATGAACGACACCAGGCCGTCGACGTCCGTGAGCGCGAGGCCGGCGTCCTCGACCGCGCGCCGGATCGCGATGCACGCGAGCTGGAACTCGGTGTGCGGCGACTCGCCGTGCTTGTAGTACGTCGTCTCGCCGATGCCGGCGATGGCGGCTTTCCCGTGCATGCTCACTCGCCCAGGATCATCATCTCGCGACTGGGTGCGGTCCGGAGGGCGCAGCTCGCGTGCCGAGGTGGCCGGCATTCTCGTAGCGCCTGGTCCCGAGGAGCGCCACCGACGACGGTCCGCGTGCCGCGTTCGCTGGCGATTCGTGGTAGCCTCACTGCCGACGATGCCGGACGCGCGAGATTCCGCAGACCTGTTCGTGGTCGAGACGCCGCTCGATTTCACGGTGCGCGTGCGTGTCTCGTACTGGGCGACGATCGTCACGAAGCATCCGGATCTGGCGAGCCGGGTCGCCGATGTCGAAGCCGCGCTGCGCGAACCGGATGAAGTCCGCGGAAGCCGCCGCGACGATCGAGTCGATTTTTTCTACCGGTCGGACGGCGTCGGGTGACGGTGGGTGGTTGCGGTCACCAAGCGCGAACAACACGACGGGTTTCTGATCACGGCGTATCGAACCGACGCGGTCAAAGAGGGGGAGCGGTTATGGCCCAGGTGAAGGTCTTCTACGAGCCTGAACGCGAGCTGCTCACCGTGTTCTGGCAGGAGCCGAGGGAATCCCAGCTCTGCACCGAGCTCGATGACGGCATCATCCTGATCAAGGACGAGAAGACCGGAGAGCCGATCGGTCTGGAGCTTCTGTCGTACCGCCCGGGGGATGCGCGCTTCGACTCCGTGAACGTCGAGGTCGCGGCTCGCACGGACGCTTGAGCAGGGTCGAATGGATCTGGTCAGACGTTACCCGGAAGTCGCGGGCTCAGTGGCGCACCCGTCTACCTCTTGGCTGACGAAGCGAGGCACTTTGACCTCGCCATTGGGGGTGGATCGGACGTGGCGCCGGACCGTCTCGAGCCGGTCCGATGCGCATTGCCACCATGGGATGGGGTCACGATCGCCGCGCGGCGGCGCGTAGCTCGACCCTCAGGACCTTGCCGCTCGCGTTACGCGGCAGCGCGTCGACCGCGACCACGCGCCGCGGCACCTTGAAGTTCGCCATGCGCGCGCGGCTCCACGCGATCAGCTCCCGCTCGACGAGCGCGTGGCCCGCGCGCGGCACGACGAACGCACAGCCGACCTCGCCGAGCCGCTCGTCGGGCATGCCGACCACCGCGACCTCGGCGATCGCGGGATGCTCCGCGAGCACGCGCTCGATCTCGGCCGGGTAGGCGTTGAAGCCGCCGACGATGAACAGGTCCTTCTTGCGGTCGGTGATGGTCAGGTTGCCGGCCGCGTCGCGGACGCCGACGTCGCCGGTGTGCAGCCAGCCGTCGGCGTCGATCGCCGCAGCCGTCGCCTCGGGGTCGTCGAGGTAGCCGCGCATCACGTTGAAGCCGTGCACCAGGATCTCTCCGGGCGTGCCGTCCGGGACGTCGTGGCCGTCGTCGTCGACGAGCCGCAGCTCGACGCCCGGGATCGCGCGTCCCGCCGTGCGCGCGATGACGTCGGGCGGATCGTCGTGGCGGCACATGGTGACGATGCCGGTCGCCTCGGTGAGCCCGTAGCCCGTGACGACGCTCGCGAAGCCGAGCTCGTCGCGCATGCGGTGCACCAGCTCGACCGGCACGGTCGCGGCACCGGTCACGGCGAGGCGCAGCGTGCGCAGAGCTGCACGGTCGCAGCGCGGATCGTCGAGCAGGGACTGGTAGAGCGCCGGCGGTCCCGGCAGCACGCTGATGCGCTCCTCGGCGACGCGCCGTGCGACCTCGGCCACGTCGAACACCGCGTGCGGCACGATCGTCGCGCCGACGGACAGCGCGGCGACGATCCCGGCCTTGAGGCCGAAGGCGTGAAAGAAAGGATTGACGACCAGGTAGCGATCGCCGCGGCGCAGGCCGACGACCTGCGCCCACGCGTCGAAGGCGCGCACCGTGGCTGCGTGCGCGAGCAGCGCGCCCTTCGGACGTCCGGTGGTTCCCGAGGTGAACAGGACGTCGCACGGATCGTCGCCGCGCACCGCGGCGGCGCGGGTGCGCGCCTCGAGCGCCGACACGGGCTCGCCGCGCGCCAGCAGGTCGCGCCACGAGGTGCAGCCGTCGCCCGACGGGGCGTCGTCGAGCGTCGTGATCGCGGCGAGGTCGGGTAGCGGCGTCGCGGACGAGCGCAGCAGGGCGACGTGGTCCCCGCCGAGGAAGTCGCGCACCGTCAGCAGGATGCGAGCGCGCGAGCGCGCGAGGATCCACGCCGCCTCGTCGCCGCGGAAGCGCGTGTTGAGCGGCACCAGCACGGCACCCGACGCGTGCACGGCGAGCGCCGCGATCACCCAGCGGGTCGCGTTCGGTGCCCAGAGCGCGATCCGCTCACCGGGTGCCACGTCGCACGCCACCAGCGCACGGGTCGCGTCCAGCACGGCGTCGTGCAGGCCCGCGAACGTCAGACGGATGCCGTCCCCGACCAGCGCCTCGTCGCCCGCGAAGCGCTCGGCGGCGCGGGCGACGAGGGCGGGAAGGGTCGCGGGCACGTCCATTCGTGCGTTCGGACCGTGCGTTCAGAGCGCGGCGGGCGGCAGCCCCGCCATCTCGACCAGCGGACGCACCTCGATCGTGCCGCGGCGCACCATCGGTAGCCGCGACGCGATCGCGATCGCGTCGTCGAGGTCGCTCGCGTCGATCAGGAAGAAGCCGCCGAGCTGCTCGCGCGTCTCGGCGAACGGACCGTCGGTGACCAGACGCTTGCCGTCGCGCACGCGCACGCTGGTCGCGACGCTGGTCGGCTGCAGCGGCGAGGCTGCGAGAAACTTCCCGTCGCGCGCGAGGTCGTGACAGATCTCCGTCGCCTCCGTGCGGCAAGCCTGGTGCTCGGCGCCGTCGAGCAGGTTCTCGTCCTCGTAGACCAGAAGCATGTACTTCACGATGGTTCTCCGTATCGGGGCTCTCAGCCGCCCGCCATCGCGCCCACGACGAGCAGGGGCTCGTCGCCGCGCGCCACGGCATCGGGCAGCGGGTCGTCGGTGGAATCGTGCGACAGGTCCTGCTCGCAGGCGAAGAAGCGCACGAAGGGACGGCGCTTGCGCGTGACGTGATCGCGGATCGTGCCGCGCAGCACCGGGTGGCGCTCCTCGAGCGCGTCGAGCACGCGTGCGATCGTCACCGGCCCCGCCACCTGCAGCACGAGCTCGCCGCTCTGGCGCGACAGCTTGCGCAGGTGCGCGGGCAGGACGAGGCGCACCGCACGCGCGCCGCCGCCGCTGGTGGGAACGTCCGTCATGGCAGCGTCTGGACCTCGAGCGACAGCACCGGGGGCAGAGTCTGCACGATGGCGCGCCACGTGTCGCCGCCGTCGGGCGAGACGTAGACCTGGCCGCCGGTCGTTCCGAAGTAGATGCCGCAGTCGTCGAGCGTGTCGACCGCCATCGCGTCGCGCAGCACGTTGACCCAGCAGTCGCGCTGCGGCAGGCCCTTGGTGAGCGGCTCCCACTCGTCGCCGCCCGAGCGGCTGCGGTAGACGCGCAGGCTGCCGTCGGACGGATAGCGCTCGGAGTCGCTCTTCAAGGGAACGACGTAGACGGTCTCGGGCTCGTGCGCATGGACGTCGATCGGGAAGCCGAAATCGGTGGGCAGGTTGCCGCTCACCTCGCGCCACGTATCGCCGCCGTCGTCGCTGCGCATGACGTCCCAGTGCTTCTGCATGAAGAGCACGTCCGGTCGCGTGCGGTGCTGCGCGATGCGGTGCACGCAGTGTCCGACCTCGGCGTTCGGGTCGGGGATGCCCTCCGAGCGCAGCCCGCGGTTGATCGGCTTCCAGGTCGCGCCGCCGTCGTCCGAGCGGAACGCACCGGCCGCGGAGATCGCGACGAAGATGCGCTGCGCGTTCACTGGATCGAGCAGGATGGTGTGCAGGCACATGCCGCCCGCACCCGGCTGCCAGTGCGGTCCCGAGCCGTGGCCGCGCAGCCCGGACAGCTCGTGCCAGGTCGACCCGCCGTCGTTCGAGCGGAACAGCGCCGCGTCCTCGACGCCGGCGTAGACCGTGTCGGGATCGCCGTGCGACGGCTCGAAGTGCCAGACGCGCGCGAACTCCCACGGGTGCGCGGTGCCGTCGTACCATTGATGCGTGCCGGGCACGCCGTCGTAGGTGAACTGGTTGCCGACCGGCTCCCACGTCTTGCCGCCGTCGTCGGAGCGCTGCACGACTTGCCCGAACCAGCCGCTGGTCTGCGACGCCCAGATGCGATCCGGGGCCGCCGGCGAGCCCTTCACGTGGTAGATCTCCCAGCCGCCGAAGTGTGGTCCCGCGACGTCCCAGCGCTCACGCTTGCCGTCCGCGGTGAGGACGAACGCTCCCTTGCGTGTCCCGACCAGTACGCGTACTCCGCTCATCCTGAATCCTCCCGAGGCGCCGCCGTCGAGGTGCTCGCCACCCGGCTTCGCGCGGCTTCGACCCTGGTCGAACGACGGATCGCACGATCGACACGCGGCTGTCGATTCTTTGCGGCGGATCTCGACCACGGGCAGGGCCGTGCGAGGGCAGCGAGCGCGGAGGACGTGCGGCCGGCTGACGGCGCGAACGCGGACGGAGAACCATGAGCGAGCCACCCGCAACGACGCACGCGCGCGTCGAGGAGATCTATCGCACCGAGTCGCGTCGTGTCCTCGCGACCTTGATCCGCCTGCTCGGCGACTTCGACCTCGCCGAGGAGGCGCTGCACGACGCGTTCATGGCGGCGTCGGAGGGCTGGCCGCGCGACGGCGAGCCGGCGAACCCGCGCGCCTGGCTGGTCTCGACCGGGCGCTTCAAGGCGATCGACGCCCTGCGCCGCCGGGCGCGCTTCGACGCCTCGCAGATCGAGATCGCCGACCGGCTCGCCGCCGACGCCGAGGACGCCGCCGCGCGCGCACAGCTCGGCGACCTCGAGGACGATCGCCTGCGCCTGGTGTTCACCTGCTGCCACCCGGCGCTGACGCCCGAGGCACAGGTGGCGCTGACCTTGCGTGAGGTGTGCGGCCTCACGACGGAGGAGATCGGCCGCGCCTTTCTCACCTCGGCGAGCACCGTCGCGCAGCGCATCGTGCGCGCCAAGAACAAGATCCGCGACGCGCGCATCCCGTACCAGGTGCCGTCGCGCGGCGAGCTGCCCGACCGTCTCGAGACCGTCCTGCACGTGGTCTACCTGGTGTTCAACGAGGGCTACTCGGCGTCGTCCGGGAGCTCGGTGACGCGCGCCGACCTGTCGGCCGAGGCGATCCGGCTCGGGCGCCTGATCTTCGAGCTGCTGCCCGACCCCGAGGTCGAGGGTCTGCTCGCGCTCATGCTGCTGCACGACTCGCGGCGGCGCGCCCGTGCGACCGCGGAGGGCGAGCTGGTGCTGCTCGACGACCAGGACCGCTCGCTGTGGGATCGGGACCAGATCGCCGAGGGCCTCGAGCGGGTGCGGCGCGCGCTCGCATCGCGACGCTTCGGTCCGTTCGCGGTGCAGGCGGCGATCGCGGCGGTGCACGCGGCGGCGCCGACGGCGGCGGCGACCGACTGGGCGGAGATCGCGGCGCTGTACGACGTGCTGCTGGGCTTGGAGCCGTCGCCGGTGGTCGAGCTCAATCGGGCGGTCGCGGTCGCGATGCGCGACGGACCGGCGGCCGGGCTCGCGCTGGTCGAGGCGATCCTCGGCCGCGGCGACCTCGCGGCGTATCACTTCGCGCACGCGGCACGGGCCGATCTGTGCCGCCGGCTCGGGCGGACCGACGAGGCGCGTCAGGCGTATGCGCGCGCCCTCGAGCTGGCGCGGCAGGAGAGCGAGCGGCGCTTCCTCGAGCGCCGGCTCCTGGAGCTCGGCGGCCCGGGCGGCTGAGCGCGCGGGC
>JAIEPK010000498.1 GCA_019749875.1 Candidatus Binatia bacterium | reverse complement strand
CGTCCCGGTGGCGGCGGCAGTCGCCACCGCCAGCGCCGCGATCGCCGCACGCGTCGCTCGTGCGGCGCTCACACCTCGGACGCGCGTCACGCGAGCGCGATCTTCGGCGCGACCGCGCGCCCGAGCAGCCGGTTGCCCGCGCGACACGTCTCCGCGAGACGTTCGCGCTCTTCGACCGGCAGCTCGCCCGCGCGCTCCGGTGGACGCCCGCGCACCATCGCCGCTGCGCGCTCGATCCAGCCGCTCGCTTCCGGATCCATCGCGAAGTGCGCCGCGATGCGGCGCAGCGTCGTGCGCGGATCGTCGACCAGATCCTCGAACGACACCTCGATGTACTGCCCGGGCTCGAGCAGCTGCACGCCGCGATAGCCATTCATCAGCTGGTCGCTCCAGAACACGCCGAAGTGCGCCGCGTGCGGGCGCCGCGCGAGCATGCGTGCGACCGGGTCGTCGGCACCCGGCTGCGGCGTGATCGCCGACAGCGCCGTCGCGAGGTCGACCTCGGGGTCGAGGTTGTAGACGATCGAGATCGCGAGCCGGAAGGCCGCGTGCTCGCGCATCGACAGCGAGGTCTCCTCACCGGCACGGTGCAGGTGGACGAAGCGCGCGCCGGGGAACGATCGCGCGAGCTCCGGCAGGTACTCGATGCCGCCGCCGGAGCGCTCGTTCCACATCGTGCGCCCGGTCTGCTCGGCGAGCCACTGGAAGTACGTGCGGTAGTGATCGGCAGGCGTGCGATGCGGCTGCACGGATACGAACGCGCGCGACTCGTCGAACAGCGCGTCCGGATCGTCCGTCAAGGCCGGCAAGGTCGAGACCAGCAGCCACGGCAGCAAGTCGTCGGGCGTGAAGCGCACGCCCGGCCTGTCGAACGGGTAGGTCACCTCTTCGACCCGGTGGCCGCGGCTCGTGACCATGGTCACGAACGGGTGCGGCTTCGAGATGATCTCCCACAGCTCGGCGCCGCTCATGGTGCCGGGTGCGAAGCGGTTGCCGGGCAGCCCGTTGAAGAACTCGAACAGGCTCGCCATCTCGGGCGACTGCGCGAGCATGCGCGAGAGCAGGGTCGAGCCGCAGCGGCCGGTGCCGACGATGAAGCGATCCATGCGGTGTCTGATCCTCGTGATGGGCGGTTCCGAAGGCCGGCGGACTCAGTAGCGGTAGCGGAGCTGCACCGCGCGCCGGCGTCGCTCGATTGCGCGCCGCCGCTCATCGCAGGTCACGCGCCGCGTGTCCGCCGGCAGCACACGCGCGAGATCCGCGACCGGCACGCGCGTCAGCACGGGCTGCGTCACGCGATCGGGAAAGAGGTACCGGATGCCGATCGTGCCGTCGGCGTGACCTTCGGGATCGATCCAGTTGTGCACGCCGGGATCGTCGTGCGCGATGACGCCGCGGAAGCATCCGTCCGTGTCGACCACCGCCTGGCTCGAGTTGAGCGACGTCTGCCGGCCCGCGAACTCGAGGCTCTCCCAGTACCAGCCCGAGAGCTGCACGCTCCACATCAGGCACCGCGGGACCTCGAACTCGACCAGCACCGCCTCGTCGGGCGCGCACGCGAAGTGCCCGAGGCCGTACGACTGCCCGCGCAGCCCGGCGTTCCCTTCGAGCGGCGGGGTCATCGCGACCTTGTTGGCCTCGGTGCCGACGATGAGCTTGCTCATCATCTCCCAGCTGCGCGCACCGGCCGACATCCACATCGCGAGCTCGTCGAAGGTCGCGGCGACGCGGCTCGTCGTCACGATCGGCTGCGGATACTCGGCACCCACGCGCTCGATGCACAGCTCGGCGGGACGCTCGCGCTCCCAGTCGTCGAAGTACTGCCGCAGCAGGAGAAACGACGCCTCGGGATCGAGCGCCATCCAGTTGCCGTCGCGGCGCTCGCCGCCGACGTAGAGCTCGAACGTGCCGTCGGGGTTGGTCGCGAGCTCGCGCGCGTTCAGCGAGGAGACCGTGCGCCAGCGGCCGACGTTGCCGTCGCCGAAGTGTCCGGTGTTGACCTGGAACTCGAGGTGGCACGCGCTGCCGCGACGTCCCGCGATGCGGTACACGGCGTCGCCGCGCACGCGCGCCCACGAGTAGTTGCAGTCCGGGTTGTCGAGCCCCCAGCTGAGGCCGTTCTCGACCATGCGCGAGAACTCCGGGTAGTCCGGGTTGCCGCCCGGCACCGCGACGCGGATGCCGCTCGCGAGGAAGCGCAGCAGGTAGCGGAAGCCCTCGGCGCGGTCCTGCGGCGACGCCGGCACGCCGTCGCCGGTGACCAGCGACTCGAGCGCGCGCAGGTGTTCGATCAGGTCGCGCCAGATCGCGCCGGACATCGTGCGCTGCTCGCGGGGATCGCTCACGGGGTGATCACCTCTGGCGATCTTGCTGTCACGTCTCGCGGGTCGCTGGCAACCGCGCGGGTGCTACGCGGCCGGTGTCCAGCGGATCGCGGGTCTGCGGCGGTGCGCGGCGCAGTCGCGCAAGTAGAGGTTGATCAGCGCCTGATACGGCATGCCGACCTCGGCCGCGAGGCTCTTGAAGTACTCGATGGTCGGCTCGTCGAGGCGGATGGTGATCTGCCGCTTGAGCTTCTTCGCGTATGGGTTCCTGCGGGCGTTCGTGAAGTCGTAGCGTGCTCTCATCGTCGCCTCCGCTCCGCATAGCGGGCTTGCTCGGTTCGATCTGCTTTCCTCGCCGAGATGATCCGGATCAGGCCAGCCCTCTCCCGGTAGCAATGGCACACGACCAGCGTACGAAGCCGCGCACTGAGGCCGAGCAGGACGAACCGATCTTCGTCGTCCGAGTGGTCGGGATCTCCGATGAGGAGGGCCTCCGCGTCGAGGAAGACCGTCTGCGCCTCCTCGAACGTGACGCCGTGCTTGCGTGCGTTCGCGGCGTTCTTCCGCTCGTCCCAGGTGAAGCGAAGCTCTGCCACCAATCGATCTTACTTACGATGTAGTGGATCGAGCAAGGATGCGATCTGGACTCGGCTTGCCATCGGCGGAGTCGTCGCCGGACGGAACAGCCCCCTCCACCTCGCGCAGCCGCATGCTTCGTGATCGAGGTCACTCGTCGGCGAGCGACGGCGTGGGACGGCGAAGGCCGCGCGTCAGCCAGAGCAGCCATCCGACGCCGAGGATGATCCACGCGAGCCCGACGATCTGCGCGCGGGCGTCGAGGCTGAGCAGCAGCCAGAGCGTGAACGCCGCGCCGAGGAGCGGCAGCACGAGCCACGCGAGCGCGCCGCGCCGCTCGTCGTCGCGCGATGCGAGCCACGTCGCGACCACGCTCGCGTTCACCGAGGTGAATGCGATGAAGGCGCCGAAGTTCACCAGTGTCGTCCCCTGCTCCTCGGAGAGCACCAGCGCGAGCAGTCCGACGACCGCGGACAGCAGCACGTTGCACGCCGGCGCGTGCGTGCGCGGCGACACCCGGGCGAACAGGCGTCGCGGCAGCACGCCGTCGCGACCCATCGCGTAGAGCAGGCGCGCCACGCCGGCCTGTGCCGCGATGCCGGCCGCGACCTGGGTCGCGATCATGCCGCCGGTGAACGCCGTGACCAGCGCATCGCCGCCGACGGTGCGTGCGATCGCGAGCCCGGCGGATGCCGGGTCGTGCAGCGCCGCGGGGCCGACGACGAGCTGCGCCAGGAACGCCGCCGCGACGAAGATGGCGCCCACGACCAGCGCGACCAGGATCACCGCGCGTGGCACGTCGCGTCGCGGCGCGCGTGCCTCGTCGCTCAGCGTCGACACCGCATCGAAGCCGAGGAAGGACAGCGCGGCGATGGACGCGCCGTGCGCGGTGAGCGCGATCGGCACGTCGCCACGGAAGAAGGGCGCGGCGGTGTCGAACGCGCGGGAGCCGTCGGTGCCCACGACGTGGCGCATCGCGAGCACCAGGAACGCGGCGATGACCCCGCCCTGCACGAGCATCAGCGCGCCGTTCATGCGGCTCGCGACGCGGATGCCGAGGAGATTGACGCCGGTGATCAGCCCGAGGAACGCGATCGCGAAGACACCGCGCGGCACCGCGGGGAGCGCCGCGTGCAGGTAGACCGCCGTCACCAGCGCGGTCAGCATCGGCAGCAGCAGGTAGTCGAGCAGCACGCTCCAGCCGACCAGGAATCCGACCGGCGCGGCGATCGCGCGGCGCGCATAGGTGTACGCCGAGCCGACGCCGACGTGCAGCGTCGCCATGCGCCCGTAGCTCGCCGCGGTGAGGAAGATGGCGATGCTCGCGATCAGGTACGCACCGGCGGCGGTGCCGTGCGAGGCGTCGTCGAGGATGCCGAAGGTCAGCAGCACGACCAGCGGTGCCGTGTAGGCGACGCCGAACAGCACCAGCGCGGGCAGGCCGAGCGCGCGCACGAGCGGCGGCTCGGCGCCGTCGTCTCCGCCTCGTGCGGCGTGTCGTGATGTCGGTTCGGGCGCCAGACGAGAAGCGGCTTACGTCACCGACGTTTCGCCGCCAAGCGGATCGGCAGCCCGGCGCGCACGCCCCGGAGCGATCGCGGGCGTGCCCCGCGTCGGACCGCTGGCGTGCGCGTCGGCCGCCGTCAGATGACGTCGCTCCGCGCAGGTGCTCCGCTTCGTGGTCGGCGAAGCCGATGCGGCCGTCGGATGCAGACGCTCGGCGCGTCTGCATCCCTTCGTGGTCGGCGAAGCCGATGCGGACGTCAGTCGAGCACGAGCTTCGGTGCGAGATCCATGTCTTCCGCCGCAGCCGCGCCCTCGCGCGAGAAGTAGGCGACCCGTCCGGGCTGGTGCTCGTCCGCCTTCTCGAGCAGCCATGCCGTTCGGCCGGCGCGGACGTCCTCGGTGACGTCCCACGCGACCTCGCCGGCGAGCCCCTTGGTGTGCAGGACGGACGTTCCCGGCGGCCCGAGCGTGCCGCCGTCCCAGGGCTCGTCGCAGTCGGCGTGATTGTTCGCGACGTTCGCGTCGGCGGCGCAGTGCCAGGTCGCACCGGCGCCGCTGCCGCGCGCCGCGTCGGACGGTCGCAGGCCGAGCTTCTTGCCGTTGCCCTCGGCGAAATCGTCGAGCAGCGACCGTACCTGCACCGCGGCGCCGGCGCGCCGCCAGTTGGTGGCCTTGCCGGCGATCGTCAAGACCAGACGGGCGCGCGTGAACGTCGCGCGCTCGATCGCCGCCGGGTCGAACGCGACGATCGGATGATTCTCGCGGCGCAGCAGCAGGAGCGGGTTTGCACCCTCGTTGCGGTCGTTGTCGGCCCGGCGCAGGAACCCGTCCTTGGTCGCGAGCAGCGTGCAGCCCTCCACGCAGCCGACCGCGCGCGACTCGAGCACCGAGAAGGCGATGCCGCCTCGCGCCGGCAGGCGCTCCTGGTCACCGGCGAAGCGCGCGGTGAAGTCGAACAGTCCGGCGGCGTCCGGGACGACGCTGCACGCGGCGCGACCCTGCGCGTCGGTGGTGGCGCTGCAGCTCTGCGCGCCCATCGTGAGCTCGAGCGTCACGCCGACGACGGGGGCGGTCGGACGCAGGGACACGTCGTACAGCGCCGCCGACAGCGACACCGGCGCGCCGACCGCGCCCGCTCCCGGCGTGAGCCCGGAGACGAACGTGATGTGCGGACCCGCTTCCCACGTGACGTGCGCGGCGTTCGACGCGATCGGCGTCCCGTCAAGGTCGAGCGTGGCGATCGCCGCGTCCTCGCCGTCGAACACGCCCTGGTAGCTGAACGTCGCAGCACCGGTCGCATCGAGCCGCCCGAGGAGGACGCGCAGGTTCGCTCCGAGCACCAGCAGCTTGACGGGTGTGCCCGCCGGAGCCGTCGCGTTGAACAGCTTCGCCGTGAGCGTCTGGGTCGTGCCCTGCTGCGGGTTCGGAAGGACGGTTCCGGGTGTGAGCTGCAGCCCCGGATTCGGGCTGGTGGGCGCGAACGGGCACGAGCCGTCCGCGTCGGTCACCTTGACGATGCGGTCGCTCTCCGTCGCGTAGGCGCAGCCGTCGGGGCCGACCGCGACGAAGTCGCCGCGCGACGAGCCGGTGTAGACGTTCGAGACCAGCGGCGGCGTCGTGCCGAGGTCGACCCGCGACATCACGCCGTCGTTGCGATTGACGAACAGGAAGCTCGCGGTCGCCGGATCCGCCGGATCGACGGCCACGGCGATGCCGTCGGGACCGCCCGGCAGATCGACCAGGCGCGTGAACGCGCCCGGCGTCGCCGTGCCGGTGCCGTCGAGCCGCACCACGTAGTTCTTGTTGTCGGCATTGTTGTGCGACTCGGAGTACAGGGTGCCGTCGGGCGCGAACGTGAGCCCGTCGGTCGGACCGGGGCTCGCGTACACCTCGACCGCGACCGGTGAGGTCTCGGGATGCTTGACGCGGTAGATGTTGTTGCCGCCGAACCAGCCGCACGGCGACGAGACGAACAGGTCGCCGCTCACCGGATCGGTCGCGAGCGCGGTCGCGCACTCGATGGTCGTGACTTGACGCAGCGGGCTGCCGTCGGACGGGCTGATCTCCCAGACCTCGCCGTAGAACGCGTTGCAGAACTGGCGTGCCAGGTAGAGGTGCTGGCCGTCCTTGCTGAACGCGAGCCCGGCGGCGCAGGTGCCGGCGTGCGGCGACGGCTCGCTGGTGATGCGCGTGGCCGGGCTCGCCGCGCCGCCGTCGGGCCCGAAGCGGTAGATGTGACCCGACGGCAGGTCCGCCACGTAGAGCTGCCCGTTCGGGTCGAACGCGACGCCGATCGGGCCGACGCAGTTGCTGCCGGGCCGGAAGCCGGTCGCGAAGTCCGACACCGCGAAGCTCGCCTCGGGAGTGACGGTGCCGAGGATCTGCGGGCACTGCGCCGAGCCCTGACCGGTGAACGACACGGTGGCCGTGCCCGGCACCGGCAGGTTGCCGTCGGTCGCGTCGATCGCGGTGTAGTCCACGGTCTCGGCCACCTGGTCGGTCACGGTGAACTGGATCTGGCCGGCCGCGTTGGTCACCGCGGGGCTCGGCCCCGAGATGACCGAGTGCGCTCCGCCCTGCGAGAGCTTGACGAGCTTGCCCGGCGTGCCCGCGCCGTTCTCGTCCTGGAGCGTGACGGTGACGGTCGCGCTGCTGGTGCCGTCCGCCAGCACCGACGTCGGGCTCGCGGCGATGCCGCCGGCGGTCGCGGGCCGGCTGACGAAGCGCACCTGAGCCGTCGAGGTGAGCGGCGTGCCGTCGACCGTGGCGCTGAACGTCACGTCCTCGATCGTCGTGTCGCGCACCAGGAACACGGCGTCACCGCTGGTGTCGGTCGCGACGCTCGACGGCGCGATCGTGGCGCTGCTGCCGCCGTTGCTCAGGGTGACGGTCTTGCCGACGAGCGGGCCGTTCCCGGTGTCGCGCACCTGCACGACGATCGCCGCCGCGCTGGTGCCATCCGCGGGGACGCGGCCGAAGAAGGTCGCATACGGCGATTCCGCGTGCGCCGTCACGCTGGACAGAGCGGTGCTCAGCGGTCCCGGCGTGTCACCGGTCAGGGCGCGCTCGAGCTGGCTCACGTTCGGCGACCCGAGACCGACGTGCGCGACGTCGCTGCCCATGCTCGCCGGCCCGTGGAAGGCGTCGCTGCCCGCGAGCGGGTAGAGCAGTGGATTCAGGAATCCGAGCGGTGTTCCGACCCTGTCGTTCAGGATCAGCGCGACCGCGGCCCAGAGGTGGGTCGCGAAGCTGGTGCCGCCGAGCATGGTGTCGATCGGGCAGCCGCCGCCGTCGGCCTCGCAGATCGTCGCGCCGGCGCGCGGGTCGGCGATCGCGGCGACGTCGGGCAGCGAGCGCATCGCACCGCCCACGAGCCCGTCCTGGTACACGGGACGCGGGAAGAATTGGCTCGCGCCGAAGCCGCCCTGTCCCGACGGCGGCACCGTGCTCGAGCCGTCCCACCAGGATTCGCCGCCGTACGTGAAGCCGGGCCCGAAGACCGGCGTGGTGCCGCCGACCGCGGTCGCATGCGGTGACGACGCCGGCACGGCGGCCGTGTTCGGCGTGCCGTCGTTGCAGGTGCTGCCGCCGTCGCCGGCGGCGTTCACCACGGTGATGCCCGCCGCAGCGGCGGTCGCGAGCAGCGCGTCCATGCTCTGCACGTCGGCGAGCGTCGTCTGGTCCTCGCAGTACCCCCAGGCATTGTCGATGACGGTCACGCCGTCGCCGATCATGGCGTCGAGCAGCGCCTGGAACGTGGTCGGCGAGCCGTCGAACGGTGCGTGGTAGACGACCACGTCGGCTCCGGGCGCGGCCGTGAGCGCGACCGCGATCGCCAGCAGCACGTCGCTCTGACCGGGGCCGAGCGGCGCACCGCCATTGACCGCAACGGAGCTCACGTTGCCGAGCAGCGCCGGATCCATGCCGGCGAGTGCGAGGTAGTCGGCGACGTCGCTGGGACGAAAATCGCTGAAGGCGAGGATGCCGATCTTCTGCCCGGCCCCGACGCCGCCGAGCGCCGCGACCTTGCCGAGTGAAGATGCTCCGGCGACCTTCGGTGCCGCGGCCGCGAATGCCGCCATGTAGCGCAGCACGTCGGCGGCGCTGAGCGACAGCTCGGTGACCTCGCCGGTCAGCGAGGTCGCGACGACCGCACCGTTGCCGCTCTCGCCGACCACCTGCAGCAGCAGGCTCGGGCCGCCCTGCAACGCCTCCTGGCGAAAGAGCTGGAACAGCGTGTCGACGAACGCCTGATTGACGTTGTGCGATCCGGTGTACTCGCCGATGTCCGCGGCCCGTGGCACCGCGAGGTCGCTGAGGCCGAGGATCGCCTGGACGTGCGGCGCCAGCTCGGCGGGGACGGTCGGATCCTCGGTGTTCGCAAAGAACGTGCGATCGCCGTTCGTGAAGTCCTCGATGCGCGTCGCGAATGCGCGCTCGGCGTCGCGTCGCGTGCCGCGCGCGGTGATGGTCATGCGGCTCGGCGAGTCGCCGAGCACGCGGAAGCCGTTGCGCTCGAGATGACGTCGCACGGCCGCGTACGCGTCACGGCTCGGTCCGAACGTGTCGGCGAGCACGGCGGCGCTCGCGAAGGGACGCGGCGCCGCGGCGGCGGGCGCGGACGCTTGCTCGACGAAGCGCGCGAAGGCC
>JAIEPK010000500.1 GCA_019749875.1 Candidatus Binatia bacterium | reverse complement strand
GCGCCCGCGACGCTCGGGCCGCCGTGCAACCCCGATGCGGCGACGCTCGGCGAGGTCGCCGACTGCGCGCCCGACCGCCAGCTCGCGGGCGTGACGGACTCGTCGACGGCGAGGTCGCCGGGAGCTGCGCGTTGCTGGCCACGGTCGGCCTCGACACGACGTTCGCGACGGCGTGCCCGTGAGGCGTGCCGTCAAGCGTCGCGCCGGTGGGGCGTGAGCTCGAAGATCTCCATCCAGCGCTCGGGTGCTGCCAGCGGCGCGAAGCCGAGCGGTGCGTACACGCCGTGCGCGTCGCGCGTCGCGAGCAGCCAGCGCCGCAAGCCCTGCAGCTCGGGGTGCGCACGCAGCGTGCCGACCAGGGCCCGTGCGACGCCGCGTCCCTGCGCTGCCGGCAGCACGAACACGTCGCACAGCCAGGCGAAGCTCGCACGATCGCTGATCACGCGGCCGAAGCCGACCAGCGCGCCGTCGGCGTCGCGCGCGATGGCGCAGATCGCGTTCGCGCAGCCACGCTCCACGACCTCGCGCGGCACGCCGGGCGACCAGTAGGTCGCGGCGAGCGTCGCATGGATCACGTCGAGGTCCGCTCGCGACGGCTGCTCGACCGCGACACGCACGTCGGTCATGCGGACCCCGAGCGCAGCACGGCGCCGGCGCGCGACGAGCGATCGAAGCGCCCGCGCTCGACGACGACGCGCCCGTTGAGCACGACGGTGTCGATTCCGACCGGCCGCTCGTTCCAGGCGTCCGCAACGGCATCGGGATCGAAGACCACGAGGTCCGCCGCGAGCCCGGGCGCGATCCGGCCGCGATCCGTCAATCCCATGCGCGCGGCGTTGAACGACGTCATGCGCCGCACCGCGTCCGGCAGGGTGACGAGCTTCAGCTCACGCACGTAGCGTCCGAGGAGACGCGGGAACGTCCCGTACGACGCCGGATTGTCGACGCCGTTGCCCGTCAAGATCGTGTCCGTCTCGAAGCAGCAGGCGCGGTGCGCGAGGACCTTTCGGAGACTCGTCTCCTCGGCTTCGCGGCCCGAGTAGTTCCAGTTCATGATGCGCGTCTGGCTGCCGAGCTCGGCGATGAGGTCGAGATACGTCGCGGTCGGGTCCGTGCCGCGCTCGCGTGCGATCTCCGCGACCGTCATGCCTTCGAGCTGCGCGTGCGCGCGCTTCGGCACCCACAGGATCTGCGTGTCGCCCCAGCGCATGCCCAGCGACGGCAGCACGTGGTCGAGGTGGGAGATCAGGCGCTCGCGCAGCGCCGGGTCGGTGACCGATTCGTGCACGCGCGTCAGCGCCCACGGCGGCAGGAAGACGATCAGCGTGGTGTTGCCGCCGACGTACGGGAACGCGTCGCAGGCGATGTCGACGCCTTCGTCGAGCAGACGATCGAGGTGCGCGAGCGTGCGATCGGTCGTCGGCCAGGTCACGTCGCCGACGAAGATCAGGTGCGAGTGCTGGACCTTCACTCCGTGCGCGCGCCAGATCGCCGCGGTCTCGTCGAGCGCCGCGAGGTTGGACGGCGGGCGCTCGGGCTGCTTCCGCGACGCGAGCGCGATGTAGCTGCGCGCGTGCGAGGTGTAGACGCCGCGACGCTCGGCGAGCGGGCGCGTGACCGCGATCAGCTCCGCGGTGTCGGCGAAGATCCCCGGCGCGTAGCCGAGACCGGTCGAGAGCCCGATCGCGCCCTCGTCGAGCGACGCACGGACCAGATCTGCCATGCGTGCGAGCTCGTCGCGTGTCGACGGTCCGGGATCCGCGCCCTTGACGGCGGCGCGAATGGTGCCGTGGCCGACCAGCTGGGCGACGTTCAGCGCGAGCCCGCGCTCCTCGAGCGCCGCCAGCCAGCTCGCCATGCCCGACCATCCATAGTCGAGGTCGCGGTCGTGCAGCATGCGCCCGAGCACCGGCAGCAGCTTCGCATTCGCGTCGACGTACGGCGCCGGCGAGCAGCCGCAGTTGCCGGCGACGAGCGTGGTGATGCCCTGCTCCAGCAGCGGCGCCAGCACGTCCGCATGGTCGGGCTGCGGCAGCACCCAGTCCGAGTGCGAGTGCATGTCGATGAAGCCCGGCGCGATCACGCGGCCGCCGCAGTCGATCGTGCGTGCGGCTTCGATGGCGGCGCCGCGGTCGCCGAGATCGCCGACGGCGGCGATGCGGCCGTCAATCACGCCGACCGCGCCCGGATACGCGGCGCGCCCGGTGCCGTCGAGAATCACGCCGTTGGTGAGGAGGATGTCGAACGCCATGGCGTCTCTCTGGCACGGACGCCGATTCCGTGCGACGGCCCAGCGGTGATGCACGAATGTGAGTTGACGCTTCGACCCTCGACTGCGAGATCGCCGAGGATGCTCCGTGTGCGCCCGCCGCTCGTTTGCGGCCTGGTCGTCGTGGTCGTCGTGGTCGTCGGCACGACGTTGGGCTTCGCCGTGGGCCGCGCGCACGCGAGCGAGCCGGCGGCACCAGCGCCGACCGCCCTGCGCAACCTCGACGAGACGCCGCAGCCGCCGGACGGGCGCTGGCTGCGCGACGCCGACGGCCAGGAGTACTTCGGCCTTACGACCAAGCAGCCGAAGGGCACCTACGAGTGGGTGGATGCCGCGAAGACCCGCGCCCGCACCGGCCACGGCATCGAGGTCGAGGTACTCGACCACGACGACGAGACGCTGACGATCAAGATCTACCGCACGGACGACGCGCCTGCGGCGGAGCCGCCGAAGGGCCCGAGCGCAGCCGAGCTCGAGCAGGCGGCGCGCAGCTACGCCACGCAGGCGAAGACCGGCAAGGGTGCGACGCTCACGCCGCTCGACCAGGGCCTCCCGCAGCGTGGCCAGTGGCGCAACGGCTTCGCGGTCGCGGACGTGGACGGCGACGGCCACCTCGACATCGTGTTCGGCCCGGCGCGCAAGTCGCGCCGGGCGCCGGTGGTCTTCAGGGGGGACGGCGCCGGTCGCTGGACGGTGTGGCGGGAAGCGCGATTCCCGAACCTCCCGTACGACTACGGCGACGCCGCAGCCGGCGACCTGAACGGCGACGGCAAGGTCGACGTCGTCCTCGCGAGCCATCTGCGCGGGATCGTGGCCCTGCTCGGCGACGGCAAGGGCACCTTCACCGAGTGGAGCAAGGGCATCGAGTTCGCCATGCCCGGCGGCAACGCGAAGCCGGCATTCACCTCGCGTGCCATCGAGCTCGCCGACTGGAACCGCGATGGGCGTCTCGACGTGGTCGCGATCGGCGAGGGGCCGGTTCTCATGGCCGGGGCTCGTCGCGCCGAGGTCGGCGGCGGCTCGCGCGGAATCACCATCTATCTGA
Source organism: Candidatus Binatia bacterium (assembly GCA_019749875.1). Classification (GTDB taxonomy): domain Bacteria; phylum Desulfobacterota; class Binatia; order UBA12015; family UBA12015; genus VGTK01. The sequence continues at coordinate 5,737 of JAIEPK010000500.1, read as the reverse complement.
ACGGCGGCGACGGCACGTGGAGCAAGCGTACCCAGGTCGGCAGCGGCAGCTTCGGCAACACGCTGGCGGTCGCCGACGTGAACGGCGACGGCCTTCTCGACGTGGTCGCCGGCAGCGAGCGACGCGGCTTCCGCGGGATTCTGAACCTCGGACGGGCCGACGGCAGCTGGCAGGAGACGGAGATCGCCGAGCTCCGCCCGGACGGCCTCATGGAAGCGGTCGCAACGGCCGATTTCGACCGCGATGGCAAGCTCGATATCGCCGTCGGCTACGTGAACGCCGAGCTCGGCATCGACCGGCGCGGGATCGACGTGCTGCTGAACCGCGGTGCCACGTGGCAGCGCGTGACGCTGCTCGCCGAGGAGAGCCGCGACCGCGTCAATGCGCTCGCCACCGGCGATCTGAACGGCGACGGCAACGCCGACCTGCTCGGGGTGGACGACAGCGGCGACGTGCACGTCTTCACCGGCGACGGCCGTGGCGGCTTCGCGCGCCAGGGTCTCGCGCAGCCCGCGCTCAGCGAAAAATGTGCAGGATACGGTCTCGCGACCGCAAAGATCACCGGCAGATCTGCCGACGACATCGTCGCCAGCTTTGCCGACGAATCGGACGACCTTCTGGCGGGCGGTCCGGGCTGCCCGTCGCAGGGATCGCTGAAGTCGTTCACGCCGAGGTTCGATTGACGCAGAGGGCCAAAGCGGCGTACTAGCTGCCATTCGAGATTCCCGTGAAGAGGCGCAGAGGAGATGCATACGTGAAGAAACTTGCCGCCCTGCTGTTCAGCTTGACGTGCCTGGTCGCCGCAAACCCTGCGACGGCAGAGATCGGCACGCCGGACGCGGTTCCCGCCGCAACGCTGTTGCTGCCCTACTTCGAGGTCGACCTCGGCAACACCAACGGCGTCGACACGCTGATCTCGGTCAACAACGCGTCGGCGAGCGCAGCGGTCGCGAACGTCGTGCTGTGGACCGACTGGGGCGTGCCGTCGCTGGGCTTCCAGATCTACTTGACGGGCTACGACGTGCAGACCATCGACCTGCGCACGATCTTCAACGGCCAGCTGCCGGTCACCGCCGACGCGGGTGCAGACCCGGGCGACGCGGTCACCCACAAGGGCATCCTGTCGCAGGACATCAACTTCCCCGGCTCGACCGGGCCGTGTGGCGCTCCGAGCACCCTGTACAGCGCGCCGGATCCGTCGCTCGCGACCAAGATCACCAACCTGAACCGCGTGCACACCGGCCAGAGCTCGAACATCGACGGCAAGTGCTGGGGTGCGGCGCACGGCGACCAGATCGCGCGCGGCTACGTGACCGTCGACACCCTCACGCAGTGCACGCTGTCGACGCCGGCCGACCCCGCGTACTTCGCCAGCGGCGTCGCCGACACGCGCAACATCCTGTGGGGCGACGTGATCTACCTGAACCCGGGCCAGAACACCGCGCAGGGCGAGACGCTGGTGCACATCGAGGCATGTGATCAGGGCTTCTCGCAGTACCGACCCGGCATCAGCGCCGGCGGGGGCGGCGCCTGCCCGTTCACCAACAGCGACTACACGTTCTACGGCCGCTACGCGACGCTCGCCGGCAAGGACTCGCGCGAGCCCCTCGCCACCACGTTCGCCGCCCGCTACCAGGGCGCCAGCAAGACCGACCTGCTGGTCTGGCGCGACACCAAGACCACTCCCGCGAAGGTCACCTGCGGCGCCACGCGCCCGAGCTGGTTCCCGCTCGCCGATACCGACGTCGTCGCCTTCGACACCGAGGAGAACCCCACCGACGAGTGCGCGCTCGCGAGCGCCAACTCGCCCGCCGCGTCGAGCACCTGCTTTCCGCTCGCAACGCAGCGCGTGAACCTCCGCAACGGCAACGCCATCGCTGCCAAGATCAAGCCGCCCGCCAACGCCGGCTGGCTCTTCCTCAACCTCAACCACACGGTCTCGGGTGACGTCTTCCCGGGTGTCGCGCAGGCCTGGGTCATCGCCACCCGCACCAGCGGTGACGGTCGCCTCAGCAACGGCACGAACGCGATCCAGCTCGACAACGCACTCCGCCCGGACGCCCAGCTCGGCAGCGGCGTGCTGATCCCGTAAGGCGAGAGAAGGAAGAGGAGACGACACCATGAAGAAGCTCGCTTTCGCTCTCGCTCTCGCCGTCGCGACGCTGGCCTTCGCGGCCACGCCGCGCGATGCACGCGCCGAGTACGGCACCGCCGATCAGGTGCCGGCAGCGACCCTGCTGCTGCCCTACTTCGAGGTCAAGCTCGACGACCCGACCGGCGTCACCACGTCGTTCAGCATCAACAACGCCACCGCAACCGCCGTCCTCGCCCACGTCACGCTGTGGACCGACGAGGGCGTCCCGACCTTCAACTTCGACGTCTACCTGACCGGCTACGACGCGCAGAACATCAACCTGCGCTCCATCTTCGACGGCGGCATGCTTCCGATCACCGCCGACGCGGCCACCGATCCCACCGACACGATCAGCCCCAAGGGCCCTCTGTCGCAGGACATCAACTTCCCGCCGTCCAGCATGACCCCGACGGTCGGCACCTGCGAGGTCCCGTACGCGAGCCCCGAGCTGACGTCGGCGGAGCGCCGGCACCTCCGCACCGCGCACACCGGCCGCCGCTCCGACGTGCTCAACGGCTGCGCCGGCGCCAACTACGGCGACCTGGTCGCGCGCGGCTACGTCACCGTCGACGTGATCAACACCTGCACGTCGCTGAACCCGACCGACCCGTCCTACTTCACCTCGTTCACCACGGTGCAGAACGTTCTCTGGGGCGACTACACCATCTCCAGCGAGGCCCAGAACTCCGAGATCGCGAGCTCGCTGGTCCACATCGAGGCGTGCGGGGGCCTGCAGTACGTCGGCAACAACCAGGGCGGCATCTGCTCCATCGCCTCGGGTGACTACTCCTTCTACGGCCGCCTGAACGGCTTCACCGCGACCGACCAGCGCGAGCCGCTCGCCACGACGTTTGCCACCCGCTTCGTCAACGGCGGCACGTTCAACGGCGGCACCGACCTGCTCGTCTGGCGCGACAACAAGAAGGCGCCCACCGGCGCAAACGGCAAGCACAACTGCAACAAGAAGCCGGCCTGGTTCCCGCTCTCCCAGAGCGACGTCGTGTCCTTCGACGAGACCGAGAACCCTGCCGACCTGTGCTTCCTGCCCGACAACGTCTCGCCCCCGATCGGCGGCGTGCAGTCCTGCTTCCCGCTCGTCACGCAGCGCGTGTCGACCGCGACCGGCAATCCGATCGGCAAGCCGATGAACACGCCGCAGTCGTTCGGCTGGGTCTACCTCAACCTGAACCACACCGTCGCGGGCGACCTGCAGCCGGGCGTCGCGCAGGCCTGGGTCGAGTCCGTCCAGAGCGCCAGCGGGCGCTTCGCCGTCGGCTTCCAGGCGATCCCGTTCGACAACGCGAGCCGCACCAATCCGGGCGGCACCATCCTCATCCCGTGATCGGGCGGCGTTCCTCGAGCCGAGTCCTTTGACCGCAGGCACGGGCGGGGTCGGGCAAGAGCCCTTCCCCGCCCGTGCCGCATTCACCTCGAGAGACACGGCTCGCGGTACGAGCCGACCGGCAAGCGACGGCTACTTCCCCTCGACCGGCGCGCTCGACTTCTCGACGATGCGACCACGCACGGGCACGTCGAGCTGCGGCGCCTTCGCACTCGAAGTGAAGATCCGCACGCGACCCGCGATCGGCCCCGGCGGCAGCCCCTCGGGCACCGACACGCGAACCTTCCAGGCGCGACCTTCCGTCACCGGGAGGATCTCGACCGCGGCGCCCTTCAGATCGCACTCGGCGCGCTCGAGCGCGCTGGTCTCGGTCGCGAAGTTCTTGACGTCGAGCGTGAAGCGGAACGGCCGCGACCCGTCGATGCTGCCCACGTCCGCGTCCGGCGGCGTCACCGCGAAGACCGGCCGCACGAAGCCGCTGATCGGGATGTGGACCCGGCTCTGCTTCGGATGATCGGTGACGACCACGACGTCGCCGGTGAGCGCGCCAACCGGCGCGTCTTGCGAGAGCGTCACGTCGACGTGCCACTGGCTGCCGGTCACGCCTTCCCGCCGCTCCTCGGCCGTCGCCTCGTGGAAGCTCGTGCGCAGCGCAGCCGCCGGCGACTCGAGCGACAGCACCTTGAAGGTCGCGCCGTCGGTCGAGAACACCTTCTGGGCGATGGTCCCGTCGCGCTCTTTCTGCACGACGTTGAAGCGCGCGTAGCCCGGATCGGCGACCAGCAGCGGCTTCACCTCGACCGTCGTCAGCAGCTCCAGCTTCGGCGTCGCCGGGTCGTTGGTGGTGATCGGAATGCGCACCGTCCCCTCGCCGGCGAGCTTCTCGGTCTCGATCCGGACCGCGACCGTCGCGGCTCCTCCCGGCGGTACGGGTGCATTCTCGACCGTGCTGGTCACGCCGGCCACGAACGGCATCGGGCTTCCTGGCGTGAGGGTGAGCGGCGCGCCGCCCGTGTTGTCGATGCGGAACGTCGCCGTCACCGGAGGACCCGGCGGGACGACACCCAGCTTCTGCTCGGCGTTCGTCAGCACGGCGCGTGGGCCCGCATCGTCCGCGGCGACACCGAGCGGCGGCGCGACGACGGCAACCACACAGGCGAGCGCGAGCGTCGCGCGCGCCCATCGGAACGACGGCACGGGAGAGTTCTGCACGCGACGCTGGTAGTGGAATTCGCGGGGAGCGTCGAGGACGGCGCGCGCGGCATTTCGACGGCGGCGCATCCTGCGGTACCCTGCCGGGCTCCGCGGACGCCGCCGGCTCATCAGGTCGCCGAGCATCGCGCGGCCCGACGTCTGCTCGCATGAGGATCCTGTTCATCGCCAACCGCCTGCCCGACCCGCTGACCCGCGGCTACGAGGTCCGTGCCTGGCATCAGCTGCGGATCCTCGCCCGCCGGCACGCGATCACGCTGGTCGCCTACACCGTCGGCACGCCTCGTCCGGTGGCTCTCGCCCGCGCACACGCCGTGTGCGCCGAGGTGCACACGGTGCCGCTGCGCCTGCCGGGCATGGCGGCCGGCGTCTTGCGGGGTGCCGCGACCGGCGCCCCGCTGCAGGCGGCGATGTACGACACGCCGCGCATGCGCGGCCTCGTGCACGGGCTGCTGCGCGAGCTCCGCCACGACGTCGTGCACGTGCAGATGGCCCGCATGGCGACGCTGCTCGACGGCGTGTCGTCGCCGCCCCCGCGCGTGGTCGACCTGATCGACGCGCTGTCGGCCAACATGGCGCGCCGCGGTGCCCTCGATCGCGGTCCGATGCGCGCCCTCGCGGCGCTCGAGCAGCGCCGCCTCGCTGCTCTCGAGCGCACGCTCTGCCGGACGTGGCAGCGTGCGCTGGTCGCGTCGCACGCCGACCGCGTCGCGATCGGCGACTTCCCGCGGCTCGAGGTCAACTGCAACGGCGTCGATCTGGAGCGCTTCGCGCGCCGCACCGGCGCGCGACGCCCCTGCGACATCGTGTTCAGCGGCAATCTGGGCTACTTTCCGAACGTGGACGGTGGGGTCTGGTTCGCGCGCGAGGTGCTGCCGCACATCCGCGCCGCCCTGCCCGAGGCGACGCTCACGCTGGTCGGCGCCCGCCCGGCGCGGCGCGTGCGCGAGCTCGCCGCACTCGGTGCGCACGTCGAGCTGCTCGGCGAGGTGCCCGACGTGGCACCGTACATCGGTCGCGCCAGCGTCGCGGTGGCGCCGCTGCGCGCC
>JAIEPK010000672.1 GCA_019749875.1 Candidatus Binatia bacterium | reverse complement strand
GCCGCGCCCGGCTCGCCGAGGCCGCGCTCGTGGCGCTGGTGATCCTGGCGTTCCCGTACGCGGTGGTGCGCGAGCAGGCGAATGCACCGCGCGGCGCGATGAATCGCGAGCTGCTGCGCCTGCTGCGCGATGACGGCGCACGCCTGCCGTTCGGCGCGTGCGTGCGCCTCGTCCCCACCGCGGACGAGCCCTGGACCGCGACCGAGCTGTACGCGGCTCGCTTCCGCGCGACCGGCCTCCTGGCCGTGTCGTATCCGGGCCTGCACCTCGAGCTGCCCGGGCCGCCGGACCAGCCGCAGTCGTGGCGCACCGACTGCCCGGCGGTGTTCGCGGTCGAGCTGCGGCACGGCGCGCCGAGCGTCCGGCCGACGTTCGCCCTGCGCCGCATGCCGGCCGCGGGCTGAGCGAAACCCGGTTCACCGCGAGCGGTGATGCTGGTACCAATGGAGGGTCCTCCCTCCATGCTTCGCCGGTCGACAGCCCTCTGCGTTCTGGTCGCCGCGCTGGTCGCGGGCCCCTGCCCGGCCGGAGCGCGCGTCGACTTCGAGGACGACGTCCGTCCGATCCTCGAGACGCGCTGCTACGAGTGCCATGGCCCGCGCCAGCGCAAGGGCGACCTCCGCCTGACGAACCGCAAGGACGCGTTCACGCCGGGCAATCTGGGCGTGCCGGTGATCGATCCGGGCAGTGCGGCGACGAGCTTCCTCTTCGAAGCGGTGTCGTCGTCCGACCCGAAGCAGCGCATGCCGAAGGACCGCGAGCCGCTGAGCGCACGCGAGATCGAGACCCTGCGGCGCTGGATCGACGAGGGCGCGCCGTGGCCCGACGACACCGGTCCCGGCACGCACTGGGCGTATCGCCTGCCGGTACGACCGGCGCTGCCGCAGGTCGCGGACCGGAGCTGGCCGCGACGCGACCTCGACGTCTTCGTCCTCGAGCGCATGGAGCGCGCCGGTGTACGCCCCGCGCCGGTCGCGGAGCCCGGCGTGCTGCTGCGCCGGGTGCACCTCGATCTGATCGGCATGCCGCCGTCGCCCGAGGAGGTCGCGGCGTTCGAGCGCGATCCCTCGCCCGCGGCCTACGACCGCGTCGTCGACGAGTTGCTCGCCCGTCCGGCGTTCGGCGAGCGCTGGGCGATCCCCTGGCTCGACCTCGCCCGCTATGCCGATTCGACCGGCTTCATGTCGGAGGTCGCGCTCACCAACTGGCCGTACCGCGACTGGGTGATCGACGCGATCAACGTCGACATGCCGTTCGACGAGTTCACCGTCGAGCAGCTCGCCGGGGACCTGCTGCCGAACCCGACGCTCGCGCAGCGCACCGCGACCGGGTTTCACCGCGCGGCACCGCTGAACCTCGAGGCCGGCGTGCGCGAGGAGGACGCGCGCGTCTTCCAGGTGATCGACCGCGTCAATACCACGGCGACGGTCTGGCTCGGCTCGACGATCGCCTGTGCGCAGTGCCACGAGCACAAGTACGACCCGTTCAGCCAGGAGGACTACTACCGGCTGCTCGCGTTCTTCAACAGCACGCCGTACGAGGCGGTGGGCTCCGACGGCGCGGGCGGCGTCAATCTCGTGCCGCGCGGGCCGCGCCTCACGCTGCCGCCGATCGAGCGCACGCGCAAGCAGGCGAGCGTCATCGGTGAGCAGCTGCTCGCCGACGTGAGCGCGCAGCTCGACGACGGCCTCTCCGGCGCCGATCCGATCTCGGAGGCGGAGCGCAAGCAGGTGCTCGACGCGGCGTGGAGCGCCGACCTCGGCGCGACGCTCTCCGCCGCGAGCACGATCCTCACCACGCGCCTGGTCGCCCGCGACGGGCCGTCGTGGTGGCGCCCGTGGGCCGGCTGGTGGAAGGGCTGGTACGCGGCGACGCAGGCGGCGATCCGCGCCGGCGAGCCGCGCTGGCAGCCGCTCGCGGTGCGCGCGTTCTCGACCAGTCGCGACGAAGGGCACCGCGTGCTCGACGACGGGTCGATCCTGGTGCCCGACGCACCGACCGACGCCACGACCTACGTCGTCGAGGGCACCACCGACCTGCCGCAGATCACCGGCTTCCGCCTGGAAGCGCTGCACGACGCCGCGCTGCCCGGCAACGGTCCGGGGCGCGCCAATCCGTTCCAGCCGGACTTCGTCCTGTCCGAGCTGGAGGTCACGGTGATTGACGGTGCCGGCGAGCACCCGGTCGCGCTCGAGAACCCGCATGCCACCGCGGCGTGGCGAGGCGGCACCGCGGCGACCGCGATCGACGGTCTGGTCGAGACCGGCTGGGCGTACACCGGAGCCGCGCTGCAGAAGGATCAGACGCTGGTCGCGTCGACCGGCGAGCCGATCCGCGACGCGCGCGGCAAGACGCTGCGCATCGTGCTGCGCCAGGAAGCGCCGCGGCGCAGCCTCGGCCGCTTCCGCCTCTCGGTCACCTCGGCCGCGCCCTCGATCGTCGCGATGCCGGTCGGCCTCCAGGGCAAGATGCGCGACGCGGGCTGGAGCGCGCTGTCGCCCGAGGAGCACGCGGTGCTGCTCACGCTCGCGCAGCAGAGCCTGCTGCCCGGCGCCGCCACGGCACTCGAGCACGCGCGACGCGCCTGGGCAGGTCTGCCCGAGACGCCCGAGGCGCTGGTCATGGAAGAGCTCGCGCAGCCGCGCGAGACGCACGTCTTCGAGCGCGGCGACCACCGCCAGCCGGGCGCGCGCGTCGAGGCCGGTACCCCGGCCGTGCTGCCGCCGATGGATGCGTCGCTGCCGAGGAACCGGCTCGGGCTCGCCCGCTGGCTGGTGTCGCCGCAGAACCCGCTCACGGCGCGCGTCGTGGTCAACCGCTGGTGGGCCGATCTCCTCGGCCGCGGCATCGTCGCGACGCTCGACGACTTCGGCATCCGCGGCGACCGCCCGAGCAATCGCGCGTTGCTCGACTGGCTGGCGGTCGACTTCGTGCAGTCGGGCTGGAGCCGGAAGCACGTGGTGCGCGAGATCGTGACGTCGGCGACCTACCGCCAGAGCAGCGTGCCCACCGACCTGCATCTGCTCGCCGACGACCCGGACAACCTGCTGCTCGCGCGCAACCCGCGCCGCCGGCTGCCCGCCGAGTCCATCCGCGACAACGCGCTGCAGATCGCGGGGCTGCTGTCGCCGCTGCGCGGCGGCCCGCCGGTCTATCCGCCGCAGCCGCCCGGCGTGTGGCGCTCGAACGGCTCGACGCCGGCGCGCTACGTGCCGTCGCAGGGCGAGGATCGCGTGCGCCGCGGCGTCTACACGGTGTGGCGGCGGACCTCGCCGTATCCGAGCTTCCTGGTGTTCGACGCGGTCGATCGCACGGCGTGCACCGCGAAGCGCTCGACGTCGAACACGCCGCTGCAGGCGCTCACGCTGCTCAACGACGAGGTCTACACCGAGGCGGCGCTGGGCTTCGCCGAGCGCGTGCTGCACGAGCGTCCGGCGGCGTCCGAGGACGAGCGCATCCGCTACGCCTTCGCGCTCGCGCTGGCGCGCACGCCGAGCGACGACGAGCTGCGCACGCTGCGCGGCGTCCTCGAGCAGCGGCGCGCGCGCCTCGCGTCCGACCCGTCGGCGACCGAGGCGCTGCTCGGCGGCGTCCCGTCGTTCACCCCCGAGCCCGGGATCGCGCGGCAGGACCTCGCCGTGTGGTACGGAGTCACGCGCGTCGTCCTGAACCTCGACGAGACCATCTCACGCAGCTAGCCATGGCACCCCGATTCCTCGGCGATCCGACGATCAGCCGGCGCACCTTCCTCGGTGGCGTCGCCGGCGGCCTCGGCGCGATCGCGCTCGACTCCCTGCTCGGCCGCACGGCCGCGGCAGCGAGCGAGCCGTCGCCGGTCGGCGCACCGCACTTCGCGCCGCGCGCGAAGCGGGTCATCTACTTGACGATGAACGGCGGCGCGTCGCAGGTGGACCTCTTCGATCCGAAGCCGAAGCTGCGCGCGCACGACGGCGAGCTGTGCCCGGACGAGCTCTTCACGGGGCGCAAGCTCGCGTTCATCCGCGAGCGCCCGAAGCTGCTCGGCTCGCCGTACGCGTTCGCGCGGCACGGCCAGTCGGGCATCGAGGTGTCGGAGCTGCTGCCCGAGTTCGCAGGCATCGTCGACGACGTGACCATCGTCCGCTCGATGCACACCGACGAGTTCAACCACACGCCGGCCGAGCTCGAGCTGCTGACCGGCATCGGCCGCTTCGGTCGCCCGAGCCTCGGCACGTGGGTCGCGTACGGGCTCGGCACCGAGAACGCGGATCTGCCGGCCTTCGTCGCCCTGCTCGCGTCGCCCGGCCAGCCGCCGAGCGGCACCGCGAGCTGGGGATCGGCGTTTCTGCCGAGCCGCTATCAGGGCGTCGAGTTCCGCGGCACCGGCGATCCCGTGCTCTACATCGGCAATCCGCCCGGAGTCTCGGGCGACGACCAGCGCGCGACCATCGACGCCGTCAACGCGCTCAACGGGCTCGCGTATCGGCGCACGCACGATCCCGAGATCGAGACGCGCATCGCCCAGTACGAGCTCGCCTTCCGCATGCAGATGTCGGTGCCCGAGGCGACCGACATCTGGCGCGAGCCGGCCGAGATCCACCAGATGTACGGCACCACGCCGGGCAAGCTGAGCTTCGCCAACCAGTGCCTGCTGGCGCGCCGGCTGTCCGAGCGCGGCGTGCGCTTCGTGCAGGTCTTCCTGCCCGGCTGGGACGACCACTCGGCCATCTTCAGCGCCCTGCCCGCGCACTGTAGAGAAGTCGACCGCGGCATGTCGGCGCTGGTGCGCGACCTGAAGCAGCGCGGGCTGCTCGACGACACGCTGGTCGTGTGGGCGACCGAGTTCGGCCGCACGCCGATGGCGCAGGACAAGAACGAGGGCGGCACGCGCGCCGCGGTCGGCCGCGACCACCAGCGCGACGCCTTCACCGTGTGGATGGCGGGCGGCGGCGTCAAGCGCGGATTCGTCTGGGGCGAGACCGACGAGCTCGGCTCGAGCGTGGTCGCGAACCCCGTGCACGTGCACGACTTCAACGCGACGCTGCTCCACCTCCTCGGCGTCGACCACAAGCGCCTGACCTACCGCCACCAGGGCCGCGAGTTCCGCGTCACCGACGTCGCCGGCGAGGTCGTCACGCCGCTGCTCGCCTGACCAAGCCGGACGTACCCTTCGCGCGCCGCGCCCCCGCGCAGCTCGCGCAAGCCCCACGCGCGAAGCGCGCGGCCGAACGCCAGCCAGCGCGGGGAGTGGGACCCTGCGTGGCTTTGCCGCGTACGGCGAGGGGGCGCGTGCCCCCTCGTCGAACTAAAACGGGAAGCCGAAGTTCACACGCAGCGCGTCCAGATCGTTGCCTGCGCGGTAGCTGACACCGAGGCGCGGGTTGCCGAGCACCGGGATCTCGAACGGCGTCGCCTGGTCGGCGCCGAAGCTGAGACCGACCTCGTAGACGTCGTCGACCTCCAGCGAGCGCTTCTCGACGCGCGAGAACTGGAGGCTCGGCGTGAACCAGTACCAGATGAAGAACAGGCTTCCGTCGACGTCGTACCCGTTCACGTCGAAGCCGAGCGGGTGTCGCGCCTCGACGCCGGTCTCGACGGCGCCGTACGCCTGAGCGCTCGGCGCGCGCTCGAGGTTCGCGGTGCCCGCGTAGATGAACGCGTTGCCGAGGCCGAGCGTCAAGCGATCGATCCGGTGCTGCAGCAGGCTGCTGACGCCGACCTGGTAGGTGTAGAACCACACGTCCTGCTCGGCCTCGCGGTCGCGGACCCGGCGGCCGTCGGGCAGGCGGTAGGAGATCTCCGTATCGAAGGTGGACCCGAAGCCCCACGCACCGATCAGCGATACGGTCCACGGCTCGAGGATCGGGATCTCGAGCCTGAGCTTCGGCTCCGCGCCGAGCGTGCGCTGATCGGCGAAGATCTTGACGCGCGCATTGTCGAGCTCCTCGACCTCGACCGACCTTCGGAACGAGTAGCCGCCATAGAGGATCGGGAACTCGACCTTGAGCCGCCAGTCGAGCAGCACGTCGCTGAGCGTGTAGGCGAGCGGCAGCGAGTACACGTTCACCGACAGCCCACCGACGTGGTACGTGCCGAAGCCGAGCTGGGCGGCGTAGACGTAGTTCACGGCGACGTCGATCTGCCGTCCCGGGGGATCGATCTGCGCGCGCGCCGAGGTCGCGAGCACCGGCAGCAGGACGGCACCCGTCGCGCACGCCAGCAGGACGACCGCGCCGCGCACCACGCGTCGCGCCGATCGTCGCAGCCGCCGCGCTCCTCGAACGTCCACCCGCACCCCCTCCGGTCTCGTGAGCACGCGCGGATCGCCGGGACACGCGCGCACCGCGTCGTCGTGCCGCAGCGCACGTCCAGGGTCAATCCGTTCGCTCCAATCCGGCTGGCGTGGCGACCCCGGACCCGGCTATGACGGCCGGATGAAGAATCCCGCATTCGGCGGCCGCGGCGCGCGCACGCGGCACCTCCTCGGCATCGCGGCGACGGGCATCGCACTGGTGGCCTTCGCCGGCGCATGCAGCCACACCAGCAGCGGCAGCGAGAGCACCGGCACGATCGACCTGGTGGTCGAGAACCCGGATCGCTGCGATCCGCTCGATCCGCGGCACTGCCTGCTGCCGTTCCCGAGCGACTTCTTCACCGTCGCGGACGGCGCCACCGACACGGGGCTCCGCATCAACATCCAGACCGCATCGGCGATCCGCAACGCGAAGGGCGTCAACGCCGACATGACGGAGTGGAACCGCAACGACGGCTGGAGCCCGGGTGCGCAGATCGCGACCTACGTCGACGGCATCGATCTCGAGGCAACGGGTCTGGTCAGCGTCGCGAACATCGGCGGCTCGCTGGCCGAGGACTCGCCCGCGGTGATCCTCGACGTCGACACCGGCGAGCGCGTGCCCTACTGGAGCGAGCTCGACGCCACCGTGTCGAGCCCGACCAACGCGGTGCTCTACATCCGTCCGGCCCGCCAGCTGCGCGAGGGACACCGCCACGTGGTCGCGCTGCGCAACCTGAAGGACGCGGGCGGCGAGACCATCGCCGCGGGTGACGTCTTCCGCGCCTACCGCGACGACCTGATCTCGAACGTGCCGGAGGTCGAGGCGCGGCGCGGCCACTTCGAGCAGATCTTCCGCGAGCTGAAGGACGCGGGGGTCGCGCGTGACGATCTCTTCCTCGCCTGGGACTTCACCGTGTCGAGCACGCGCAGCCTGAGCGAGCGCCTGCTGCACATCCGCGACGATGCGTTCACGCGCCTCGGCGACCAGTCGCCGGCGTTCACCGTGACCAAGGTCGAAGACAACCCGAACGAGGAGCTCGCCCGCCGCGTCGAGGGCACCTTCGAGGTCCCGAACTACTTGACGGGCACCGGGGCGCCCGGCTCGCGCTTCAACTACGCGGGCGCCGATCTGCCGCAGGTGAACGGCACCTACAGCGCGGACTTCATCTGCATCGTGCCGAAGGCGGCGCTCGGTGACGGCACCACGCCGGCGCCGGCGCGTCCGTCGCTGTATGGCCACGGCCTGCTCGGCGACCCGGGCGAGGTCGGCGGCGGCAACGTCCGCCGCATGGCGAACGAGCACGACTTCGTGTTCTGCGCGACCAAGTGGATCGGCATGTCGGAGGAGGACATCGGCAACGCCGTCAAGATCCTCGGCGACATCTCGTTCTTCCCGACGCTCGCCGACCGCCTGCAGCAGGGCGTGCTGAACACGCTCTTCCTCGGCCGCCTGATGATCCACGAGAGCGGCCTGGTCTCGCATCCGGCGTTCGCCGGGCTCATCGACCGCAGCCACCTGTACTACGACGGCAACAGCCAGGGCGGCATCATGGGCGGCATCACCACCGCCGTCTCGATCGACTTCACGCGCGCCGTGCTCGGCGTCCCGGCGATGAACTACTCGCTCCTGCTGCAGCGCAGCGTCGACTGGGACACGTACCGGCAGGTGTTCGACCCGGCCTATCCGGACGAGATCGAGCGCGGCCTCGGGCTGTCGCTGATCCAGATGCTCTGGGACCGCGGCGAGGCCGACGGCTATGCACAGCACATGACCGACGATCCGCTGCCGGGAACGCCCGCGCACACCGTCCTGATGCACGTGGCCTTCGGCGACCATCAGGTCTCGCCGGACGCGGCCAACATCCAGGCGCGGACGATCGGCGCGCGGATCCATGCGCCGACGGTGACTCCGGGTCGCCTGCCCTACGTCGAGCCCGCGTACTGGGGCATCGAGCCGATCGAGAGCTACCCGTACCGGGGCTCGGCGATCGTCATTTGGGACAGCGGTGCGCCCGTTCCGCCGCTCACGAACCTCGCGCCGAGCGTCGGCGAGGACCCGCACGGCGACCCGCGCAACGATCCCGATGCACGCGTCCAGAAGTCGGAGTTCTTGCAGCCCGACGGCGCGGTGGTGGACGTCTGCGGCGGCGCCCCGTGCTTCGCGGACCCGAGCTAACTCCCCACTTTTACAAAGCGATCCTGGGCACCCGCCGGGGTGAAAATGTACCTCGAGGCGGGTGTACCGGATTCGTTCTCGTGCTATCGGGGGGGCCGGTTGGTTCGTCGACGAGTTCGCGTACGGCGCAGCATGATTCCTGCCCGGTACCGTTGCTTGATCGTCCTCCTGCCTGCCTCGGCCACCAGCGGCCGCCTTTCAACGCCGGCCTGAAAGTAAAATCCGGGCCCGCAAAGAACCCTGAGGATAGGAGCGAGAAATGGGTAGGAAGCTGTACGTCGGAAATTTGTCTTTCAGCGTCGACTCGGCAGGTCTCGAGCGGTTGTTCTCGGAGTACGGCAAGGTCGAGAGCGCGTCGGTGGTCACCGATCGCGAGAGCGGACGCAGCCGCGGCTTCGGGTTCGTGGAGATGAGCTCGGACGACGAGGCGGCATCGGCGATCAGCGCGCTGAACGGCCAGGAGCACAACGGTCGTGCGTTGACGGTCAACGAGGCAAAGCCCCGTGAGGATCGTCCGCGTGGCGGCGGCGGCGGCTTCGGCGGCGGCGGTGGCCGCGGCCCCGGTG
>JAIEPK010000623.1 GCA_019749875.1 Candidatus Binatia bacterium | reverse complement strand
GCCGCGGCGGGCGGATCGCCGTCGAGCGTCGCCGGGGCCGGGCGGTAGAAGCGCGGCGCGGCGGCGTCCGTACTTTGCGGGCTCGTTGGCGGAGCGGAGCCAGGCTCGCGACGTCCGATACCGCTGTCGTTACGGCCAATCGCGGCTTTGTGCTTCCTGGCCGCACCCATCTGCGGGACCGCGCACGCGCACCGCTACCTCGACGATGAGCCGCACCGGATCATGGGCGGCGCGCTCCAGGCGTCACGTATTGGATGATGCAAGTCGACAGCGTGGATCCGTTCGCGGCGCGCGAGTGGCTCGATCCGCCGGATCCTCGCGGCGCCTGGCGGGACGAGGCGCGCGCGGAGCACGCGCCGGCGCTCGAGCGCTACCGTCTCGTCAGGTCCGCGTGACGCATGCGCGGCTCAGCGCGCCTCGGTCTTTGGCCGCTCGGCCTTCGCGTAGGTCTCCTTGACGACGATCTTGCCGTCGCGCACGTGCAGCACGTCGAGCCCGCGCCACGCGCGCGTCTTGCCCTCGCGCTCGAGCGCGCAGGTCCACGCGATCAGCGCACGTCCGGCGGACGGATCGACGAAGACGTCCTCTTCGTGGAAGCGGATGCGGCCGAAGTCGCCGCGGAACTGCGGCACGAAGGCAGCGCGGATCGCGGCGATCCCGACGTGGCGCCGGCCGTCGAACTCGTCGTAGACCGCGTCCTCGGCGAAGTACGACATCACGGCCTCGAGGTCGTCGCGGTTGAAGCCGTCGGTGAACGCGCGCGTCAGGCGCGCGAGCGCCTCGCGCGCCGCCGCGTCAATCAAACTGTGGCCCCGTGCACGGCGCGCCGCCGCAGACGTCGATCGCGACCCCGTCGGGGCGCAGAAAGGCGTTCTTCAGGTCCTGCGCCGCCGGAATGCGCGGCGTGTCGTCGTGCGGGTCGTGGCCTTCGCGCGGCGGCTGGTTCACCAGCGGCGACAGCGGCGATCCGGTGTCGAACAGGAAGTACGCCGAGCCCGGCCACGGGTAGCTCGGGATCGGCGTGATGCCCCAGCCCTTGTCCTCGTTGGTCGTGCGGTCCGGTGCCGCGTACGGGACGTGTCCCGCAGCACCCATGGTGCGCGCCTCGACCTGCAGCGAGTACTCGGACACCTGGTGGTCGCCGACGGCACCCAGCAGCAGCACCTTCTTGGCGGGCGTGCCGGGGAGCGGATCGCTCGTCACGTGGTTCGCGTAGCCGTTGGTCTCGCCGCGGTCCCACAGCATCTGGATGATCTGCACGCCGATCAGCTGGTCGTACGGATCGGGATACGCCGGCGCGTAGATGATCTTGTAGTCGTCGAAATCGACGCTGCGCTGCAGCAGGAACGAGTAGTTCATGCCGGCCTCGCCGAGCACGCCGCGCGTGAAGTCCTGCCCGATCGCGAGCAGCGCGCCGCCGAGGATCGCGCCCTGGCTGTTGCCGTCGTAATAGAGCTGCGTGCGGTCGATCAGCGGGCTGCCGTCGTCGCGCCGGAACGCGGCGTTCGACAGGAAGCCGTCCGGGTGGACCATCAGGCGTCCCAGGAACAGCTCGTTCAGGAGCCCCTGCTGCAGGCGGTCGGCGAGGGTGTTGAAGGTCGACAGGTCGCCGAGGAGCTTGACGGCGTTGCCGACGTCCTCCTCCGCCATGCCGATCTCGTTGGTCGCGCAGTTGGTGATGACGAAGCGCTCCGCCATCTCGCGCACGATCGACGAGTTCACCTCGCCGTAGTCGCCGAGGAGCCCGTGTCCGTAGATCACGCCGCGCGGTGCCTCGCCGGTCGCGAAGGCCGACGGCGGGATCGTGCACTGGAACGGCGCGACCAGGTCCTTGCCCTGGTGGACCGGCAGCCCGTCCGCGCCGAGTGCCAGCGACGATCCGGGGCCGCCGTCGCCGGTGAGGTAGCTCGGGATGCGGTACGTGCCGGTGATGCGCCGCGCGATCTCGGGACGCACGTCCTGCTCGACGTTCTCGACCGTGAACGACGGCGCCGCGTCGCCGAGGCGCGCGAACGCGTCGTCGCGCATGCGCAGCATGCGCCCGGTGATGTTCTCGGTCGACGCGACGGTGAAGTCGAAGGCGAGCTGCAGCTCGTCGCGCGCGATGCCGTTCTTCTCGAGCGCGTCGAGCACCTCGTCGAGGTGCGCGCGACGCGCCTCGAACGCGGCGTCGGTGGTGCGCTGGCCGTCGCGGTAGGCGCGGAACGCCGGCGACGGCGCGATCGCCGCGCCCGACGCGTCGACCAGGCGGCGGAACGCGACCGCGTAGCGGTGGCCATCGAGATAATTGACGGCGGCGCGCACGATCAGCGTGCGCTGCCCCTCGGCAGCGTTCTGATCGAGCTCCACCCAGTGCGGGCGGTGCTCGCCGGTCGCGAGGTCGATCACCACCCTCGGCGAGTCGTCGTCGAGCGAGCGGCCGATGTCGTCGATGCGCGCCGTGCCCGAGGCGGCGAGGTCGACGCCGGGAACGAAGGCGAGCACCGCGGAGCCCGGGCTGAAGCCGTCGTTGCGACGCCACGCCGTCGGATCGACGTGAACGCCCTTCGCGTTCGCGGGCAGCGACTCGGCGTCGAAGTCGACACGGCGCCCGGTCGGCATGGAGTCGTCGGCGACGGTGTAGAAGTCGTTCGGCAGCGGCAGCAGGCAGCGTTCCGGAACCAGGACGTCACAGCGGTCGGCATTGGTCAGGTCGATGCCGAGCTCCGCGGGCGTCTTCGGGGACGACGAGCCGCCGTCCGAGCAGCCGCTCGGGGCGAAGGCGAGCACGGCTGCGAGCAGCAGCGCTCCGTTGGGGACTCTCTGGCTCCGTCGCATCGCTGGTTCCCTCCGCGTCCCCGGCTGCGGGACGAACGGGGCACTCCACGACGGACGGGCGCGGATTGTCAACCCGGATACGGCACGGGCCGGCGAGGTTTCCCCCGCCGGCCCGTGCTTCACGCGGACCGTCGAGCGGCCCGCGGCGAAGCGCGCGCCCTCAGAGCGACGCGGACAGGCCGATCAGCGTCGTCAGGTAGTTGAAGCTCGTGCCCGGCGCCGGCGTGTTGTCGTAGTCGTTCGCGATCGAGAACTTGAACGACAGCTGCTTGTACAGCGGGAACAATACCGCGGCTTGCGACTTGATCAGGAAGTCGTTGGTGAAGTCCGAGACGCTCGGCAGGTAGCTCACGCTGCCGGTGAAGCTCGAGCCGTAGGGCAGGGGCACCTGCGCCTGCAGGCCGAACGACACCGCGAAGTAATCCTGGTCGAGGCCGCCGAAGAACTTCTCGTACACCCACGACCCGCCGACGGTGCCGGCGAAGAAGTCGGTGCTGTCCTTCTCCTCGGACTTCCAGAACTTGTAGCCGACGCCGGCCTCCGGGATGCCGCGCACGCTCAGGCGCTGGATGCCGTTGTACTCGAGCCAGCCGTTGCCGTAGCCGAAGAAGCGCGGCGTGAGGTCGTACTCCTCGCGCACCTTGCCGAACAGCTGGTCGGAGAGCTTGGTGGTGGACTCGCCGCGCTTCTTCTGCGTGCCGTAGGTGAAGCCGGAGTCGAACGAGAAGCGCGTCGGGTCCTTCACGCGCTTGACGCCGAGGCCCGCGCCGAAGTTGGTCGAGTCCACGGTGCTCTGCGTCAGGCTGAAGCCGAGGTCGAGGTTGCCGCTCCAGTAGCGCAGCGTGCTCTTCGCGGCGGCGAGCGGCGACTCCTCGTACGCCTCGCGCGACTGAACGAGCTGGATCTCGCCGGTCTTGACGCGCACCGGATCGCTGCCCTCCGGGCCGACCAGGACCACGCCTTCCTCGACGCCCAGGATGCGCCCCTGCGTCGTGCCGTCGTCGCCGTGCGAGAACACGTACTCCTTCTCGGTGGTGAGGCTCTGCACCTCCTCGATCGGGATCTCGATGTTGCCCTTGCCGTACTTGGTCTCGAACACCACGGTCTTGGCGGTGACGGTGACCACCGTCCCGCGCAGCTTGTCGCCCTGGACCACGATCTCGTCGGCCGCGGCGGTGCGAGCGAGCGCGAGCGCGCCGAGGAGTGCTGCGAGCGCGATGCGACGAACCTCCATGTCTTCCCCCCTGGTTGACCCGGCCGGACCGCCGAGCCCGCCGAGTGTGCCGGATGGAGCCGGAACCGCAAGAGCCAATTTGGCTGTGGCGGCCGGCACCGCGGCGGGGCCCGGCGGCCCCGCGCCGGCTTCGCCTCGACGTGCTCCTGTGCCACACTGCGCCCTCCGGAGGTGTGACGTGGGCAAGGTGAAGATCGGCGTCGGCTTCAGCATCAGCCGGGCGGGCATCCCCGGACCGGACGAGATCTGCACCTTCGCGGAGCGCGTCGAGGAGCTCGGGATCGACTCCATCTGGCCGTCGGACCACGTCGTGTCGCGTCAGCCGAGCCTCGACGTCGCGTGCCTGATGGCGCTGTTCGCGGCGCGCACCAGGCGCATCAAGATGGGGCCGAGCGTGTTGTCGCTGCCGGCGCGCGACCCGATCCACGTCGCCAAGACTTACGCGTCGCTCGATCATCTGACCGGGGGACGGCGGCGCGTCATCATGGCCGTCGGCCTCGGCGGCGATCCGCGCGAGTGCACGGTGTCGGGCATTCCGGAGAACGAGCGCGGCGCGCGCATGCGCGAGGGCGTCGAGGTCATGCGCAAGCTCTGGTCCGCGCCGAACGTCACGCACCAGGGCCGCTTCTATCGCTTCGAGAACGTGACCATCGAGCCGCGTCCGGTCGGCGGCCCGCTCGACGTGTGGATCGGCGGACAGAGCGACCTCGCTCTCAAGCGCGTCGCCCGCTACGGCGACGGCTGGATGCCGTCGTTCATCACCGCGCGCGAGTTCGCCGCGGGGATGGCGAAGCTGACCGCGTACGGCGCCGACCTCGGTCGCACGATCGAGCCCGGCGAGGCCGGCGTGCTGCTGCTCACGCACGTCAGCCGCGACGCGGAAGCCGCGCGCGAGGCGGCGCGCAAGCTCCTGAAGCGCGGACCCATCCCGCAGGAGTCGCTCGACGAGCGCAGCGCGATCGGCACCGTCGACGACGTGGTCGCGCGGCTGCGAACGTTCGTCGATGCCGGCTGCACCAAGTTCATCCTGTTCCCGCTCGCGCCCGCGGGCGAGCTGATCCCGCAGATCGAGCTCGTCGGGACCGAGATCCTGCCGCGCTTCTCGTGAGGAGACCCGTGCGATGGTGAAGAGCGTGCTGCGCGTGCTGCTGGCCGCGGTCCTGATCGGGGCCGGCGTGATGCACTTCCGCGACCCGTGGTTCTTCGTGCAGATCATGCCGCCGTACCTGCCGTGGCACTGGGAGCTGGTCTACGCCTCGGGCGTGATCGAGATCGTACTCGGCGTGGCCCTGCTCGTACCCGCGACCCGGCGCCTCGCCGCGTGGGGTGCGATCGCGCTCTTCGTCGCCGTGTTCCCGGCGAACGTCCACATGGCGATGGCCAACGTCCAGTTCGACCCGCCGCCGGCCATGGGGCAGCCGTCGCCGGCCGCCGCGTGGGCACGGCTGCCGCTGCAGCTCGTGCTGATCGCGTGGGCCTTCTGGCTCACCCGCGACGACCGGCCGGGCCGTCGGCTCGAGCTGCCGCGCTAGGCTCCGTCGATCGTGCGACGCCGAGGGCGCCGGTCTCGAGGACGCCCGAGGGCGTGACGGCGTGACGCTGTCGCCGGCGGGCAAGAATCGGCGTTTCGAGGTCGCGTCGTGCTTGTTAGCGTGGGGCGGGCCATGAGGGTTCGGGAGGCGGTCCGCGCGACGACGCACTGGGTGCCGTTCGTCGCGCGCACGGTGGGCTACGGGGCGATCTCGCTCGCGATCGGTCCCCTCACCCGCGAGCACCGCGCGAGCCTGTGGGCGATGCGTAGCTGGTGTCGCTCGAGCGTGCGCGGCCTCGACATCCAGGTCGACGCGAGCGGCCTCGAGAACGTGCCGCCGGACGGCCCGTTCGTCTACTGCTCGAACCACCAGAGCCTGGTCGACATCCTCGTCCTCGGCAGCGTGCTGCCAGGCGACTACAAGTGGGCCGCCAAGCGCTCGCTGATGAGGATTCCGGTCCTCGGCTGGCATCTGCGCCTGTCCGGGCACGTGCCGGTCGATCGCGGCGCCGGACGCGAGGCCGCGGCCGCGGTCGTCGAGCGCTTCCGCGAGGTCCTGTCGCGCGGCAAGCCGCTGCTGATCTTCCCCGAGGGGACGCGCAGCGAGGACGGCATCGTGCGACCCTTCAAGGGAGGGGCCTTCGCGGCGGCAGTCGCGGCGAACGTGCCGGTGGTGCCGATCGCGCTCGAAGGGACGCACCAGCTGATGAAGAAGGGTGCGTTCGATCTCGGCCACGGCGTCATGCGCCACGTCGCCGTCAAGGTCGGTGCGCCGCTGCATCCGGTAGCGCACGGCGGCGCGGAGGACCGCATCGACGAGCTGCGCGAGCGCACGCGCGCGACGATCCTCGACATGCACCGCACGATCGGCGGCCGCGTCGTCGTCGCGGAGGGTTCGGGCGACGTGGGCACGGTCGAGATGCGACCGAGCGCGAGCGACGGCGGGCAGTCCGCGAGCGTCTGAGCTTCTCCGGCTCAGCGCGTGCGCAGGAAGAGCGGATCGCTCTTCGCGTCCGCGCTCTCCGCAAAGCCGCTGAGACACTGTTCGGGCGTCGTGCGACGTGGCGGTCCGCACGAGCCGGTGCAGCTCTCCTGGTCGTCGCACGGAAACTCGCACCAGCCGCTGGCGCACTCCGCGGGCGACCGGCACGTGCTGCCGTCGGGCTGCGGTACGATGCAGAGCGGAACGGGTTGGGCGCTCGCGCAGCGCAGCCCGGGTCCGCACGCGAATGCGCTCGGCGACGGACACTCGAGCGGTGTCGTACAGATGTCGACCAGGCAGCTCTCGCCCTCACCGCGCACGGGGACGCAGCGCTCGTGCTCGCACAAGGCACCGGGGACACAGCCCGGAAAGTCCGGCTCGCGCGCGCAGGCGCCGCCTTCCGCGATCAGCGGCTCGCACGTCGACGTCGCCCCCGCGCAGTAGAGGCCGTCCTCGATGAAGCACAGCACCGGTGGGTAGGTTCCGGAGAAGATGCAGCCCTCGACCCCGTCGACCGGACGACAGGTTCCGGTGCACGACTCGCCGCGCGCCGCGCGGACGGGCTGCGATCTTCGGATGGGCGTGCAGACCGGGCCCGTGGAGTCGCTGTCCTGGTCGAGGCAGAGCGCGGACTCAGGGAACCCTGCGCACTCGATGCCGTCGGTGCACGCCGCTCCCTCGGGCAGCGTGCCGCGGAAGACGCCGTCGCAGTCGGCGACTTCCGCGGGCGTTCCGTCGCACTGGCCCGGGCTCGCACGAAACGCCTCGATGCACCGACCGCCGGCCGCGGCGTCGTACGTGACGGTGCCGCGTGCGAGGTGCGACTCGAGCGTGGTGGTGTAGTTCGCGCGGCAGCGGGCCGCGGAGAATGCGTTGCCGTCGCGCTCGCAGCAGTCCCCGACGTCGGCGCAGATCAGCGCGGACGCCTCGCTGATGAAGTCGTCCGCCGTGGGCGTTCCTGCGTCGCCGCCGTCGTTCGAGTCGCTGCAGCCGAGGACCAGCATGGCGAGCAGGCCGGCGAAGGCCGCCCCGCGCATCGAGCGTGTGATCATCCGTTCCCCCGGGTCGGAGCGGCGCCGTCGTCGGTGCTGCTCGTCGTGCGTCGTTCAACGGCGGAGGTCATGCACGATTCGAGCGCGCGTGTCTATTTTTTGTGTATGTCGAACGGCTGTCGCGTGGAGCCTCTCAGCGCGGCACGCGTGCCTCGACTGCAGGCAGCGGTGCGAGCTCCTGATTGACGCCGCGCTGATACCAGTACGCCGTGCTCGAGTAGTCGTTCGCGAGCGCGTTGTTGTGACCGGTCTCGATGGTCACGCGCAGGGCGCGGCGGAAGCGGATCGGGTCCTCGACGTGGAAGCGGTACATCGAGCTCTTGCCGCCCCACGGCCAGTCGTCGGTGCCGCTGTACACCGTCAAGCCGTGATACGGCGCGCTGAACTCCTCCTTCGGACAGAAGGCGGTGTTGAAGTAGTCTTCCGTTCCGGTGCCGTGCAGGCGCGGCGGCCAGGGCTCGTCGTCGACGAAGATCATGTCGTCGCCCTCGCCGTACCAGTCGTTCACCTGGCGCTCGAAGACGTCGACGTTGAGGTTGCAGCCGACGTAGTGGCCGTCACCGCGCACGTCGAGGATCACGTAGTTGCGCGCGCCGTCGAGGTTCGGCTTCTGCCAGGGCCCGGCCATCGCGAATCCGGGACCGGCGGGCCGCTTCTCCGAGTAGCCGTAGTCGGCGCGGGTGTAGCCGTCTTCGCGCGCGGTTCCCGCGGTGCGCGGCACGCGGTTCCACCACGCGTGGAAGCGGCCGAGCTCCGGATCGATCGCGCGGTGCTCCTCGTAGTCGACGTAGAAGTAGAAGAAGCGCGGCTGCGATCCCTGGTTCTCGATCTCGAAGCGCGCACCGTGCGCGAACGGCATCGGAAACCAGCAGTTGAAGCCGCGGCCCTCCTGCGGGCTCATCTGCAGCGGCAGCGAGGTGAAGTTGCGCCGCAGCCCGAAGCCGATGCCGAAGAAGTCGCCGAGCGGAGCTTCCACGCTCGGGCGCTCGGCGCCGTCCCACCACATGCGCAGCACGGTCTGGCGGAGCTCGTGCGCCTCGGCGGGCCACGACATCATGGTCATCCAGATGTGCTTGACCACGCCCGCGCCGTGGATCTCGCCGAGCGTCGCGCGCGCGCCGGGCGCGATCACCAGACAATCGCGGTTGCCGCCGCTCCGGTCCCAGGACGAGAGCCGCCGGCTCTCGTAGTCACGCATGCGAGCCAGGCTCGCGAGGCTGCCGGCGCCGAGGTCCATGGTCGTTTCCTCCCGCCGGCCGAGGTAGCAGGTCGCGCGGCGGAGATCGCGCGACGGTGCCGGTTTCCGAGGCGGCGCGGCGCGGCTCACGGCCGCGGTTGCCGCACCGCCGTGGCGCGCCGCCGGCGTCGCTGCGCCGAGG
>JAIEPK010000248.1 GCA_019749875.1 Candidatus Binatia bacterium | reverse complement strand
CTGCTCGACGCGAGCGACGCGGGCAACTTGACGCCGACCGGGAGCGAGGGGCCCGGCGTCGCGGCGCGCGCGACGTGCGGCGATCTCGCGGTGCTGTTCCGCGACGCCGACGGGGCCGACGACGTGCTCGACACCGCGGACGACGACTTCCACCTCGCGGCACAGTCTCCGGCGATCGACCTCGGCGTCGATCCGCGTCTGCTCGGACATCCCGTCGCGAACGACGTGTACGAAGCCGACTTCGACGGCGCGAGCGCGCGTCCGCGCGACGGGGACGGTGACCAGGCGGCGGAGTTCGACGCCGGCGCGCACGAGCGTCCGGATGGAGTGCAGCCGAGCCCGACGCCGACGCGCACGTCGACGTCCACTCCGGGTCCGACGCCGACCGCGAGCGCGGCGCCGACTCCCGTGCCGACGGACGCGCCGACCGCGACGCCGGCTCCGACCCCCGAGCCCACCGCGACCGCTGCCTCGACCATCGCGCCGACCGCAAGTCCCGAGCCCACCGCGAGCCCCGCGCCGACCGCCGAGCCGACGCCGACCAGCCCGCCCGAGCCGTGCCTGCAGTGCGCGGCGTGCGAGACCGGCCGAGCGGGCATCTGCGCGGTCGGGCGGACGTTCTGCGACGGGCCGTTCGCCGAGCCGGAATGCCGTACGACGGTCGAGCCGCGCACGGAGTCCTGCGGCAACCGCGTCGACGAGGACTGCGACGGCGAGGTCGACGAGGGCGGGGTGCCGGAGCAGCTGCCCACCGCCCCCCCGCAGACTGGAGTCTTCGTCGAGCCGCTCGGTACGTCGATCAAGTTCCTGCAGAACGGCGGCTCGGCGATCGGCCTCGCGTCGGGCGACTTCGACCGCGACGGTGTGGTCGACCTCGCGGTCACCGAGGACGCGGGCATCGTCGACGGCCGTCGCGTGTCGATCGTGCTCGGCAACGGCGACGGCACGTTCGGCCCGCCCTCGTATCTCGTCCTCCCGCCGAACGTGAGCTCGAACGCGGTGCTGGCGCACGACGTCGACCGTGACGGGCTGCTCGACCTGCTGGTGCCGTGGTTCGAGCTGCGTCAGGTCGCCTTCTACCGCGGCAACGGTGACGGGACGTTCGCGGCACCGGTGCCGAGCGACGTCGCGATCCGGGTCACGCAGATCCAGGTCGCCGACCTGAACTGCGACGGCGTGCTCGACCTCGCGTCGATCGGCGAGGGCGTCAATGCGACGGTCGCGATCGGCCACGGCGACGGCACCTTCGCCGCCGCCACGCCGTACGTGTTCAGCAACAACCCCGTCGACCTCGCGCTCGCCGACGTGAACGGCGACGCCGCGCCCGACCTCGTCGTCGGCTCGCACGAGTACCTGCCCCTGACCGGCATCGGCGTGCGCCTGAACGACGGCGCCGGCCAGTTCGGCGATCTGATCCACACGCGGGGGACGACGCTACCCGATCGCTTCGGCAACATCGGCACGGCGCAGGTGTTCGGCATCCAGGTCGCGGACTTCGATTCGGACGGAATGGCCGACGCGGCAGTGTCGACGCAGGGACCCGTCGGCTGCTTCACGTTCTACAAGGGCAACGGCGACGGCACGTTCTCGCCGCCCGACTACTTCGAAGGCCTGCCCGCCCTCGACCCGGCCTGGTCCTGCGTCGGCGGCGGCAACCTCATGCGGCGCTACACCGACAACGTCGCGCCCGACGTGAACGCCGACGGCAAGCCGGACGTCCTCTTCACCTACGGCAGCGACGACAATCGCGTCGTCATCGGGCTCGGCCGCGGCGATGGGACGTTCGAGCCGAGCGTGTTCGCGGCATCCGCGGGAACAGGTGCCCCCGGGAGCCCGACGTTCCCGCGCGCCGACGGCGCGGGAGTCGCCTCTGCCGTCGTCGCCGACGTGAACGGCGACTGCATGCTCGACGTGGTCACCACGGGCTTCCAGACGAACGCGAGCCAGGGTCGCATGGGCGTGCTGCTGGCGCGCGCCCCCGGCGACTTCCACGCGCCGCGCATCGCCCCGCTGCTGCGCGATCCGTCGGGTGACAACGGTCATCAGACGGACCGCGGTGTCACGGTCGGAGACTTCGACAACGACGGCAACCCGGACTTCGCCGCCGGCGTCGGCCGCGCGTTCTTCACGGTGCCGGGAGCCGGCATCGGCATCGACGTCTTCGAAGGCGACGGCACCGGACGTGGCAAGGCGCTGCCGATCACGCTCAACAACTACGGCGGCACCGGTGCGGCCTTCCTGCACGCTGCCGACTTCGACCAGGACGGCTTCCTCGACCTGGTCTTCCAGGGCGGCGACGGACCGTTCGGGGCGCGTCAGTCGGTCTCGACCGTGTTCGGTGCGGGAGACTTCACCTTCGGCGACCGGCAGAGCGCCTGGTCGCCCCGTCTCGACGCCAATCAAACCAACATCCGTAACCTCATCGTCGCGGACTTCGACAACGACGGCGATCCGGACGTGGCCGTGATCGAGGACGACGGGTTCGCGACCAGGGTCATCTCGACGTTCTCGAACCCGCGCACGCGGGCTCCCCTCCAGTTCGTGGCCGAGGTCAGCGTCGGCTCGGGCACCGGCTTCGGCGGCCGGGGGCTCGTCGCCGCCGACTTCGACGGCGACGAGATCCTCGATCTGGTCGCGCAGGACTTCGGCACGAACCCGCAGCGCCTCCGCTTCTTCAAGGGCAACGGCGACCTGACATTCCAGCCGGGCGTCTCGATCCTCGAGTGGCTGAATCAGGGCGCGGCGACGACCGAGGACCTCGCTGCCGCCGATCTCGACGGCGACGGCGACCAGGACCTGGTGTTGGCGCAGTACTACCACGGCTGCGCCTACGTCCTGCTCGGCCACGACGACGGCACCTTCGACGCGCCCGTCTGCTACCCGGTGTGGGGCGACCGGACGAACCGCCTCGCGATCGCCGACTTCGACGTCGACGGTGCGCTCGACATCGTCGTGGGCATCGAGAACGCGGGTCTGAGCTTCGTGCGCGGCCACGGCGACGGCACGTTCGAGAACGGCCAGC
Organism: Candidatus Binatia bacterium; assembly: GCA_019749875.1. Classification (GTDB taxonomy): domain Bacteria; phylum Desulfobacterota; class Binatia; order UBA12015; family UBA12015; genus VGTK01. The sequence goes on along the minus strand of JAIEPK010000248.1, from coordinate 5,959 downwards.
CGTACGCGGTCGGCAAGCAGACGACCGAGGTGGTGAACGTCGCCGACTTCGATCGCGACGGCCGGCCGGACCTGCTGTGGTCGTTCAACAACGGCAACTTCGGCCACGCGATCGTGCTGTCGAATCCGACTGGCGCGGTGCCGACGCCGACTCCCGCGCCGACGGCGACCCTGCCTCCCGGTGTGACGCACACCCCGGCGCCGACGCCGACCCCGACTCCGACGCCGCGCGCGACCGCGACGCCGCCTGCGAACCTCGCGTCGCTCGTCGTCGAGCCGGCGGACGAGACCATCCTCGCCGGCGGCAGCCAGGCCTACACCGCGACGGGGGTTCTCCTCGATGGTACCAGCGTCGACCTGACCGGCGGTGTGGCGTGGTCGAGCAGTGCGCCCGCGATCGCAAGCATGGGCGGCACGGGCACGGCGGCCGGTGTGTCCGCCGGTACGACGACGATCACCGCGGCGATCGGGCCGATCGCGGGCTCGACCTCGCTGTCGGTGGGCGCGCGCGTCGTCGGCGACGGCACCTCGCCGGTCGCGGCGATCACGTCGCCTGCGGCGAACGCGGAGGTGACGCAGTCGGTGGACGTCGTCGGCACGGCGACCGACGCGAGCTTCCTCAAGTACGAGCTCGAGGTCGCGCCGGCCGGCGAGACGACGTTCACGCTGCTGAAGCGCGGCAGTGCGCCGGTCGCGAACGGCGTGCTCGGCCAGCTCGACCCGACGGTGCTGCTCAACGGACCCTCCACGGTGCGCCTGCGCGTCTTCGACGCCGGCGGCAACGTCGCGGAGGCGACGACCACGGTGGTGGTCGCACGCGAGCGCAAGGTCGGGCTCTTCTCGATCGCGTTCACCGACCTCGACGTCGAGCTCGCCGGTCTGCCGATCTCGATCACCCGCACGTACGACAGCCGCGACAAGGGCAAAGGCGACTTCGGCGTCGGCTGGCGCCTCGACATCCAGACGCTGCGCCTGCGGACCAACCGGATCCTGGGCACCGGGTGGACCACCCAGCAATCGGGCCTCAACGTCCAGCTCGTCCCGCTCGACCAGCACTACGTCGCGCTCACCCTCCCCGACGGCAAGGTGGAGACGTTCGATCTCCAGCTCTCGCCGACGGCGCAGCCGTTCTCGCTCGACTTCACCAATGCGGTCGGCTTCACGCCGCGCCCGGGAACCCTCGGCACGCTCGAGAGCCTCGACAACACGAGCCTCCTGGTCGTGCCCGGCGGTGCCGAGGTCGAGCTCTGGGACGACACGACGTTCCAGACCTACGCTCCGCGCCGCTTCCGCTACACCTCCCCGACCGGGCAGAAGATCGTGATCGATCGTCTGGGTGGCGTCGAGTCGGTCACCGACCCGAACGGCAACGGCCTCACCTTCGATGCCTTCGGCATCACCCACACCTCTGGCAAGAGCGTCGCCTTCACGCGGGACGGCGAGGGGCGGATCACCCAGATCACCGATCCGGCGGGCGCGATCCAGCAGTATGCCTACGATGCGCGCGGAGACCTCGTCCGCCACACCAGCCCGGTGGGCAACCAGACGAAGTTCACGTACGACCGTGCGCACGGTCTGCTCGACGTCGTCGATCCCACGGGGACGCGCGTCGCGCGGAACGAGTACGACGCGAGCGGTCGCCTGGTCGCGACCATCGATGCGGACGGCAAGCGCATCGAGTTCGCCCACGACCTGGGCGGCAGCCAGGAGGTCGTGACGGACAGGCTCGGAAAGGTGACCGTCTACACCTACGACGCCGTGGGCAACGTCACGAGCAAGACCGACCCCATGGGGGGACTCACGACGTACACGCACGACGGCCGCGGCAACCAGCTCACCGAGACCGACCCGGAGGGGCGGACGTCGACCAAGACGTTCGACGCAGCCGGCAACGTGCTCACCAGCACCGACTTCGACGGCAACACCACCACGAAGACCTACAACGCGCGCCGCCAGGTTCTCACCGTCGTCGACTCGGACGGCCGGACCACGACGAACGTCTACGACGCGAGCGGCAACCTGAAGCAGACCACGGATCCCGAGGGTGGCCTCACCACATACACCCACGACGCCCGCGGCAACGTGCTGACCAGTACCGACCCGATCGGACGCGTCACCGCCTATGGGTACGACGCGTTCGGCCGGCGGACGTCCGAGACCGCGCCGGGCGGTCGGGTGACGACGTTCGCGCTCGACGCGAACGGCCGCGTTCTCTCGCAGACCACGGCCGGTCGCGTGACCACGTTCAGCTACGACGGTGCCGGCCGCATCGTGAGCACCGGCGACGGCCTCGGCCACGAGAGCGTCACGACGTACAGCTCGATCGGCGACGGCAGGAAGATCGGCTCGCTGCGCAACCCGGGCGGCGAGACCACCTCGTACGAGTACGATGCACGCGGAAATCTGGTGAAGACGACGTATCCCGACGGCTCGACGGTGATCTCCACCTACGACGCCGAGGGCCGCGAGACGAGTCGCGAGAACCGCGACGGCCACACCACGTCCTACGAGTACGACGCTCTGGGCCGGCAGACGAAGGTGATCCACCCCGATGGCACGACGCTCCTCAGCACCTACGACGGCGTCGGCCGGGTGTCGTCGCGTACCGACGAGCGCGGGCACACGACGACATACGCCTACGCTCCGAATCGGCAGATCGTGACCGACCCCCTGGGCAACGTGACGGTACACGAGTTCGACGGTCAGGCGCGACGCACGAAGACCACCGACGCCCTCGGTCGCGTGACGACGCTGACGTATGACAGCCGCGGCAACTTGACGGCGACGCTCTTCCACGACGGCACGAGCAAGACCGCGACCTACGATCTCGCCGGCCAGAAGACCGCCGAGACCGACCAGGCGGGACGCACCACGCAGTTCACCTACGATCTCGCCGGCAACCTCGAGACCGTCACCGATGCGGAAGGAAACGTCACGACCTACGGCTACGACGCCCGCGGGAACCGCACCTCGCAGACCGACGCCAACGGTCACACGACCGTGCTCGAGTACGACGTCCTCGATCGCCTGGTGAAGCGCACGCGGCCGCTCGGCGAGGACGAGACGTTCGACCATGACGCGAACGGCAACTTGACGTCGCACACCAGCTTCGCGGGCCAGACGATCTCCTACGGCTACGATGCCGACTACCGGAAGACGAGCGAGACCCTCCCCGGCGGGGTCGTCGTGTCGTACGCCTACACGCCGCAGGGCTATCGCACGCAGGCCGGCGGTGACTCCTCCGCGTACGACTCGCGCGGGCGCCTGATCGAGGAGACCAAGGCGAGCGGCGCGACGATCGCCTACGGCTACGACGGCGCCGGCAACCGCACGTCGATCACCACGTCGCACGGGACGACGACCTTCACCTATGACGCGCTCGACCGCCTCGAGTCGGTCGTCGATGCGGCCGGCACGACGACCTACGGCTACGACGACGTCGGCAACCTGACGTCGACCGCGTATCCGAACGGCGTCACGACGAGCTACGAGTACGACGATCTGAACCGGCTCGTGAGGATGACGAACACAGGGCCCGCGGGCCTGATCTCGTCGTACACGTACACGCTCGGCCCCGCGGGCAACCGCAAGCAGGTGGTCGAGTCCGGCCCGGCGACCAGCGGGCGGATGGTCTTCTACACCTACGACGCGGTCTACCGCCTGGTGGAGGAGGCGATCGACGAGCCGGGAACGGCCGCCGACTCGATCATCGCCTACAGCTACGACGCCGTGGGCAACCGCACGGCGATCGACCGCGACGGCATCGTCACGATCTACGTGTACGACGCCGACGACCGCCTGCTGAGCGAGACCACCGGCGCCGCGACCACGGCGTACGTCTACGACGACGACGGCAACCTGATCTCCCGCACCGTCGGCGCGAGCACCGAAACCTACGAGTACGACGCCCGGAGCCGGCTCGTCGGGGCGAGTGTCCAGGGCGGCGCGAACCCGGGACCCCTCACCTACACGTACGATGCCGACGGGGTCCGCACGAGCGCGACGGCCGGCGGCGTCACGACCACCTACCTCGTCGACAAGAACCGCGAGCACGCGCAGGTGCTCGTCGAGACGACGGGCGCGACGGTCGCCACCTACACGTATGGTCTCGACCTGATCCGGCAGTCGCGCACGGGCAGCGGCGATCGCTTCTATCAGTACGATGGTCAGCTCTCGACGCGGCAGCTCACGGATGCGAGCGGTGCGACGACCGACACCTATGTGTACGACGCCTTCGGCGTCACTCTGGCGGCGGCAGGGACGTCACCGAACGCCTACCTCTACGGCGGCGAGCAGCTCGACCCGAACGTCGGCTTCTACTACCTGCGCGCGCGCTACTACGACGCGTCGGTCGGCCGCTTCCTCGCCACCGATCCGGAGGTGGGCAGCGTCTTCGACCCGGTATCGCTGCATCGCTACCTGTATGCGAATGCCGATCCGGTGAACAACGCCGACCCATCGGGTCGGCTGACGATCCCGCAGGTCGCGATCGCAGCCGTCCTGATCGGCACGATCGCCGGGATCGCGACGTACGCCTACACCAAGAGCATCGGTGCGGCGATCACCGTCGGCGTCAGCGTCGCGGTGATCTCCTTCCTCACGCTGTACTTCGTCGGCGGCCTCGCGGTCGGCGGATCGCAGACGCTCAACGTCATCCGTGAGGGCATCCAGCTCGGTGCGCGCAGCGGGACGGTCACCCGCACGATCGCCTCCTCCGGGCGGCTGATCGGCTGTGCGACGCTGCTCTCACTCGACGCCTTGCTGCGCCTGCCGCTCGAGCAGCTTCTCCTCGCGCCCGGAGTCTTCGGCAACGGAGTGACTCTGCAGGCCGCCGCGGCGGGTCGGGAGAACCTGCAGCGCATGGTGCGCCAGCTCGAGAGGATCTACAGCCGGGCGCTCTGCCCGAGCTACATCCGCGGGCTGCCGTTCTGACCTCGGGGCGCGGCTTGCCGCGCCGTCGTCGCGCAGGCGGAGGACGCTCGACGACCTCGCGGCCGCCGGTCGCGACGGCTCTTGCCATAATGTGAGCACTTACTCATAAAGTACTCACATGAACTATTCGGTCGAGCAGCTCGCGGCGGCCGCCGGCGTCCGGGTCGACACCGTCCGCTACTACCAGGCGCAGGGCCTGCTGCCGCCGCCGAAGCGCGCCGGCCGCCGCGCCCTCTACGCGGACTCCCACCTCAAGCTCCTGAAGCGCATCCGCGAGCTGCAGCGCGACGGCCTGCCGCTCGCGGTCATCAAGCGCATGGTCGCGGACGGCAAGGGCACCGCGAAGCGGCGCGCCACGGCACTCGAGCGCGCGATCGCCGAGCAGCGCGGCGAGCAGGAGTTGACGCGCAGCGACCTCGCGTCCGCGTCCGGGGTTTCCGAGGAGCTGATCGCCGCGGTCGAGAACGCGGGCCTGGTCGAGCCGCTCAAGGTCGGCGGCAAGCCGCGTTACGGTGCCGCGGACGTCGAGATGGCGCGCGCGGCGCTCGCCGTGCTGCGCGAGGGCTTCCCGCTGACGGAGCTGCTCGGCCTCGCGATCACGCACGCGAGCAACACGCGCGAGGTCGCCGAGCGCGCGGCCGACCTCTTCGACCGCTACGCGCGCCGCCAGAAGGGCGGCGAGGAGAAGCCGGACGACGAGGTCGTCGACAGCTTCCGCCGCCTGATGCCGGCGATCACCGCGCTGGTCGCGCACCACTTCCAGCGCACGCTGATCGCGGTCGCGCTCGCACGCCTCGAGGAGCGCGGCGAGACGCGCGCGCTCGAGGTCGCGATCGACGCCGCCGAGTCGGGGCGCCTGGAGGTCGCGTGGCGCTAGCCCTTCCCGAGGCCGGCGGCGCGTCCACGGCGGCGGCGCGCGACGCGCGCGCGGCCGCGTCCGTACTCCCGGAGGCCGATGCCAAGGCCGCGGTCGTGCAGTCGATGTTCGACCGCATCGCGCCGCGCTACGACCGGCTGAATGCGGTCAT
>JAIEPK010000166.1 GCA_019749875.1 Candidatus Binatia bacterium | reverse complement strand
CGACGAATGGTGAGAGCTTCCTGAGCGGCCGCGAGAGCGTCCTCGCGCCTGCCGAGGTCGCTGAGCATGGTGCCGAGGTTGTTCAGGGACATCGCCAGGTCGGGTTCGAAGGCATCCGGCCGCGCGTTGGCCAAGCGGCGACGAATGGTGAGAGCTTCCTGAGCGGCCGCGAGAGCTTCCTCGCGCCTGCCGAGGTCGCGGAGCATGGCGCCGAGGTTGTTCAAGGAGGTCGCCACGTAGGGTTCGAAGGCATCCGGCCGCGCCTTGGCCAAGCGGCGGTAGACGTCGAGAGCTTCCTGAGCGGCCGCGAGAGCGTCCTCGTACCCGCCGAGGTCGCTGAGCATGTTGCCGAGGTTGTTCAAGGAGGCCGCCAGCTCGGGCTCGAAGGCATCCGGCCGCGCGTTGGCCAAGCGGCGACGAATGGTGAGAGCTTCCTGGGCGGCAGCGAGAGCGTCCTCGCGCCTGCCGAGGTCGCTGAGCATGGCGCCGAGGTTGTTCAAGGAGGTCGCCAGGTCGGGTTCGAAGGCATCCGGCCGCGCCTTGGCCAAGCGGCGGTGGAGGTCGAGAGCTTCCTGAGCAGCGGCAACGGCGTCCTCGCGGCGTCCTGCCTGCGAGTATGCGACCGCCACGTTCGCGAGATGGGTTACGCGAGCCTCATCCGCAGCGCCGTCAGTACCGTGGCGCAACGTCTCGCCGACCCAGACTTTCAACTCTCGAAGCGCCACCGTGCTCTGCGGGATGAGCTTCTCGAGCTGGCTTGCGAGGTCGATGCTTGTGCAGCCACGGAGCGCCCGCGCAAGGATCGACCCCAGTGGTGAGTGCGCCGTACGGAAGCTGACCGCGACCGCCGCGAGCGTCGCGGCGACGGCTCTCTGCTCGGGCGCCACCTCGACGAGCGCGCGTAGCCCGCCCTCGCACGCTCCCGCATCGTCGGTTCCGGGCTCACTCGCGGCGCGTCCGAGCAGCACGAACGCCGCAACGACCCTCGGATCGTCCGCGTCCGGGAACACGCCGTGGAGCCAGCGACCGCCACCGTCCGCCTCCGCGCGCAGCGTCCGCGCGACCAGGTGCTCGGCGAGCAGATCGGGCGCCGGAGCCGAGATCGTGTCTCCCGCCGCGCCGCCGCCGTACTGGCGAGCGAGCAGGTCCAGCAAGACGTCGAGCACCGCTGCCCCGCGGCGGACGAGCTGGTCGTGATCGATGGCGCGCTCGACGTAGCACATCGCCTCGTCGCGGCTCGCGCCGCCGATCAGTGCGAGCGCCGCGACGGCCTTCTCCGTGACGCTCTCGAGCGCGCGCCGCCGGTTCGCGTCGAGATCGCCGCAGTCCGCGCGCGCCCGCTCCCAGAAGCGACGCTCGTGCGCCAGGGTCGCGTCGAGGATCGCGTCGCGCCCGGCGACCGACATCCCGTTGACCATCGCGAGCGCCGCCATGTGGATGAAGAGCACGCGGTCGAAGACCGGGTCGGAGAGGTCGGGCGCCGCCCCGAACGTCACCTGCTCGCGTTCGCGGAACACCTGCGCCGCTTCCCAGAACAGACGACCTCGTGCGTCGGCGTCGTCGCTCATCGCGCCGAGCTGCGCGAGCACCACTTCGTCGCCGAGCGCACCGAGCTTGTCCGACGAGCTACGCAGCCTCTCCCACCACGGACCCACGCCGCGCGCGATCAGCAGCACCTTGAGCGGCGCTCGCTTCGTCGCGTCCGGCTCGAGCACGCGCTCGAGCAGCTCCTGCACGAGCTCCGGCTTGGTCTCCGCGTAGTCGACGACCACCACGCGCGGCGCATCGGTGCGCAGCAGCGCGCCGAGGTCGATCTGCCTGCCGGCCCGACGCTCGACGAGAAACCCCGCGCGCACCCCGCGATGCCGCAGCCGCTGCACCAACTCGATCGCGAGCCGAGTCTTGCCCGTGCCGCCCGCGCCGGTGACGAGCCGCACGTCGTCCGCCGGATGGGCCGAGCGCGTGTCGGACCATGCGAGCAGACGCTCGAGGATCTCGCCGCGTCCGACGTCCGACCACGGAACCACGGTGTAGGCCGCGCCGAGGATCTGGCCGACGCTCTGCGGGCTCTTCGGCCGGACGGCGCGACCGGACACGAGCAGGTCGTCGAGCGCGCGCGCCTCCTGCAGTAGCGCCTGCACCCGAACGGCACCGTCCGGGTCGCGCGCCCACGCCCTGAAGCTCGCGGACTCGACGTCGCGATGGAGCCGCTCCAGATCGGCCACGGTCCGACAGCGCGCGCCGGGCTCGTCCTCGCCCGATGCCTGCCACAGGTCGGCTAGGAGCCGGGCGGCGAGCAGCTCGACGAGCCCGCCGGACACGTCAGGGAAGCGCTCGCCGACGCGTGCCAGCACGCGGTCCCAGAGGGCGCTCACCTCCGGCGCCGCGAACTGCCAGCGCACGCTGCCGACGAAGTCGGACCACGCGTCGTCGTCGAGCGACGTGGCACTCGTATCGCCGTCGTCGGCGAGCAGCTCGCGAACGAAGACCGCGATCGACGAGCGCGCCGCCGGGTCGTCGCCGAGACGCTCCCAGCGGTCGAGCATCGCGCGCGCCGGGTCGCTCGCCGCGTACGACGCGCGATCGGCGGTGGTGACGAACACGAAGCGCGCCGCCACGTCGGTTTGCCGGCGCGCGACGAAGGTCGCGAGAAAGCCGCGCAGGCTGTCGCGAACCGGACGGCTGCGGAGCCCGAGCGTTCCGGCATGGCTCTTCACCTGCGCGCCGGTGCGCACCCGCTGTCCACTCGCCGGATCGACGCCGATGACGTCGTGATCCTCGTCGCCCTCGACGACCAGCAGCTGCCCCGGCTCGAGCGCGAGCCACGCCTCCAGCGCGAGCAGCGTCTGGTAGCGAAAGCCGCGCTGCACGGCGGTGGCCGAGCGTCGCGGATCGCTCGGCGCCGGGTCGACCGCGGCGCTGCCCGGCTTGCTCTCGGAGGAATCGTGCATCGTCGATCGTGCGTCGGGGACTCGCGAGGCTGGCGCGGGCGTCAGCGGAACAGCGTCAGCAGCTTCTCCAGCGCCGGCAGCTCGTCCGCCGCCGCCTGGCGCAGCTTCCGCCGGCAGCCCGCGTCGAACCGGAGCTGCCCCGTGATGTACTTGACGCTGCGTTTCTCGTTGCGCCACAGCGGGCAGTCGCGCGGCCCCGCCGCATGCGTGCCGACGTCGGCGAGGAACCCCGCGAGTGCGGAGACCATCGCGTTGGCGATCGCATGGTCCGTCGCGGCACCCGCGGGCGGCAGGTCGTCGAGACCCGCGCACGAGAAGATCACCACCGGCGGCTTGCGCTCCGACGGCCACCACGCGAGCAGGTTCAGGTCCTCGTCGTCGCACAGCCAGTGCCGCGTCACGCACGCGAGCACGTCGACGCGCAGCTCGACGGGCTTGCCCTCGAGGCGTCGTGCGAGCTGCTCGGCCCACAGGTAGCGCGAGCCGTCCGGGGCCGTCTCCTCCGAGTACCAGACGTCGAGCGGCAGCGAGCTCTGGGTGAGCTCGAAGCCGAAGGTCGGCTGCGCCGCGTGCATCGCCGCGAGCGTGCGGTCGAGCGCGGGGAACGCATCGTCGACGTCCCACACCGCGACACGGAACGGCCGCGGATCGTCGGTCCGGCGCGCGACGCGCGCGTGCACCGCGGCCGCCGGCATCGAGATGGGCGCGTCGCTGGGCTCGCACAGCGTCATGTTGGGATCGCGCGCGTACAGCACCGGCACCGCCCAGTCGATGATCTCGCCCTGCAGCGAGTAGTTGACGGCGATGCGCGCCTCGAACGCCGCGGCGCCGACCGACATGCCCTGCGCCAGCGACCAGTAGAAGCTCTGCGCGAACGACGTCGCCGACACGTCGAGCACGCTGTACTGGTTCGCGACCAGCGCGGGCAGGCCGTGCGCCACCAGCGCCTGGGCGAGCCCCTTGTTGAAGCTCGCACGATCGCCGGTGCCGCTCTGACAAGCATTGAGAAAGACCAGGCTGAGGCCGCGCTTGCAGAAGATCTCGCGGACGGAGCGCTCGCCGAGCAGGAACGAGCCGCCGCGGTTGTCCTCGAACAGCAGCTTGCCCTCGCCGGTGTCGTCGTCGAACGCACCGTGGCCGATGAAGTGCGCCACGTCGAAGCTGCCGGTCGCGAGCCGGCCGCACAGCGCCGCCGGCGTCGCACGAGCCAGAACCTCGACCTCGGCGAGGCCGGCCTCGATCAGCGGCGCGAAGCCGCGCCGGATGACCTCGATCTCCTGGTCGATCGACAGCGGCACGACACCGATCGGCTGCGCGGCCGCGACCAGGATGCGCAGCGGCCGCGGGCGCGGCTCGACGATGTCGGCCGGGATCGCCGTCAGCACGTTGCGCACGAAGTGCACGTCCTCGGTGGCGAGGAAGCTCTTGCGCGCCGGGTCGTAGGCGAACTCCCACGGCTTCTCGGCGATCCAGGGGACCATCGAGGTGAGCACGAGGTCGAGCTTGCGACCGCGCTGGCGCGAGCGCGCCTCGTCGTAGAGGCGGCGGACGTCGCCCTGGAAGAGCGTATCGAACAGATCGCAGCCGAAGCGGACCATGTCGTCGTCGTCCGGCAGCGCTCCTCCCATGCCGTCCGTATACTTCTGGATGCTCTCGTGAACGCGGATGATGCTGCCGAAGCGCGTCGCCGGGCTCTTGGCGTCCGCCCGCCGGAGCCGCATGAAGCGTGCGACGCGGGCGCCGCCGTAGCTCGCGAGCACGCGTGCGAATGCGGGCTGCGCGCCGTCGCGTGCCGCCGCGTGCGCCATCTCGCCGTCCGGATCGGGATCCTCTTCCGCCGGCGTGTGGGTGTCGAGGATCACGAGCTGAAACGTGTCGTGCACGTCGTCGCGATCGCCGGCGGCTGCACGCGACCGCGGTGCACCCGCCGCCCGCACCGCGTCGGCAGCGCGCGGGGCCTTGGCCGTGGGGTCGGCCGCATCGGACGCCGGCTTCGGATAGACCGCCGCCGCAAAGGCGTAGTCGCGCGGATTGATGTCCTTGCCGCCGGTGATCGCGCGGTGGTTCTTCATGACCGCGGCGGGCACGTGGTAGCACATGATCGACTGCGGATCGGCCTCGGTCGTGCCCATGAGCGACTTGCTCGCGAGCGGTGTCAGCACCTGCTCCTCGACCTCCTTCGCGCTCCAGCCCTGGTCCTTGTCGTAGAACGCGATCGCCTTCTTGCGGTCGATGAGCTTCACCAGGTCGGCGCGCATGTGCTCGTGCTCGAAGCCGAGCGTGTGGCCCGCCTCGTGGCGCACGACGCGGCGGAACTCGGCGTCGGAGACCTTCATGGTGAAGGAGTCGAGGTTGAGCGTCGGCTGGTCGGGCTCGATCTCGAGGATCTCGGTCCCGATGTACGACCAGTAGCCGGACATGTCGTCGGGCGAGTCGAGGCGCGCGATGCGCACCTGGCCCGTGCCGGCGGTCTCGACGAAGCTCACGTTCGCCGTCTTCGCCCAGGCGTTCATGTGCGACAGGATTCGCTTGCGGAGATCCCCCGGGGCGCCGTCGAGGAACGACACCGTCAAGCGCACGCCGCTCGCCGGCCAGCGCCGTCCGACCACCACCACGAGACGTTGCGCGCCGCCGCGGCGGCCGGGCGGGGTGCGCGCGACCACGCGGTGCAGCGCGGCGTTGGCCGGATTGATCTCCAGCGCCCGGCGCATCGCGGCGTCGTGCTGCGTCATCGGCAGAGAGCGCGGCCTGCACAAGATGGCCATGTCACCTCCGGCGCGACCGCGAGCGTCGCGTCAAGTCAGATTCTCGCCGCTCTAGCGGCCCTCGCACGAACGAGCAAGCGCGGCGGTGGCGCGCGCCGCGGTCCGCACGTGCGTGCCGCGAGGCCGGCAGCGGTTGTCGCGCCGCGACACGCCGGGCGGTCTGATCAATCCCGCTCCGTGTCGCACTCGATCCGGTACAGCCACGGCTCGCTGCCCGCGACCTCGGTGAGCGTCCAGCGCGCGCGCAGCCAGCCCTCGATCTTGCCGAAGAACGGCACCCCGCCCGCACGCTGTGCCGAGAGGTAGACCGGTCGGCCGGTCGCGCAGAGCGCCGCGACCCGCGTCAAGAGCCGGGTGCGGCCGATGCCGGCGCCGATCGGCGGCTCGAGCCATGCGGGCTCCGCGGCGTCGACCGCGACCGGCTCCAGCTTGCCGAGCCCGATCGCCAGCTGATGCTCGTCCGAGCGGAGCGGCACCCAGCGTCGGTCTGCGCCGTCGCGCAGCAGCTGGGCGAAGCCGAACGGCTCGCTGTGCGCGAGGATCACCGCGTCGGGCTCGGTGAGCTGCGCGAGCCGGCGCAGCGCGGCGACGTCGCCGGTGCTCTGCGCGAAGGGGAGGGCGAGCAGGTCGCGCCCCGGGCCGAGCGTCCAGACGAACGTGAGCACGACCAGCACGAGACCGCTGCGGCGCATCCACCGCGGCGCCGCCGAAGCGCAGCAGAGCGACATGGTCGCGACGATCAGGGGCAGCACCGGCAGCAGCAGGCGGTTGCTGCGCAGCGCGTAGACGATCAGGAACGCCGTCAAGGGCAGAGTCGCGAGCCAGGTGAGCACGCACAGCCGTCGAGCGGCCCCACCGAGACGGAAGGCCGCGACGCAGCCCAGCACGAGCAGCGGGCTCGCGGTCACGGGGTAGAACCAGCCGTCCCCGACGAGCGTCCGCAGGTACATGGTGAGGTTGCTCGGCTTGCCGGATGCGGGGATCGCGATCCCATGGTCGAGACGAAATCCGGCGTGCGGCGACCAGTAGCCGTACCCCGAGCGCAGCGGGCTGCCGAAGAGCTGCCAGTTGATCCACAAGAGCGGCGCGACGCCGACCACGCCGCCCGCCGCGACCAGCGCCAGACGCCGCATGCGCTCGCCGACGGTTCCCTCACCGAGCAGACCGACCGCGAGCCATGCCCCGAACGAGACCAAGGCCAGCGGCTGGCGCAGCACCACGGCGAGACCGCACAGGATGCCGAGCGCGACGCAGCCGAGCGACGACCCGCGACCGTCGAGCAGCACGACGACGCCCAAGCCGATCAGCGCGACCACCGCCGTCGCCGGTACGTCGCTCATCACGTACTCCGAGGCGAGGACGTGCAGCGGCGAGACCGTGAGCAGCAGGGCAGCGACCAGACCGGCGCTCGCGCCCGCCGCGCGACGCGCGAGCGCGAAGGTCGCCATGATCGAGGCGAGCGCGCTCGCGAGCACCACCCAGATGCCGACGCCGCGCTCGCCGCCGAAGATCGGAATCGACGCCGCGATCAGCGCCGACATTCCGGGCGGGTAGCGCGGCGGGTAGGCGCGGTTCGCGATCCACAGCAGGTAGCCGCGTCCGGCGGCGAGATTGCGTGCGGCCTCCTCGTACTCGAGCGCGTCGGGGCGCGGGCGCAGGTCGGCGACCTGGGCGGGCCAGGTCCAGCGCAGTGCCGCCGCGATCACGAGCATCGCGAGCAGGGCGAGCAGCACGGCACGTGGCGCGCGTCGGCTCGCAGGCGGCGGTGCAGCGGCGGGCTGCGTGTCGGGCTGCGCGAGGGGGCCATCCAGCGCAGGTGTCGGTGCGGTCATCGTCGTGCGACGCCGCCGTGGCCGCTTGACGCGCGCCGCGGCACGTCTCCTCAGGCTGCGGTCGCGTCCACGACCGGTGGGGCTGCCGCGCCCGCGAGCCCGGACGCTTCCAGCATGCGACGCTGCGTCGCCGCGCTGCGATGCAGGAAGTCGGCGGGCAGCCCCAGGCGCAGGCACGCCTGGCGGTGCGGGGCGTCGTCGGTGGAGAAGCGCTCCGCGACGCGGCCGGCCATCTTGAGCGCGATCCGATCGGTGCGGCCGAGGTCGTGCTCGGGGCCGAAGCCGAGGCGCTGCCGCACCGGTGTCGGCAGGAGCGAGATCGACGCGCGGGCCAGCGCGCGGTGCAGGAAGCCGGGCAGGACCGGCGCCGCCCGTCCCGACTGGATGATCTCGACGAACTCGTCGACGATCGGGTGCGGCTCGAAGCGCGGCGCGCGCTGCTCCAGCATGTCGAGGAAGTCCTGCGGCGAGCGCGGTCCTTGCTTGACGCCGTAGAGGCGCGAGAGCACGGCGCCCTCCTCGTAGAAGCGCGTCGCGTCCTCGTCCGACACCGGAGCGACGAAGCGGTCGTACGCCGTCAAGAACCCGTACTCCGCGGTCGCCGCGACCCAGTCGAGGAGCTCGGGGTCGAGCGCCGTGTACGCCTCGCCGGCGGGCGTCGTGCCCTTGACCTGGGCGTGCATGCGATTGACGCCGCCGATCACCTTGCGCGCGGCGCTCGCCGGCCCGTAGACGCCGACCAGCGCCGCGATCCCGGTCCGCTGCGAGCGGCCGATCGGGTCGGCCTTGTAGGTCGAGTGGTCCCACACGCCGGAGCGGATGCGCGCATCGGCGAACTCGAGCAGCACCGCCGCGACCCCGCCGATGCCGAGCGCGACCGGGTTCTTGTAGATGCGCCAGTGCACCGAGTCCGGCGGCAAGAGCGCGTGCTCGCCGCGTGGGGTCGAGAAGTCGATCTTCCAGCCGAGGTAGGACTCAGGAATCATCTGCGGGCTCCGGTCGAGGGCTCGGGTCAGGCTTCGACTTGCCAGACCGCGCGCAGCTCGTCGAGCGGACGCGCGGCAGCAGAGCAGAAGTCCCACGACGGAGCGAACGTGTCGACCGCCGCCCGCCCGCCGTGTCGATCGCCGACCCGTGCACGCCGAGCGCGTCCGCATACGCGACGACGCGTGCGATCTTCGCCGGATCGAGCGCGCCGTCGACGCGAGCGCGTCGCGATCGGCGCTGCTCGGCACGCCGTGTCCCGTCGCCGCGACGTCGCGCATGGCGGCGAGGAGGGCCGTCGCCTGTTCTGCGGTGGGGGATCTGCATCGCGCGGGCGCCGGTCTGCCACGCGCGCGGCGTCGGGACGATGGCCGCGGCCCCCTGCGCCGCACGCGCGCGCTCGCACCGGCGCACCGC
>JAIEPK010000544.1 GCA_019749875.1 Candidatus Binatia bacterium | reverse complement strand
CGCCGGTCGTCGGGCAGCGCCGTGCTGCGAGGCCGCTTGTGGGGCGTCGTCGCGCACGGTAGGGCTTCGCGCCGCCGCGCTGGTCGCCGCGGCGCGAGCGAGAGGAGTCGTCGCATGCGGGAGGGAAGCCGGGAGCACGCGTGCCTGCGGATCGTGCTGGGCGTGGCAATGCTCTTGACGGTCGCGTCGCGGGCGGCCGCGGAGGAGACGCCGTCGGGCGCGCCGGCCCGTGGCCCGAACGAGCTCGGCGTCTGGGGCGGCGGCTCGGTCGCTTCGACCACGATGATCGGCAAGTGGACCGACTTCGGCTACGGGCAGGCGGCGTTCCGTTACGCGCGCACGCTGTGGTCCAACGACGCGTTCGCGATCGACTGGACCGTCGACGCGATCCCGCTCGCCCTGCTGTCGCTGGATCGGGGCGGGTCGCCGGGCAACGAGGGCGGACCGAAGGACGTCGTCTACGGCGCGGGGCTCGCGCCGATCGGCCTGCGCTTCGACTACGAGGGCTTCGGCTGGTGGCGGCCGTACTTCGCGACCAACGTCGGCTTCGTGATGTTCGAGGAGCGCGTGCCGTCGACCGGCACCAAGTTCAACTACACCTGGGACTTCGGCGTCGGTGCGCAGTTCTTCGTGCGCGACGATCAGGCCTTGACGCTGGGCTACGACTGGAAGCACATCTCGAATGCCTACAGCGGCGAGACCAATCCGGGTTTCGACGCGAACCTCCTCTACATCGGCTACTCGTTCTTCCGCTGACGCGGCACCGCTCGCCCGTCGAGGTCGCAGCCATGCAGGTGCAGTACCCGCCGCAGCTCGTCGTGCACGGCCTCACCGTGTCGTACTTCACCCGCAAGATCACCGGATACCTCGACTACAAGGGCATCCCGTGGCGCCTGCGTCCGAGCATCGGCGCGAACCGCGCGGCACGCGCGGCAGGCTGGAACGGCGGCATCCCGACGGTGACCCTGCCCGACGGCGAGATCGTCTGGGACTCGACGGCGATCCTGCTGCACCTCGAGACGCGCTACCCCGAGCCCGCGATCGTTCCGGACGATCCGGCGCTCGCGTTCCTCGGCCACGTCATCGAAGACTTCTCCGACGAGTGGTTGTACCGCCACGCGGTCGGCACGCGCTGGCTCTTTCCCGAGAACGCGGCGTCGGGCAGCTGGGACATCGCGCGCGAGGGCAGCCTCGAGATCCCGGGTCCGATCGCCGGCACGCGGGATCTCGTCACCGCCGCGATGACCGCTTGCCTGCCGCGCCTCGGGACGTCGCAGGACAACATCGGTGCCTGGATCGACGAGTCCCTGTTGCCGTGGCAGCGCGCGCTCGAGCGTCACGTCGCCGCGCACGGCTTCGTGCTCGGCGCGCGTCCGTCGCTCGCCGACTTCGCGCTCTTCGGCGGCAACGTCGCGCACTTCGTCAACGATCCGGTGTGCCGCAAGATCATCGACGACGCAGCACCGGGAGTGGTCGCGTACACGCATGCGCTGATGACGCCGCTCGACCGGACGTTCGGCGACTGGCTCGACATCGACGCCGACGAAGTGCCAGAGACGCTGATCGCGCTGCTCGCGGAGGCCGGGCGCCACTACCTGCCGTGGGTGGTCGAGGCGACGCGCAGCGGCGCCGGCACGATCCGCTTCGCGGGCGGACGCGAGGTGCGCATCGAGAGCACGAACTTCCTGAACGTCGCGCGCGGCGAGCTGCTCGCACGCTACGCCGCGGCGTGCAGCCCGCGGCTGGATGCGGTTCTCGAGCAGGCCGGCATCCTGCGCTTCTTCTCGGACCACCTCGACCAGGCGACGAGCATTCCCGATCCGCGTGCGCTGCCGCGTCCGGCGGACAACCAGCCGTTCCGCGCGGGTGATTGACGGACTGCGCGCAGCCGCTCCGGCCGCATGCCGGCGCGGCGCGCGCCCGCGCGGGGGCATCACGTCGCTCACTTGCACGTGACCCTCGTGCCGAGCGCGTTCAGGGTGCACGACAGCGCCGGGAACACGTGCTCGCCGCACTTGCCGGAGTCGCCGTACGACTGCGCCGCGCCGAGCACGAGCGTCAGCTTGACGGGTCCGGCCGGTGCGCCGAAGGAGCCGGTGATGCGGCCGTCGATCTTGATCTTGCCGCCGACGGCGCGCGCGTCGCGCACGGTGAGCCGCTTCAAGCCTCGAGCCGAGCTCGCCGCGCAGGCCGGCGGCAGCTCACCCGAACGATTCTTGTAGATGAAACGCGTCGCACCGGTGCCGTTCAGCCAGCCGTCCTGCTCCGCCGGATCGCACACCGCGCTCTTGAAGCCCTCGGGAATCGGGGTGCTGCTCGCGACCAGGTTGGTCAGCATCGCGCCGGTGCCGAGATCCTCGATGCGCAGCTGCGCGCCGCGTGAGAACGAATCGAGCGGCGTCGTCCCCGCGGGGTTGCCCGCGGCGAACGGCAGGTAGCCGCGGAAGACGATGCGCTGGTCGCCCGGCGCACCGCCGAGGTTCGCGATGACGATGCGCGGCTTGACGAGCTCGACGCCGCCGGTGCACGTGTCCGGCACCGCGGGATCGTCGTCGTCGACGATCTCGCCGGCGCCCTCGTCCTCGAGGCCGCCGGCCGAGAGCTCGGTCACGTTCAAGAAGAAGACCTCGTTGCCCTCCTGCGTGGTGTCGCCATGCACCGGAACCGCGACCTTCTTCGGCGCGTCGCCGGGCTGGAAGACCAGCGCGAAGGTCTTCGCATCGTAGTCGCTGCCGGCGGTCGCCGTGCCGTCGACGGTCGCGAGCTTGACGGTCACCGGGAAGGTCGTCGGCGTCACGGTGACGGTGAACTCGAGGTCCTTCGTGCCGGCATCGCCCTCGCCGATCGAGGGGCTCGAGACCGTCGTGATCGGAAAGCTCGGGTCGGCGTCGAACAGGTAGACCTTCACCTCGTCGAGGAAGCCCAGCATGGCGCCACCGGTCGGGCTCTGCAGGCGCACGAGGAACTGCTCCTGCGGCTCGGGCGTTCCGTCGAGCACGAGCGGTACGGCGAAGGTCTTGATCACCTCGCCGGGGGCGAAGGTCAGCACCCCGGTGGTCGCGGTGAAGTCCCCCGGTGCTGCGGCGCTGTCGTCGACGGTCTCGTACGTGACCGTGGCCGTGCCGAGCACGCCGTCGCTGCGCGTGACCGTGATCAGCACCTGCGGCTTCTCCTCGTAGGCGAGGAAGTACGGCTGACCGAACTGGAAGCGCCCCGGGTTCGGGCCACCGGCCAGCGCACAGGGCGAGAACTCCGACGTGCTGCCGTCGGCCGAGGTCGCGGTCGCGGTCACGTACGGCGCTGCGGCCGCCGGTACGGCGGTGTCGATGGTCGCGCGGCCGACCGCGTCGGTGATCACGTCGACGGAGCCGAGATACGTGTCGCCGCCGCCCATCCCGGTCGGATGGCACTGGGCGTCGGAGAACAGCTCGACGCGGAACGCCGACGACGGCGTGCTGTCGAGAGCACCCTTCACCTGCATCGCACCCGACGCGAACACCACGTCGGACAGCACCGGGAAGTTCTGCCGCGCGTTGGTGCCGAGGTCCGCATCGAGCGGATCGTTCGCCGTCGGCCCGAGCGTCGGCTGCAGATCGATGTCGGCGAACGCGCTGTCGAAGATCGCGTTGCCGAGGATCGAGTGGTGCTCGCCGCCGATCGCCAGGACGCCGACGAAGTCGGAGTGGGCGACGACGTTGCCCTCACCGGCGCCAGGTCCGCCGACCAGCGCGTCGAACGCCTGGTACAGGACGATCTCGCCGGCATGGTTCGGTCGCGAGGTGCCGTTCTGCAGGACGCCGACCCGATTGCCCTGGATCGTGGCGCCGACCGCAGCACCGCCGCCGACGCGGATGCCGTTGCCCTTGTTCGCACCGACCACGTTGCCTTCGCCCGCTGCCGGACCGCCGATGGTGGCGTCGGGTGCGAGCACCAGGATGCCTTCTTCGTCGTTCGGCAACGCCGTGCCGGTGCTCGGGCTCACGCCGACGGCATTTCCCTGCACCAGGGTCTCCTTGCCGTTCACGTAGATGCCGCGGCTGTTGCCGCCGATCAGATTGCCGGCGGAGGGAGCGCCGACGGTGTTGCCGATGCCGTCGACGCGGATGCCGGCGTAGCCGTTGCCGAGGACGGTCGACTGCAGCACGTCGACGCCGACCACGTTGAACGTGACGACGGTCCTGCTGGATGCGGCGCCGAGGAAGATGCCGTCGAACGCGTTGCCCGCGACGACGTTGCCCAGCGCGGCGGTCGCACCGCCGATCGTGTTGCCGTCGCCGGTGATGAACATGCCCTCCTGCGTGTTGCCGAGTGCCGCCTTGCCGGCGGCGTTCGTGCCGACGAAGTTGCCGACGATCTCGTTCGCGTTCCCGTCGACGAACAGACCGCGCGCGTTGCCAGACACGACGTTGCCGAGGCCGGCGCCGCCGATGGTGGCGAAGCTCGCGGCGACGCTGATGCCCGCTCCGGTGTTGCCGATCGCCGCATCGCCGCTCGCATTGGTGCCCACGTAGTTCGCACGGACGACGGCGTTGGCCGCGGTCTTCGTGAGCAGGATCCCTCCGGCCCCATTGCCCGAGACCACGTTGCGCTTGTTCACGGTGCCGCCGATCTTGGCGCCCGCTGCCGCGATCGTGATCCCGGTCTGCCCGTTGCCGAGCCCCTTCGTGCCGGTCGCGTCGGTCCCGACGTAGTTGCCGACGACGCTGAGGCCGGTCGCGCCCGCCGACGCGAAGATCCCGCCTTGCTTGTTGCCCGAGATCACGTTGCGCGCACCGAGCCCCGTGCCGCCGATGGTGTTGTCGGCGGCGGTGACGAGCACCCCTTCCTTCTCGTTCGCGAGCTTGGCGGTGCCCGTCGCGGCGAGGCCGATCAGGTTGCCGAGCACGACGTTCGCAGCCCCGTCGAGCGTCACGCCGCGCCCGGCGTTGCCGGAGATCACGTTGCCGGCCCCCGCCGTGCCGATCGCGTTCGTGTCCGCGAACAGGCGCACGCCGTCGCCGCCGTTGCCGAGCGCCGCCGTGCCGCTCGCATCGGTGCCGATCAGATTGCGCTGCACCGTGACGCCCGTGCCGCCGCCGACCCCGAGGCCGTCGCCGTCGTTGCCCGAGATCTGGTTGCCGTCGGCAGCATCCGGGCCACCGATGGTCGCGGTGGTGACGTTCGACAGGAAGATGCCTTCGGCGCCGTTGCCCATGTCCGTGTCGCCGGCGACGTTGGTGCCGATCCGGCAGCTCTCGACCGTGAGCCCGCTCATGTTGCCCGCGTAGATCCCGCGGTCTGCGAAGCGATTGATGACCAGACGACGAATGGCCGTGGGCCCGCCCGCGACGGTCAGGCCGCTCACGTCGCCGGCGTCGCTGCCGTCGATCTCGACCACCGGGCCGCCGTTCGCCCCGGTCTGGCCCGTGATGTCGAGACCGCCGCCGAGGATGGGCGGCAGGGCCGACTGCGGCTTGATGGTGGTCGATCCCGGCGCGAGCATGAAGGTGATGGTGTCGGGGCCGGAATGGCCGTTCGCATCGCTGATCGCCTTGCGCAGCGAGCCGGCGCCGGTGTCGCCGTTGTTGGTGACGACGTAGTTGTTCGCCAGGGCCGGTGTGCCCGAGGCGAGGAGCAAGCCGGCGGCGAGCAGGAGACGGAGCGGATGCGACATCGGGGTCCTCGTCGCGCCGGGTTCGTCCGTCCTACGTCCGGACGTTCGCGTGGCGCGCTTTCGTCGATCGGGCGTTCGCCGCGCGTGAACATTGTTCCAATCAACGGGGGCGGACGGGCTGCGCGCCGCGCGGCGTCAAGTCCCTGACCACGCCGGCCGTTAGGTCTCTGGTGACCGCGGCGCGAAGCCGCGGGGGAGGCGAGCGTGGGGCACGGTGAGAGGAGGCGCGTCCGGGCAGAGGCCGCCGTGGCGCTGGTCCTGTGGGCGGGGGTCACGGCGGGCTGCAGCAACGGCAAAGGGCCCGTGGTCGTGGGCGCCGCCTACGACGTGACCGGTGCCCAGGCCGGCCTGGACCGACCGTCGGCGCGTGGCGCGCGGCTCGCGGTCGAGCAGGTGAACGGCAACGGTGGCGTGCTCGGCCGGCCCGTGGACCTGGTCATGGTGGACGGAGCGAGCGAGCCCCCCGTGGCGCACGAGCGCACCGCCGAGCTGCTCCGGCAGAACCCGAGCACTGCCGGCGTGTTCGGGCTGTCCGACACCAACATGGTGCTCGCGGCAGCTCCCGTCGCCGCCGCGGACGAACGCGTGTTCCTGACCTCCGGTGCGACCTCGCCGCTGCTGCCGGCGCAGGTCCCGCAGTGGCTGTTCCTCGCCTGCTTCGGCGACAACGTGCAGGCGGCGGCCGCCGCGGAGTGGATCTTCACCACGCGCGGGGCGCGCACCGCGTCGATCGCCTGGAGCACGAGCAACGACTACACGCGGCTCCTGCAGAAGTACTTCACGGAGCGCTTCGAGCAGCTCGGCGGCCGGATCCTCTCGCGCGTCGGCTACGACCCGGCGACGGTCGACGCCGCGACGCTCGCGGCGCTCGCCCCGGCGGACGTGATCTTCCTCGCGGCACAGCCCGAGGACGCCGTCGCGGTGACCGCGATGCTGCGCGGCGCGGGCATCACGACGCCGATCGTCGGCGGCGACGCCTTCGACACGAGCGCATGGACGGCGCATCCTTCGCTCGGCGACGTGTACTTCACGACGCACGCGTACCTCGGCGCCGACAGCAGCGACGCGCGCGTGCTGGCGTTCCGCGCGCTCTACCTCGGCGCCTACCCCAACGCGGAGCCGGACGCGTTCACCGCGCTCGGCTACGACGCGGCGCAGCTGCTGCTCGACGCGATCGAGCGCGCCGGCAGCGACGACCCGAAGGACGTCCGCGCGGCACTCGCGGCGACCAAGGACTTCCCCGGCGTGACCGGCACGATCTCGTACGGGCCGGGCGATCGCATCCCGATGAAGTCGGTGACCATTCTCGCGATCGACCGCGGCGCCACGCGCTTCGTGACGTCGTTCGTGCCGCAGAGCGTTCCCGCGCCATAACGCCCAAGCTCGCGCCGCACCGCGCGGCACGCGCCATCACGGCGGCGCGCTCGTGTGCTGCGTGCGGCGGATGGTGGCAGCGCGATTGTGGAATCTACAGGCGCGCGCTCGTGCGCGATCGCCGCGCGACCTTGCCGCGAGCCGCGT
The DNA here is from genome assembly GCA_019749875.1 of Candidatus Binatia bacterium. Classification (GTDB taxonomy): domain Bacteria; phylum Desulfobacterota; class Binatia; order UBA12015; family UBA12015; genus VGTK01. The sequence goes on along the minus strand of JAIEPK010000544.1, from coordinate 1,772 downwards.
GTTCCAGCCGTCATGACGTGACCGGCAACGAGCTTCGCTGGAGGGCCGCACCGGGGTGCGGTCCGCGGCGCGCTGGCACGCTTCTCGCGTCGCCCTGACGCGACCGATCAAGCGCCATCGAGCGCCCAGCGCTCGTCCGGGTCCCGCACCGACGGGACGAAAGGAAGGTCGACGTGCAACACGCGACAACGCGCGGCTCTTCGCCTGCGCGCCGCGGCCTCCGTCCGCGCGCGCTCGTGCTCTGTGCCCTCGGATTCTACTTGACGGCGGTCGCCCGGCCGGCCGCGGCAGCCGACGCGGAGCCCCGCGTCGCGCGCGTCGCGTTCGTCGCGGGTGAGGCGTCGTATCTCAACGCCGACGCCGACGAGTGGACCGCGGTGGACGTCAATGCCCCGCTGGTGACCGGCGACCGCTTCTGGTCCGGCGACGGCGGCCGGGCGGAGCTTCAGCTGCCCGGCGGCGTGTATGCACGCCTCTCGAACGACACCGAGATCGAGCTTCTCGAAGTCTCGGACCAGGCGGTGCAGGTGAAGGTCGGCGTCGGCACGGCGACCTTCCGGCTACGCGAGGTTCCCGCGCGCGAGCACGTCGAGTTCTCGACGCCGACCACGGCGGTGGTCGCGCGCTCGCGCGGCATCTACCGGATCGACGTCGCGGAAGACGGCCAGACGACGGTCGCGGTGCGCGACGGCGAGGCCGACGCCTACCTCGGTGAAGAGCGCTATCGTCTCGAGCGCGGCCGCGGCGCGCGCATCGTCGACGCGAGCTACGTGACCGACGACGTGCCGCCGATCGAGGTCTTCGACGCGACCCAGGTGCCGAGCGATCCTTGGGACGACTGGGAGACGCAACGCGCCGCGCGCCTGCAGAACGCATCCAGCTATCAGTACGTCGACGCCGACGTGTACGGTGCGGAGGACCTCGACGACTACGGATCGTGGGATCGCCACGAGACCTACGGTCCGATCTGGCGCCCAACGCGCGTCGCCGCCGGCTGGTCGCCGTTCACGCAGGGCCGCTGGGTCTGGCAGGACCCGTGGGGCTGGACGTGGGTCGATTACGAGCCGTGGGGCTGGGCACCGTCGCACTACGGCCGCTGGGTCTACGTGCAGGACGCGTGGGCGTGGGCGCCCGGCCCCGTCGTCGCGCGGCCCGCGTATGTGCCGGCGACCGTCGGGTTCCTCGGCGTCAGCGTGAACACGCCGAGCGTGTCGGTGTCCGTCGGCATCGGTCCGTCGGTCGGCTGGGTGCCGCTCGGCTGGGGCGAGCCGGTGATCCCGTGGTGGGGCGGCGTCTACGGCGCCCAGCGCGGGCGGCCGTGGTGGGGCGGCTGGGGCGGCCCGCGGGTGGTGAACAACACCGTCGTCAAGAACGTCACCAACATCAACGTCAACAACATCAGCTACACGAACATCGACCGCGGCTTCTACGCCGTGAGCCGCGATTCGTTCGTGCGCGGCGATCTGCAGCGCATCGACGTTCCGCGCGAGCATCGGCGCGAGGCGTTCCGTCCGCTGCGCGGCGCACCGGACGTCATCCCGGCGCGCGACAGCTTGTTCGCCGCGCGACCGGACAAGCTGCGCGGCGGCCGCGGCGTCAAGCCGCCGCAGGACGTCCTGCAGCGCGCGGCGGTGTCGACGCGAGACGTCCATCCGGCGCGGCCCGACTTCGCACGCAAGCTGCAGCTCATCGAGCGCGACAAGGGCGCCCCGGTGGCGCCGCAGCAGCTGCGCCAGCTCGCCCGTCAGAACGCGCCGCGCGAGCAGGCGTCG
>JAIEPK010000624.1 GCA_019749875.1 Candidatus Binatia bacterium | reverse complement strand
TCGCGCAGCGGATCTGCGTTGCGCAGGCGTAGACGCATCGTGCCCGGCCGCACGCGGCCGGCGCTCGCGCTGCTGCGGCTCGCGTCGCTCGCGCTGGCGTTCGCGGCGTGCCGGTCGTCAGCGCCGCCGCGTCCGAACATCGTGTTCGTGCTCACCGACGACCTGAACGCGCGCCTGCTCCCGTACCTGCCGCGGATCGCGCGCCTCCTGCCGGAGCAGGGCATGACGCTCGACATGGACGTGCCGACGCCCGTGTGCGCGCCGTCGCGGGCGACCATCCTGACCGGCAAGTACGCGCACAACTCCGGCGTCAAGAACAACGGCGTGTGGGTGGGCGGCGTGTGGGCGCTGCGCAAGGGCGGGCAGGAGGGACGCCTGCTGCCGGTCTGGCTGCAGGCTGCGGGATACCGAACCGGGCTGTTCGGCAAGTACATCAACGGACACGACGGGCCGAAGGTCGACGTGCCGCAGGGCTGGGACCGCTACGCCGGCTACGCGAAGATCACGCTCACGCGGGGCGGCGTCGACGTCCTCGACGAGAGCGGCAAGATCCGGTCGCTGGGCAAGGAGTACGACACCGAGTACTTCGCCGAGCAGGCGGTGCAGTGGGTCGCGACGGCGCCCGAGCCGTTCTTCGCCATGTGGGCGCCGATGTCGCCGCACGGGCCGTTCGTGCCGCCGCCCAAGTATCGCGACAAGCTCGACGGCTTCGTTCCGGACTGGCCGCCGTCGGTGTCGGGCGACCTGCAGCCCGTGATCGAGCGCACCCGCACGCGGCTGCAGATGATGCTCGGCGTGGAGGACGGGCTCGAGGCGCTGATCGCCGCGCTCGAGAAGCGCGGCATCCTCGATCGCACGTACGTCGTGTTCACCAGCGATCACGGCATCTTCATGGGCGAGCACGGCATCGCGGAAGGGAAGGGCGAGCCCTACGACGAGGACGTGCGCGTGCCGCTGTACGTGCGTGGCCCCGGCGTCCCGGTGGGGCGCAGCGACGCCCTGGTCACCAATGCCGATCTCGCACCGACCTTCGCGGCGATCGCCGGGGCGCGCGTTCCGGCCGACGTCGACGGGCGTTCGTTCCTGCCGCTGCTGCACGGACGGGCGCTCGCGCCGCCGCGGCGTCGCATGCTGCTCGAGTGGTTCAACGGCACCGGCGAGGTGCTGTGGCAGGGCCTGCGCACGCCCGACCGCAAGTTCGTGCGCTACGCCGACGGCCGCTGCCTGAGCTTCGCGCTGGCGAGCGATCCGTACGAGATGACGAGCGGTCCGTGCGACGACGCGTTCGCGCACGAGTCGGACGCGTTCATCGGGCGGCTCGCGACGTGCAGCGGGGCCGCGTGCGTCGCGATCGAATCCGAGTGAGCCGCGCCGCGTCGGTTCGCCGCACCCGCCTCACGGTTGCGCCGCGACGTCGCGCCCGGGCGTCGGCGCGGCGAGCGGCGAGCGCGCCGCCTACTGCCAGCCCTTCATGATGTGCTCGATCCACCACTTCGGTGCGGCGCCGAGCAGCTTGTTGAGGTCGGGATAGTCCCACCAGCGGACCAGCTTGCCGTCGCGGAACTCGTGCACCGACACGAACGGGATCACCACTTGTTCGCCCGACGGCCAGTGCCACTCTTCCTCGTGCTCGGTCATGACGAGGTTGCCCTCGGCGATCATGTGCCGCGGGTGGTGGTAGATGCCGGCGAGCGGCTCGAGGCCGAGACGAAGGCGCGCGGCGATCTGCGCCGGGCCGCGCGCCACGTCCTCCGGTGGGGTCGGGATGTCCGTGTACTCGCCGTCGTCGGCGAAGTAGCGGCCGACGGCGTCGAAGTCGCGCGCGTACAGGTCGCGCCAGAACTTCTCGATGATCTGCTTGTTACCGGCGGGATCGCTCACGATGGTCTCTCCGTGCGGCGGACGAACGCGGCCGGCATGTGCCGCACGCCCGTGTGCTTGTTGCTGCGCGTCCACTCGATCGGCCCGTCGAGCGCGATCGCGTCGAAGCGCTCGAGCAGGCCCTCGAAGACGAGCCGCATCTCGAGCCGGGCGAGGTTCGCGCCCAGGCAGAAGTGGTTGCCGTAGCCGAAGGTCAGGTGCGGGTTCGGATCGCGGCGGACGTCGAAGCGGAACGGATCGGCGAACACGTCCTCGTCGCGGTTCGCCGAGGCCCACCACAAGGTGACCTTGTCGCCGGCGCGGATCGTCTGGCCGCGCAGCTCCACGTCGCGCGTCGCGGTGCGGCGGTTGTAGGGCGTCGACGACGCCCAGCGCAGCATCTCCTCGACCGCGCGCGGCAGCAGCGCGCGATCGTCGCGCAGCGTGCGCCACTGCTCGGGGTGCTCGACCAGGGCCGCGAAGCCGAGCGCGATCGAGTTGCGCGTGGTCTCGCTGCCGGCCGCGATCAGCAGGTTGAACAGCATCTGCTGCTCGAGCTCGGAGAGCGGCTCGTCGCCGCCGCGGTCCGACGGGATGCGTCCGTGCACCGCAGCGGACAGGATGTCGTCCGCGGGGCAGCGGCGCTTCTCCGCGAGGAGCGCCGCGCCGTACTGGAAGAGCTCCGCCTGCGCGGCCTGCACCTTGGCGCTGGTCTGGCCGAGCTCGCGGTCGTCGTAGTCGAGGGTCGCGTTGGCCCAGCCGAAGAGACGGTGGCGGTCGACTTGAGGCACGCCGAGCAGCCGCGCGATCGCCTGCAGCGGCAGCTCCGCCGCGACGTCGGTCACCAGATCGCACGAGCCGCGCTCGGCGACCGCGTCGAGGATCGTCGCGGTGCGCTCGCGCAGCTCGGCTTCCATCGTCGCGAGCGCGCGCGGCGACACGCTCGGCGTGACCAGCTTGCGGAAGTGCCGGTGCCGCGGGTCGTCCATCATGTTGAGCAGCACGCCGGCCGCGAAGCCCGAGGGCAGGTCCTCGATCAGCGTGCCGCCGCCGTCGCGCGCGCCGCCGCGGTGCGACGAGAACGTCGCGGCGTCGAGCGCCGCCGCCGTCACGTCGGCGTGGCGCGACAGCACCCAGAAGCCCTCGCCGCCCGGCGTGTGCGCGCTCGGCGGCTGGAACCACACCGGCGCCTCGCGGCGGAGCGTCGTGAACAGCTCGTGCGGAAAGCCGCGCGCGAACACGTCGAGGTCGGTGAGGTCGATGTCGTCGATCATCGCGCACGTCTCGGGCCGCGGCGCTGCCGGCACGAGCCATCCGCATAGCGCGGCGTCGTCCGGCTGCACAAACGGGGCGGTGCGGCGTGCCGCGCGGGCATGGCGAGAGGCGCGGCGGCGAAGGTGCGGCGGACGGGATCAGCGGCGGCCGCGTGTCCGCGCGGCCTCGATCACCGCGCGCGGCACCGGGTCGAAGCGTGCCGACGCCCACCGGTAGACGCCGGGGAGGAGCAGGCGGAACCCGTACGCGAGCGCGAAGCGCCGCGGCACCCACAGCGCGTGGCGCCGCTCCTCGATGCACCGCAGGACCGCGCGCGAGACCATGCTCGGCGGAAAACGGCGCCCGCGATAGCGCGACGGCTCGTCGGTGCTGCGCCAGATGTCGGTGTCGATCGGGCCGACGTGGATCACCGCCGCGTGCACACCCGATCCGGCGAGGTCGAGCCACAGCCCTTCGGTGAAGCCCTCGAGCGCGAACTTCGACGCCGCGTAGATCGTCTCGCGCGGCGGCGGCAGCTTGCCCGCGACCGACGACACGTTGATCACGAAGCCGTCACCGGACGCGACCAGGGCGGGCAGCGCCGCGAGCGTCAAGCGTGCTGCGGCGAGGAAGTTGACGCGGAACACGCGCTCGAGCTCGTCGGCGGTGACGAGATGGATCTGCTTGTGCTTCGCGATGCCGGCGTTGTTGACCACGATGTCGAGGCGGCCGAAGCGGTCGAGCGCGGCCGCGGCGAGCGCGTCCGCGAACGCGGGCTCGGCGAGGTCGCCCGGGACCACGTGCACGCCGTCGCCGGCAGCCGCACCGGCTGCACCCCGGCGCGCACTGCACTCGCGCGCCGTCTCCTCCAGCTCCACGGCGCGCCGCGCGGCGAGGACGACGCGTGCCCCGCGGGCCGCGAGATCCACGGCGATGCAGCGGCCGATGCCCGACGACGCTCCGGTGACGATGGCGACGCGATCGCGGTAGTCCATGACGCTCGTGTAGCATCGTTCGCGACCCGCGAGCCCGACGCGCGCGCTGGCGTCCGATCCCGCGCGACGACTTTCACGCGCCCTCCGCCGAGGGCGGCGCGCTTGACGGTTCCGAGGCCATCGCGCATGGTCGCGCGCCGTGAGGAGCACTCGGGTCAGGGACGCGACCGACCGCGCAACGATGCAAGTACCCGGACGCGAGGACGATCCGTGGTCGCGGCCGATCGGGCTGCTCGTCGCCATGGCGACGCTCGCCGCCTGCAGTGCCTGGGCGATCCCCGAGGTGCGCTGGCAGATGAATCCGGATGGCGTCTCGTACCTGAGCGTCGCGCAGAAGTACCTCGCGGGGGACCTGGCCGCGGCGGTCAACGCCTACTGGAGCCCACTCTACTCGTGGCTGCTGGTGGTGCCGCTCGCCGTCGGCGTCGAGCCGCTGCTCGCGACGAAGCTCCTCGCCGTGGTGATCGGTGAGGGTATCCTCGTCGCGACCTGGTGGCTCGCGGCGAACCTCGGCGTGCCGCGCGACGCGCGCTTCTTGGTATGCTTGACGAGCAGCCCGATCCTGCTCTACTTCGGCCTGGTCGTCGCGACGCCGGATCTGCTCATGACCGGCACGCTGCTGCTGTACCTCGCGCATCTGACCTCGCCGGCGGAGCAGGACGGAACGAGCTGGCGGCGGCGCTTCGCATCGGGCCTCCTCGGTGGCGTCGCCTACCTCGCCAAGGCCTACGCCCTGGGCTTCGTGGTGGTGCACCTCGCGCTGGTGAGCCTCGTCGACCTGGTGCGCGCGGGAGACGCGCGACGGCGCGTCGCGGTGGCGGTGGTCGCGGGATACACGGGCCTCTTGCTGGTCGTCGCGCCGTGGGTCGCCTGCCTCGGCGCGAAGTACGGCTACTTGACGACGGGCAGCGTGGGGCGCTTCAGCCTCGCCTTCAACGGCCCGGGCTTCCAGCTGCCGATGTTCTCGCAGGGCTTCCTGCCGCCGCCCGATCCGCTCGCCGTGAGCGCCTGGGACGACGCGACCGTGCTGCGCTTCGAGCCCTGGAATCCGCTGGCGACCGCGGACGACCGGGCCTGGTACCTCGACAACCTGCGGCGCAATGCGGGCCACCTGGTCGCCATCGGCGGCAGCTTCACGATCCTGCTGTGGCCGATCCTGCTCGGCTCCTTCGCTGCCGCATGGCTGGAGGGCGTGCCGGGTCGCCGCCGCACCGCGATCGTGATCCTCGCCGCGGCATTGGTGTTCCCGCTGGGGTACGCGCTGCTGCATCTCTTCGACCGATTCCTGTCGTTGCTCTGCATGCTCCTGCTCGTGCTCGGAGCGTGGGTCGTCGCGTCGAGCGTGCACCTTCTCGGGCGAGGCGCGGTGCTGCGCCGGGTCGCGACCATCGTCGTGTGCGCGTCGTTTCTCTGCGCGCCGGCGGTCGGCAGGCGGACGAGCGGCCACGGCGCCGCGTCCAGGAGCGCATCGGTGTGGAGCGCCTTCGGCCGGTGGAGCTTTTCGAGTCGGGCGCGCAGCCAGCGCCAGGTCGCGATGCTCGCGGCGCGCATGCGCAGCGTCGTTCCGCCGGGTGCACGGGTCGCGTCGGGCAACTTCTGGGAACAGTCGCTGCTGCTGAGCCATCACCTCGGAGCGCACTACTGGGGAGTGCCGCCGCCCGACGTTTCACCCGAGCGCGTACGCGCCGACCTGCAGGCGAACGGCATCGAGTACTTCTGGATGTGGCGGATGCCGAAGGACTTTCCCGTCGTCGCCGGATGGCCGCGGATCCCGGTGCCGGGATTCGAGCGCTTCCCGCTGTACCGTGTCCCGCCGAGCGCGCCGGTGTCCGAGCCCGGCGGTCGCGCCACGGATTGATCGCATCGCAGGATGTCGATGGCCGCGCGACGGACGTCGTGCTTCGGCTCCTGTTCGGAGGAAGATGGAACGATGAGCGCGACGACGTCGCATCCGAAGCTGACGAGCCGCTTCGAGGAGGCGCTGGTTTACGCGGCCCGCGCGCACTGGCGCCAGATCCGCAAGGTCACGCCGCGCACCGGCGCCGCCGACGAAGCGGCCGACGACGCGCGCGCCGAGATCCCGTACGTGGCCCATCTGCTGGCCGTCGCGAGCCTCGTGCTCGAGAACGGAGGCGGGGAGGACGAGGCGATCGCGGCGCTGCTGCACGACGCGATCGAGGACGCCGGCGGGCTCGCGCGACGCGACGACATTCGCGCGCGCTTCGGCGACGACGTCGTGCGCATCGTCGAGGCCTGCTCCGACAGCGACGGCGAGAGCAAGGCGCCGTGGCGCGAGCGCAAGGAGCGCTACCTCGCCCATCTCGCCGCGACTTCCGATGCGCGCGTGCGACTGGTGAGCGCGTGCGACAAGCTGCACAACGCGCGCGCCGTGCTCGCCGACTACGCGAAGAGCGGCGAGACGCTGTGGGAGCGCTTCAACGGCCAGCGCAACGGGACCCTCTGGTACTACCGCTCGCTCGCCGACGAGATCGCGCGCGGCGGGCCCGCGGCGATCGCAGACGAGATCGGCCGCGCGGTGTCCGAGCTCGAGGAGCTGGTCCGCGCGGCCGATCCCGACTGGCAGCCGGAGCCGCCGTTCAGGCCGTAGCGCTCGCCCCGTTCGCCTGCGCCGCGGGTGCGGTCGCCATGAACTGCATCAGCAGCTGCACCAGCTCGTGCGGCGGCGTCATCTCGGGCTCCTCGACCGAGTCCTTCATGTGCTCGAACTTCAGCAGGTCGAGCTTCTCGTACTCGGCGCGGACGCGCGGCGTGAGCAGCCCGAGGCGGCGCAGGTTCGGCACGATCTTGGAGAACATCATCTGCCGGAAGCCGACCATGAACGGCGTCTGCTTCGCCCACTCGACCCAGATCTTGCTGTCCCAGCCGAGGCGCTCGAAGACCGCCTCCATGAGCAGGCGGTCGCGCAGCAGGTGCGTCGCCTCGATCACGAACTCCTCGCGCTCCTTGAGCTCGGTCGACGACATCTCCTTGGTGTAGAGATCCGACAGCGACAGCACGCCGAAGGCGACGTGGCGCGACTCGTCGGCCATGACCCGGCCGATCAGGTCCTGGATCAGCGGCTCGTCGGCCATCTGCATGCGCGTCACGCCGAACGCCGCCAGCGCCAGGCCCTCGACCATGATCTGCATGCCGAGGAACGTGATGTCCCAGCGCGGATCGCAGATGATCGTGTCCAGCAGCTGGCGCAGCTGGTCGTTGACGCCGTAGGAGATGCCGAGCTTCTCCGTCAAGTAGCGGTGGTAGACCTCGACGTGACGGGCCTCGTCGGCGACCTGGTTGGCGGCGTAGAACTTGGCCTCCTCCCAGGGTACGCCCTGCACGATCTTCGCGGTGGCGAGGAGCGCGCCCTGCTCGCCGTGCAGGAACTGCGACAGCATGAACGAGTTCATGTGCAGCTGCATGCGGATCAGCTCTTCGTCCTTGAGCGGGATCGGCGGGCTCATCAGCGTGTTCATGAGCGCCGCGGCGCCGTTGGCGACGCGCTCGTGCATCATCTTCTCGATGTCGACGTCGATCGACCAGTCGAGGTCGTTCGCGTTCCAGGCGAGCTCCTTGCCCTTCTCGTAGAGCGAGAGGAGGTTCTGCTTCTTGAGCTCGTACTGCCAGTCGAGCACCGTCTCGACGGTCGCGCTGAGCGATTCGTAGGCGCCGCTCGTGGGGATGGGAAGCGGGTTGTGCTGGCGGTATTCCATCGTCTCCTCCGTCTGGCGCGCGCCGTCGTCGCGGCTCAGCCAGTCCTCTTCTGCTTGACGGTCTTGGCGGCGCTCTTGCGGGCGCGCGGGCGATCTCGGGAAGCTTCGTCGATCCCGACGTAGGCGACGAACAGGCGCGCGATCTCGCGGCGCAGGTCGTCGAGCGACAGCATGCGTCCCGCGGCTTCGGTGCCGTCGAGGAGCACGTGCTGGTTCATGAGAGAGAACGCCGCCTGTACGCCGAGGTCGATCGCGAGCACCGGCTCGGGGTGCGTGAAGCTCGGCGACTTGCCGACCAGGAGCGCTGCGATGCGCTCGGCGGCGCGGTTCCGGAAGCGGACGGCGTCGTCGCGTACCTGCACGTCTTGCGTGGCGCGGAACATGAACGCCTTGATGAGCGCGCGCCGCGCCTCGGTCACGGTCACCAGCTCGTCGACCGCGGCGGCGACGATGTCGCGCACGGGGGCGGCTTCCCAGCGGCGCTCGTCGGCGAGCGCGTCGAGCCGGCTCTGCACCTCGAGGAAGAAGCGCTCCTCGAGCGCGCGCAGCAGCTCGTTCTTGTCGCGGAAGCGCGCGTAGAAGCCGCCGACCGAAGAACCGGCGCGGCGCACCACCTCGGGGATCGACAGGCCGGCGAGCCCCTGCTCGACGATCAGCGCCTCGGCGGCGTCGAGGAGCCGCTGCAGCGTGCGCTCGCTGCGCGCCTGCTTGGGGCCCGAGACGGTCTCGAGCGTGGTGAGAGGGGCGGCGCCGTGCATGGGGTGGTTTCGGAATGCGAATCCGATTCGGATTCCCTATCCGAGGTCCGCGGACCCGTCCAGAGCCACCGTGAAAAAAGTTGCGCGGAGGTGGCCGGTGTCCGCGCGCCCAACCCGCCGTCTACGCCAGCGCGAGGGCCGGCCGCGGATCGGGTGCGCCCCGGTGCAGCTCGCGCGCACGCTCCAGCGCCGCGTGCACGTGCGGCTGGACGTTGTCCGCATGCGGCGGTTCGACGGAAGATAATCAGGCTACCGAAACGCGCATG
>JAIEPK010000276.1 GCA_019749875.1 Candidatus Binatia bacterium | reverse complement strand
GGCGCCGTCGGCGACTGCGACGGCGACGGCCGGCCCGACCTCTACTTGACGGGCGGGCGGCACGACGTCCTCTACCGCAACCGCGGCGACGGGACGTTCGAGGACGTGACCGTCGCGGCCGGCCTCGGCCTCCCGCGCGGCACGCGCGGTGCCGCCTTCGGCGACGTCGACGGCGACGGCGATCTCGACCTGTTCGTCACCGGCTGGACGCGCGCTCGACACTTCCTCTACGTGAACGACGGCGGCTGCATCTTCACGGAGGAGGCCGCGGCGCGTGGCGTCGCCGTCGACTCGGCGGCGTTCGGCCGCAGCGCCTCCTTCGGCGATTACGACCGCGACGGCTATCTCGATCTGTTCGTCACCGAGCTCTCGGCATCGGTCCTGAGTCCCACGGTGCCGACGCTGACGAGCCATCTGTTCCACAATCGCGGCGCGGCGCAGCCGGGATTCTTCGACGACGTGACCGTGGCGACCGGCGTCGCGCTCGACGCGATCGCCGGCACGCAGGACGGCACGTTCCCGTTCACGCCGATCTTCTCGGACTTCGACGCCGACGGCTGGCCGGATCTCGCGATGGTATCCGACTTCGCCGAGAGCCGGCTGTTCTGGAACGCACGCAACGGGCGCTTCACCGACGGCACCGTCGCAGCCGGCGTCGGCACCGACGAGCACGGCATGGGCGGCGTCGCGGGCGACTTCGACGGTGACGGCCTGCTCGACCTGTTCGTCACCTCGATCCACGTCGCCGGGAATGCGCGCGCCACCGGCAACCGCCTCTACCGCAACCTCGGCAGCCGCCACTTCGAGGACATCACCGAGAGCGCCGGCGTCCGCGAGGGCTACTGGGGCTGGGGAACGGACGCGTTCGACCTCGACAACGACGGCGACCTCGACATCGTGCAGACCAACGGCGCCGGCTCGGGCGACGATCCCTTCGTCGGGCCCGAGCTCGGCCCCGTCGATCTGAGCCAGTTCGCGACCGACCCGGTGCGCCTGTGGCGCAACGACGGCGACGCAGCGTTCACCGAGATCTCCGCCGCATCGGGCTTGATCGATCCGGGACTCGGCTACGGCCTGATGACCTTCGACTACGATGCCGACGGCGACGTGGACGTCCTGCTGCTGCACGACTGCTGCGCGCCGCCGAAGCTGTTCCGCAACGACGGCGGCAACGCCGGCGCCTGGCTCGACGTCGAGCTCGCGGGCCGCTGCTCGCAGCGTCAAGGCGTCGGTGCGCGGGTCACGCTGAACCGCACCGGCGGCGCGCGGCCGCTGGTGCGCGAGATGTCGGCGAGCAGCACCTATCTGGCGCAGAACGGCACGACCCGGGTGCACTTCGGCCTCGGAACGTCGCCGCGCTCGCTGAAGTCCGTGCACGTGCGCTGGCCGAGCGGCGCCGAGCAGACGGTGCACCGGCCGGACGCCAACGCCTTGCTGCGCATCACCGAGCCGGCCGACTGCCGCGTGCCCGATCCGCCCGGCACGCCCGACGCCGGCCAGCGCACCTGCATGCGGAAGCTCGTCGACGCGGGCGCGCGGGTCGGCATCGCGTCGTTGGCGGAGGTTCAGGGCTGCATCGACGACGCCGCACGTGGGCGACTTCCGGCGGGGGAGTCGGCACGGGACTGCGTCGCGGCCGGCGCGTCCGCCGCGCTCGCGAAGGCACGCGCCCAGACGATCGCGGCGGAGGCGCGCAGCTGCACCGGTCCCGACGCCGAGTTCGGCCCCAAGACGGCCGCCGCCGTGAACGCCGCGTTCACCGGGCTGCTGCGCGTCGATGCGATCTTCGGCGACGACCTCGATGCCGCGCTCGGCAGCGGCGCGAATGCGAGCTGCCAGCGCGCCGTGACGCGGGCCGCGGCGCAGATGGCCAGGGCGCGCATCCTCGCCTTCCGCGACTGCGTCCGCGACGGCCTCCGCGCGAAGGTGCTTCGCGACGCCGGCGACCTCGACGCATGCCTCGGCAGCGACGTGCACGGACGCATCGCGAAGGCCGACGCGAAGAGCGCCCGCACCGTCGCGCAGGCCTGCTCCGCCACCGATCTCGGCACCGCATTACCGGGCGAGTGCGCCGGCGTCACCGCGAACGACCTCGGCGCCTGCGTCGCGGCCCGCGTCGCGTGCGACGCCTGCCGCGCGATCGACGGTGCGATCGATTCGGCGCGCTCGTGTCACCCGTTCGTCGCCGGCGTCGCGGAGCCGTACTGCGGACGCCGACCGGTCACCACGCAGTCGATCGCCCGCCAGTGGGACGAGGAGGCGCTCGACGCGATCCGCATCGACCTGCCGCGACCGCCGGTCCATGCGCGCAACCTGTTCCACCTCGCGGTCGCGATGTGGGACGCGTGGGCGGCCTACGACCCGGTCGCCGACGGTCATCTCGTGCGCGACGAGGTCACCTCCGCCGATCCGGCGCGCGACCGCGAGATCGCGATCAGCTTCGCGGCCTACCGCGTGCTCGCGTCACGCTATGCCCGGTCGGTGAACGCCGCACGCACGCTCGCGGCGCTGCGCGCGAAGATGGAAGAGCTCGGCCTCGACCCCGGCTACGCGTCGACGGCCGGCGACGATCCGGCGGCGGTCGGCAACCGCGTCGGCCTCGGCGTGATCGCGGCGACGCTCGGCGACGGCGCCAACGAGAGCATCAACTACGCCGATCCGACCTACGCGCCGGCCAACGATCCGCTGGTCGTGACGCGCACCGAGATCGCGATGGACGACCCGAACCGCTGGCAGCCGCTGGCGCTCGCGGTCTCGGTCACGCAGAACGGCATCGTCCTGCCGTCGCGGGTGCAGGTCTTCGTCGGACCGCAGTGGGGCAGCGTGACGCCCTTCGCGATCGACTTCCCGTCGCTCGTGCCGGGTCCGCCGCCGCGGCTGCACGACCCCGCCAGCGACGCCGAGTTCAAGCAGCAGGCGGTCGAGGTCCTGCGACTCGCGAGCCAGCTCACGCCCGACGACGGCGCCGTGATCGACATCTCCCCCGGAGCCTTCGGCAACAATCCCCTCGGCAGCAACGCCGGCACCGGACACCCCGTGAACCCCGTGACCGGCCGGCCGTACCCGCCGCAGCTCGTGAAGCGCGGCGACTTCGGCCGCGTGCTGGCCGAGTTCTGGGCCGACGGTCCGAGCTCCGAAACCCCGCCGGGGCACTGGAACACGATCGCGAACTCGGTCAGCGACCGGCTGACCGAGAAGCGCATCGGCGCGACCGGGCCCGTGGTCGACGACCTCGAGTGGGACGTCAAGCTTTATCTGGCACTCGACGGTGCCCTGCACGACGCCGCGGTCGCCTGCTGGGGCACCAAGCGGGTCTACGACTCGGTCCGTCCGATCTCGATGATCCGCTACATGGGCGGCCTCGGGCAATCGTCGGATCCAGGCGGACCGTCGTACGATCCCGACGGGCTGCCGCTCGTGCCCGGACTCATCGAGGTGATCACGCCCGAGTCGAGCGCGCCGGGCGAGCGTCACGCGTCTCTCGCGGCACACGTCGGCGAGATCGCGGTCCTGTCGTGGCCCGGTGAGCCGGCGCAGCCCTCGACCCAGTACAGCGGCGTCCGCTGGGTGCTCGCGACGGCCTGGGTACCGTACCAGCGCAAGACGTTCGTCACGCCGCCGTTCGCCGGCTACGTCTCGGGCCACAGCACCTACAGCCGCGCCGCGGCCGAGGTCCTCGAACGAATCACCGGCTCGCCCTACTTCCCCGGCGGGCTCGGCGAGTTCGTCGCACCGGCGACGTCCTACCTCGTCTTCGAGCGCGGCCCGAGCGCGGAGGTCCGTCTGCAGTGGGCGACGTACGACGACGCCGCCGATCAGGCGGGTCAGTCGCGCCTGTGGGGCGGGATTCACATCCGCGCGGACGACTTCGGCGGTCGCGTGCTCGGTGCCGAGATCGGCGAACAGGCGTGGCAGGCGGCGCTGCGCCACTACGACGGCAGCCTCGCCCCCTGACGGCGGCTGTCGACCGCCGTCGCAGCGGGCATCGGCTGCCGGTGCGCCGGAGAGACGCGCACGCGGCAACCGTCGACTCGATGATCGGGCTCGACCGGCCGGCGCACGCCGCGTCTCGCCGCGTCTCGCTGCGTGATCCGGTACTTCACCCCCGTCCGGATCCGTGATAGCCCCGGCGTGTCCGCGCAGGATCGCCACGGAGGGTGCTTGACGGGGCGGCGGTCCGCGCAGACGACGCATCAACGCAACCCAGGGGAGGAGGTGGATTCGGCAGGGTGAGCTGCGGATCGCGGACGCCACGGACGGCGACGCGATCGTCGATGAGCGTCGTGCCCGCGCCGCGCGCGGATGGCCGCGACGCTCGCCTCGCGCAACGGATTGCAAAGGAGATTCACATGGCCGGGAACACCTGGACCCGCTTCCGCGTTCTTGCTTCCGTCCTCTTCCCCGTTCTTGCGCTCGTTTCTTTCGTCCTGACCCCGGCGGCGCACGCCGTTCAGGCGAGCGCATCCTTGTCGGTCATCCCCACCGACTGGGGCCCGCTGCACAAGGACGACGTCATCGACGTCGTGATCGCGATCAACAACACCAGCACCGACACGCCCGCCAGCGGCACGCCGGCCGACGGCGTGGATCCCGTCAAAGCCATTCTGAGCGGCGACATCAGCGTCGTGCTCGCGTGCACCGACACGCTGTGCAACACGCTCGCGTCCGGCAAGCTGGCGTTCGTTCCGGTGGGCGCCAGCGGCTGCGTCACGAAGAACGCCGGCGTCACCTCGTGCGCGGCGAGCGGACCGAACGGCGTCCTGATCAAGCTCAAGAGCAGCATCACGGTGCCCGCCGGCGACTCGCTGGACCTGGCGACCATCCGGCTGAAAGTTCTCGACGACGACGTGGGGCGGCTCGGCATCATGGCGATGATCGATCCGGCGTCGGTGCAGGCGTGCTCGAGCCATGCGACCGGCGTCTGCACCGCCTGCGACGCGAGCGGTTGCAGCCTGCTGGTGTTCGGCGGCAGTGAGCTGACGTTCGGCTGCCCGCACGCGTGTCCGGAGCGCATCATCTTCCGCGGCGACGCCGCGACGCCGGACTTCTTCGAGTTCCACGCGCTGATCTTCGTGCAGAACGCGATCGATCCGGCGAACCCGGGCTTCGCCATCTCGCTCGCCAACGCGAACGGACAGATCTTCAGCCATCCGTCCGGCAACGAGCCGCCCGTCGTGCTCGTGCAGCAGGGTGCGGGGACCTACACCTACACCAACAACGACGCGCGCAACGCCCCGAACGGCGGCATCGCGTTCATCAAGGTCTCCGAGCGCGACGGCATGATGAACAAGTACAAGATCGACATCCAGCTCTTCGACCCGAAGCTCGAGGCGAAGGCGACGCTGGCGAACATGACGGTCCAGTTCACGCTCGCCGGGACCACGTTCTCGACCACCAACGACTGGATCAAGAAGCAGAACGGCTGGCTGCTGAATCTGCCGCGCGTGCCGTGATCGACCGGCTGCCCGCGTGACCGCCGGGCGCGGCCGGGAGCTGCACGATGCTGCAGCTCCCGGCCGCCTCGTCCCTCGCCTGCATCCGACGGGCAGCCGTCGGGCGGGCGCCGCCATGAACCGCCGCGCGGCGCGCCGCGGCCCGCACGGGTGGATCAGCCTGCCCCCGGAGAGTCGGGCGGAGCCGCTGCCTCGCCGCGTGGCCGACGAAGCCGGTGCCGGCGTCAGCCGCCGAAGCCGGACGTGAGCCCGCGAAACGTCGCCGCGATCGACTGCGGCACCGCGTTCAGCAGCAGCCAGACGGCGATCGCGAGCAGCGCATTGCGCAGGCTCGCCGACGCCGCGTCGTTCATCGCATCGAGGGCATCGGCCAGCGCGCGGTTCGATGCGGTCGCCGACGCACGGCGTGCCCGCGCCTCGACCAGGAGCACGCCGCTCGCCTGCTCGCCGTGCGCGTTCCGTGCACGGGCGATCGGCTCGTCGAGCGCGTCGAGCCCCACGTGGACCGCGCCGTGCCCGAGCCGCGCCGCACGCAGCGCGCCGACCTGCGCGAGCCCCGCGTACGCGATCGCGATCAAGAGCCAGGGCGACACGTCGAACATCTGCCCGATCGCCGGCAGGGCGATGGTGACGACCAGCAGCCCCGCGAGGAGGGTCGCGGTCGCGAGCACCCGGTGCGCCGTGGTGACCGCACGCGCGACGCCGGCGCGCGCTTCTTCGTAGGTCGCGTCGACCAGCGTACCGAGGGTGGGCGAGCCGTCGAGCAGGGCGCGCCAGTGGTCGAGCTCCTGGTCGGAGAATGCCGGCCTCGCCGCCCCGACCTCGGGCCGCCGCGCGAGCAGGGCGCGCTCGACGCGCAACGCACCGACCAGCGGTACCAGTGCCCCGAGGACGGACCTCGGGCCGTCGGTGGTTGCTGCTGCGCGCACGTCGCCCTGCCTCGGATCGCTCACGATGCGGCTGATCTATCGGAGTCCACGCGGAAAGCTGAAGCCGGCCGCGCGCCGGAGCCGGCGCCGCGCGGCGTGGCGCGCGGCCGGCACGCGTCGCAGGCTCAGCCGGGATAGCGCTCGAAGGTCGGCACGCCGTCCGGGATCGCGTGGAACGACTGCTTCTCGATGGTGAAGATCACCATGTCGGGGCCGCCGAAGACGGTCGGGTCGTCGAAGGTGCCGACCTTGATCAGCACCGCGCCCGACAGCCCCGGGGCCCGGCTCAGGATCTGCGTGCCGCAGTCGCCGCAGAACTCGCGCGTCACCGGCGTCGGCAGGTCGCCGCGGCGAAACTGCTTCGGGGTGCCCTTCACGTACCGGAAGCCCGCCTCCGGCATCGCGGTGATCACGTTCGGGTGCCCGCCCGAGGCGTACTGGCACTCACGGCAGTGGCACTGTCCCTTGAACAGCGGATCGCCCTCCGCCCGATAGCGCAGCGCGCCGCAGTAGCATCCCCCTTCGAGCGTCATGCCTCACCTCCTTTCGCTCCGGACGTCGCCGCAGCGGCGCACCTCCGTGGGTGCCGGGCTGGTCAGCCGGCACACGCATCGCCAGCCCGTCCCGCACCGTCCGCACCCGTAGTGCCGGCCCGGCAGCGCAGGGTCGCGAGGCGGCTCTTCGCGCGCGCCTCGCCGCGCTCGCGCAGGTAGGCGTGCAGCGCGCGACCCCGGACCTCCTCGAACGTCGCCGGGTGCGCGGCGCTGCGCTCCTCGATCCACACCAGGTGCAGTCCGAACGGCGACGCGACCGGACCCTGCCAGCTGCCCTCGGGCAGCGCCTCGAGAGCGCGCGCGAAGTCCTCGCCGAAGGCGCGCGCGACGACGTCGTGCGCGCCTTCGATGGCGGTCCCACGTGCGAACGGGTCGCCGAACGGCGTCGCGCGCTCCGGCCGCACGCCTTCCGTGCGCAGCCGCGCGAGCATCGTCGTCGCGTCGGCCGCGAGCTCCGGCCCGCGGCGCGTGGCGCTGAGGTACACGTGCCGCGCGCGCACGCGCGCCGGCGACGTGAAGCGCTCGGGGTGCGACGCGATCCATGCCCGCAGCGCAGCTTCGTCGGGCAGATCGTCTTGCGACGGCTGCGCGAGCGCGAGGCGCGCCAGCTCCGCGAGGTAGCGACGCAGCACCACGTCGTCGGCGGCGAGACCGACGTCGCGCGCCGCTGCGATCAACGCGTCGGCGTTCTGCGGTCGAGCGCGGCCGTCGTCACCTCCCGCGCGAGCGACGTCGGGCTCCTCGGCGGTGCCGCCCATCTCCAGGTACTGCGCGAGGCGCAACAGCCGGCCGCGCACCACCGGATCGTCGACCGACACCGCATCGGCCGCCGCGCGGTAGAGCAGCTCGTCGTCGGCGGGGCGCACCGCCGTGCCCTGCCCGCTCGCGCGCGCAGCACCCGTCGCGCTGCCCATCGCCGGCAGCGCCGCCATGCTCGCGATCGTGCGCGAGGCCGCGGACGACGACGGGCCACCGCCGAACGCGTGCAGCAGCAGCGCGAGCAACGCCCCGCCGGCGAGAAGCCGCAGCAACGGATGACGAGCAATCGCAGCGATCGCCCGGCGCGCGGCTGCGGGCACACGATCGCGCGGTGCGCGCATCACACCGCTCCTTCCGCGACCGGCGCGAGGCGCACGTCGTCCCCTTGCCAGCGCCGCACGTGCTCGGCGCGGTAGAGGCCCGACTCGAGCTGCACGCGAATCGTCGCCGCACCGGTGCCGAGCGCCGACAGATCGACCTCGTCCGACACCACGTGCAGCACCGTGCGGCCGGTCGCATCGGTCTCGAGCGGCACGCCGCCCGCGGGGTACTCGATGCGCACCAGGGTCGCTCCGCTCGACAGCGTCAGGGCGAGGGGAGCCTCGCCGCGCACGACCGTGTCGGGCATCCGACCAGGCACGACGACGAGGTCGAGGCTGCCGCGACGTCCGTCGCGCTGGCGCGCGATGCCGCCGGAGATCGCGGCGATCGACTCCGGGCGGTACCAGACCGGCGAGCTCCAGGTGCGCTCCTGCACGATCGCCTCGATGCCCTGCTCGCGCGTCAAGCAGCAGTCGGCGAACGCCTCGCCGGCACGCGTCGCCTGTGCGGTGCAGTCCGACGCGAACGGGTCCACGCCCGCGGCCTTGCAGGTGCGCGTGCTCCAGCGGCAGGTCGGCACCTCGAGGACGCGCGCATAGTAGAAAGCCCGCTGCGCGGGATCGAACTCGGGATCCACCCACACGGTGCAGAGCTCGCTCGCCGCGGCCGCGGGCGTGCAAGAATCGCGATCGAGCGACGTCCCGTCGCTCGACGATCCGGCGACGTCGAACACGCGCTCGTGCACGGCACCGCTCGCATCGCTCCAGCCCTTGACGATCTGGATGCGCTGCAGGTCGGCGCCCGGTGCGTC
>JAIEPK010000065.1 GCA_019749875.1 Candidatus Binatia bacterium | reverse complement strand
CGCGCCGAAGTCGCACTCACGGCACGCGGGCGTACGCTGCTGCGACGCGTGCCGGAGCCGGCGCAGTCGCGCCTCGTGTCGGCACTCGCACGCGTCGCGCCGGCCGAGCGGCGCGCGCTCGCGTCCGGGCTCGCCGCTCTGGTGCGCGAGATGGGGATCGCGGACGCCGTCGCAGGGATGTTCTTCGAGGAGAAGCGCAGCACCGCACGGACGCGTGTTGCCGGACCGCCGCGCAGGAGCACGCGACGATGAGCCAGCGCTCCACGGCCGCAACGTACGACGCCCTGCCGGTCGCGCCGTCGCTCGATCTCGCCGTGCCACGCCGGCAGCGACTGGTGGCGTCGCGCCTGCTGTTCGTGACCGGCGTCGCCATCGTGGTCGGCCTCCTCGCCGGATCGACGGCACAGGTGCTGACGGCGCTGATCGGTCTCGTCACCAACCTCGCCTTCTACGGCCGGGGGTCGTTCGCGATGGTCTCGCCCGCGGACAACGCGCTCGGCCTCCTCGTGATCGTCGTGCCGGTGCTCGGCGGGCTCGTCGTCGGGCTCATGGCGCGCTTCGGGTCGAACGCGATCCGCGGCCACGGCATCCCCGAGGCGATGGAGCAGGTGCTGCTCAACCGAAGCCGCATCCCGCCGCGCATCACGTTCTTGAAGCCGCTGTCGGCCGCGGTCGCGATCGGCACCGGCGGACCGTTCGGCGCGGAGGGTCCGATCATCGCGACCGGCGGCGCGCTCGGCTCGCTGCTCGGGCAGCTGCTGCACATCACCGCGCACGAGCGCAAGACGCTGCTCGCAGCGGGTGCCGCCGGCGGCATGGCGGCGACCTTCGGCAGCCCCGTGTCCGCGGTGCTGCTCGCGATCGAGCTGCTGCTCTTCGAGTACAAGCCGCGCTCGCTCGTCCCGGTCGCGCTCGCGAGCGTGACCGCGACCGGCGTGCGCGCCGCGTTCACCGGGATCGGACCCGTGTTCGCGATGCCGCCGCTCGCGGCCCCGTCGGGCGAGGCGCTGGTCGCCTACACCGTGCTCGGGCTCGCCATCGGCCTCGCCGCGGTCGTGATCACGCGCGCGGTGTACGCGATCGAGGACGCGTTCGAGAAGCTCCCGGTGCACTGGATGTGGTGGCCGGCGCTGGGCGCGATCGTGGTCGGCGTGGTCGGCTACTTGGTGCCGCACACGCTCGGCGTCGGCTACGACAACATCGAGCGCATCGTATCGGGCGGCATCCTCGGCTGGCCCCTGGCGGTGCTGTGCGCGGCCAAGCTCCTGTCGTGGTCGATCGCGCTCGGCAGCGGTACTTCGGGCGGTACGCTGGCGCCCCTGTTCACGATCGGCGGCGCGCTCGGTGCCCTGCTCGTATCGGCGGCCGCGAGCGCATTCCCCGCGGCCGGGCTCGATCCGCGCATCGGTGCGCTGGTCGGCATGGCGGCGATCTTCGCCGGCGCGTCGCGCGCGCTCCTCGCGTCGGTGGTGTTCGCCTTCGAGACCACGCAGCAGCCGATGGGCCTGCTGCCGCTGCTCGCCGGCTGCAGTGCAGCGTATCTCGTCTCGTGCTTGACGATGCGCAACTCGATCATGACCGAGAAGATCGTGCGACGCGGCACGCGCGTGCCGGGCGAGTACGCGACCGACTTTCTCGACCAGCTCCTGGTGCGCGACCACGCGCTGCGCGAGGTCGTGACGCTCGACGCCGACCGTGCGCTGAGCGACGTGCGCGACTGGCTGCGCTCCGACGCGAGCGGCAACGCGCACCAGGGCTTCCCCGTCGTGAGCGGCGACGGCACGCTGCTCGGCGTCGTCACGCGACGCGACCTCGTGAACGGCAGCGCCGGAACCGCCGACGACACGGCGGCGACGCGGCTCCGCGTCCGCGACCTGCTGAAGCGTCCACCGGCGGTCGCGTTCGCCGACAGCTCGCTGCGCGAGGCGGCGGATCACATGGTGCGCGAGGACGTCGGTCGCCTGCCGGTGGTCGAGCGCAGCGACCCGCGCCGCGTGGTCGGCATCCTGACCCGCAGTGACCTCCTCGCCGCGCACCACCGCAGGCTCGACGAGGAGTCGACGATGGAGCGCACCCTGCGCGCCCGCGCGCGCAGCTGACGCGACCGCCACCGCCCGCCCGGCACCACCCCACCCGCGATGGCGAAGCCGAGTGGCCGAGCCGTCAGGCGAGCGGGGGAGTGGAATTGGGCTCGGCTCCGCCGAGGCCAAGGCGAGGGGGCGGCGCCCCCTCGCTTTCAACGATCCAACAGATCCAGCTTCTCGCGCTCGGCGAACTCCTTCCGCATCTCCTCGTAGTCCGCGCGCGCGAGCCGCTTGTACGTCGTGTCGCCGCGCCGCCGGAACCAGATCGCAGCGTCGTCGCCGAGACGGTTCAGGTCGAAGTGCAGCTTCTTCAGGTTGCGGACCAGGATCTTCTCGGTCTGCGTGTACTCGAACTCGTCGACCACGCGCACGAAGTCCGGGAACCACTTGCGGTCCATGCCGCCGCCGGTGATCTGCGCCTCACAGAAGTCGAAGAACGTCTGCGGATCGAAGGTCGCGCCGGGACGGAGCTTCAGCGCCGTCATCACCAGCTCGTCCGACACCGAGCACGGCACGCCGTACGCGGCGGCGAGCACGATGTCCGGGTGCTCCTGGATCAGGCGTGCCACCTGCAGCGCCGAGAAGTTCTCGCCGTCCTTGCGGATCCAGTCGTCGGTACGGCCGTCGAAGAAGAGATACCGCACGCCGTCGCGCTCGAGCATGTGGCCGAGGTCGCCGGAGTGGTACACGCCGTCGCGGTACTTGGAGCTGTTCGCCGACGGGTTGTCGAAGTAGCCCTGGAAGAGCCCGGTGTCCTCGGCGACGCGGCAGATCTCGCCGACGGCCTCGGCGTAGTTGGTGATCTTGCCGTCGGCGTCCAGGATCGCCGGCGGGCACTCCTGGCCCTTCTCGTTGAGGATCTTGACGGCGGCGTCGGTGACGGCGCCCACCGAGCCGCGCGGGTCGCCCTTCTTGCGGAAGGTGCTGATCGCCGCTTCCGTCGAGCCGTAGAGCTCGAACATGTCCTCGAGGCCGAGCCACTTCGAGAAGCGCTCGATGTCCGGAGCCGCGGCACCGTTGCCGACCGCGTAGCGCAGCGTGTTCTTCGGGTTGTTCGCGACCTCGGCGAGGATCTTCGCCTCGTCGCCGCCGTACTGCTTCTCGATCGCGCCCAGCACGTAGTGCACCGGCTCGCCGACGTAATTCCAGTACGTGACGCCGTGTCGCATCACGTCCGGCACGAACGCGCTCGCGCTGAAGCGCTCGCGCATCGCGAGCTGGCCGCCGACGTGGAACGCCGGCTGGAAGCCGAGGAAGATCGCGTTCGAGTGGAAGAGCGGCATGCACGCGTAGCCGACGTCGTCCGAGCCGAGCTGCAGGTTGCCCGACACCGCCATGCCGATCAGCAGCAGCTTCGCATGGTTGTTGAGGATGCCCTTCGGGAGGCCGGTGGTGCCCGAGGTGTAGATGACCATCAGCGGGTGGGTCGGCTCGACCTTGACGTCCGGCCGCACGAACGTCTTGCCGATGGCGCCGATCTCGGAGTCGACGCTCTCCATCAGGTCGACGCCGGCGAGGTCGCCCTCGCCGTCCGTGCGCAGGAAGAGGATGTTCTCCGGCTGCACGTGCGTGAGCTGCGCGCGGACCTTCTGCACCTCGTCCTGCAGCCGCTGATCGACGACCAGGACGCGCGCGCGCGACTGGTTCAGCACGCCGGCGAGCGTCTCGCCGCGAAGTCCCGTATTGACGCCGAACAGCGTCAGCCCGGCGTACGCGCAGCCACCGTAGAGCGACAGCAGCTCCAGGTGATTCTCGAGCAGCATGGCGACGTGGCCGGGACGGGCATCGTCGATGTGGCCGAGGCGCCGCAGCAGGAAGTGTGCGACCCGCACGCACTCGTCGCGGTAGCGACGGTACGTCCAGGTGCGGTCGTGCTGGTGGAGGAACGGCCGGTCGCCGACCTCCGGGTGCTGCGCGCGCGCCTCGATCTGCGAGCCGAGGTCGAATGCTGCTTCGAATGTGAACGCTGCCATAGGCGGCGGACCATAGCGGAGTCCGTCCGTGGCGACCACGGCGGATCGAGTCCCGCCGGAGCCGTCGTGCCGCGCCGCGTCGTCGGCATCGCGTAAGCGACCCGACGCGAGCGGACGGGTGCATGCACCGGGCGGTCAGCCGAACAGCACCGGCAGCTCCCGCGGCGCGCGGAACGTGAGCCCGCTGACGTGCACGTCCGTCGCGGCCGGATCGAGCCGCAGCTCCGGCAGCCGGTCGAGCAGCGCGTTCAGCGCGACCGTCGTCTCCATGCGCGCGAGGTGCATGCCGAGACAGGTGTGCGGCCCGAACGCGAACGCCATGTGCTGCTTGCCCTCGCGGCGGATGTCGAAGCGATCCGGATCGCTCCAGCGCTTCGGGTCGCGGTTCGCGGACCCCATGCACACCGCGACGACCGTGCCCGCGGGCACGTCCACGCCATCGATCTTCACGTCGCGCGTGCAGCTGCGCGCGATGCCGGTGAGCGGCGGCTCCCAGCGCAGCCCCTCCTCGATCGCGGCGCGCATGAGGCTCCGGTCGGCACGCAGCGCGTCCAGCTGCTCGGGGTTCGTCAGCAGCCCGAACAGCAGGTTGCTCGACGAGCGATAGGTCGTCTCGGCGCCGGCCGGCAGCAGCAAGCGCAGAAATGCGTACACCTCCTCGTCGGTGAGTCGCTGCCCGTCGAGCTCGGCGTGGGCGAGCACGCTGATCACGTCTTCCTTCGGGTCCGCACGGCGCTCGGCGAGAATGCCGGCGAAGTAGTCGCGCAGCGCGACCGAGGCGTTGAAGCCGCGCTCGATGTCGGTGGCGATGCTGATCAGCTCGACGGCACGGCGGTGAAACTCGGGCAGGTCGCGCTCGGGCAAGCCCAGCATGCCCGCGATCACCATGATCGGGAACGGGAACGTCAGCTCATGCACCAGCTCGGCATGGCCACGATCCACGAACGCGTCGATGAGCCGGTGCACGATCGGCGCCACCAGCTCGCGCTCCCACTTCTCCATCGCCTTCAGGGTGAACGCCTGCTGGATCAGCAGCCGGTAGCGGTGGTGCTCGGGCTCGTCCATCTCGAGGATCGAGTGTCCCATGACGAGCCCCATGGTCTCGCCGTAGCCCGCCGACGAGAACGTCTCGCCGTCGAGCAGCACCTGGGAGACCGCCTCGTAGCTCAGCGCGACGACGTACTGATCGTCGTGCGCTGTGATGATCTGCGGCATCGGCGGCAGACCGAACGCCTTCTCGAGCCGGCCGCGGTAGAACGGGCCTTGCTCGCGCAGCTTCGCGAACGTCGGGTACGGGTCGCGCACCGTGCCGATGCCGGCTGCGGCGTCGAATGCCGCGAAGGGGTCGTGCTGCTCGTCGTGTTGCATGGACGTTCCTCCTGCCGTCGACGGAACGCGCTATCACGGACGCGCCGCGTCCGTGAAGCGCAGCTCGCGCAGCCTGGTTGCAATGCGTCCCGTCGCAATGCAGTGCAGAGCCATGTCCGAACCCGTGCTGCTGGTATCGAAGAACGAGGGCGTGACCACCGTCACCCTGAACCGTCCGCAGGCGATGAACGCGCTGTCGCGCGAGCTGCGCCGCGCGCTGATCGCGACCTTCCACGAGCTGGAGAACGATGCCGAGACGCGGGTCGTGATCCTCACCGGCACGGGACGCGCCTTCTGCGCGGGACTCGATCTCAAGGAGCTGGGCGGCGAGGTCGAGAGACCTGCGAAAGACTCGGCAGGCGCGCACGGCGCGACGCCGAACGAAGTCGAGAACGCCGTCGCCGGCGGGGATCTGGTGCACGCCATCGCGCGCCTCGGGCAGCCGATCATCGGCGCGATCAACGGCTTCGCGATCACCGGCGGCTTCGAGCTCGCGCTCGCCTGCGACCTGCTGATCGCGTCGACCGAGGCCCGCTTCGCCGACACGCACGCCCGCGTCGGCATCATGCCGGGCTGGGGGCTCAGCCAGAAGCTGTCGCGCGCGATCGGCATCTACCGCGCGAAGGAGCTGTCCTTGACGGGCAACTACCTGCCCGCCGAGCAGGCCGCCGCGTGGGGGCTCGTGAGCCGCGTGGTCGCGCCCGCGGAGCTGCTGCCGACCTGCGAGAAGCTCGCGCGCGACATGCTGTCCTGCGACCCGGTCGTGCTGCGCTCGTACAAGAAGGTCATCGACGACGGCTTCGCGCAGAGCTTCGCCGACGGCATGCGGATCGAGGCGGAAGCGTCGCGCAAGCACGTGGGCAGCGTGGCTCCCGAGACCATCGCGCAGCGCCGCGCCGCCGTGCAGGAGCGCGGACGCAGCCAGTCGCGCGGCGGCGGCGCGTGAACGACGACACGGCGATCCTCGTGCCGCAGGAGGTCGCCGCCTTCGGCGACGAGGCGCGCCGCGCGATCTACGAGGTGATCCGCACCCGGCGCGACGTGCGCCACTTCGCGCCGGACCGGCCGGTGGCAAGCGACGTCCTCGAGCGCATCCTCGACGCGGCCCACCACGCACCCAGCGTCGGCTTCTCGCAGCCGTGGGGCTTCGTCCTCGTCCGCGACGCAGCACAGCGCGAGCGCATCCGCGACAGCTTTCTCCGCTGCCGCGAGCGCGAGGCGGAGCGCTTTCCCGAGCCGCGTCGCACGCAGTACCGCTCGTTCCGGCTCGAAGGGATCGTCGACGCGGCGCTCAACGTCTGCGTCGTCGTCGACCTGCGCCCGCGCGGCGAAGCCGTGCTCGGCGCGACGGCGGCACCCGAGATGCTGCGCTTCAGCGCCTGCTGCGCGGTGCAGAACCTCTGGCTCGCGGCGCGCGCCGAGGGCATCGGCGTCGGCTGGGTGAGCATCGTGGAGCCGGGCGTGCTGCGCGAGGAGCTCGCGCTGCCCGACGGCGTCGAGCCGATCGCCTACCTGTGCGTCGGGCACCCGATCGCGTTCCGCTCGCAGCCGATGCTCGAGGAGCTGCAGTGGAAGCCGCGCCGCGCGCTCGCCGACGTGGTGCACGACGGCGGCCGCTTCCGCGACCGCAGCTCGTAAAGCAAAAGGGGCGGACGGAGATCCCGCCCGCCCCTTCCGGGAGCCCCGTCGCGCTAGGCGATCACTGGCAGGGATCCACCGCCGGGCACGCGCCCGAGCCGATGTTGGTGCCACCGAGCGTGGTGCACTCGGTCGGCGTGCGATCCTGGCACTTCGACGTGCCGTGCGAGCCCGGCACGCAGCACTGGATGTCCTGCTCGGGCAGCGGCACGTCGGCGCACGTGTCGGCCGCACAGACGCCTGCCCCCTTGTCGACGCCGCCTGCGGCCGCGCAGGCCGCGGTGTCGAGGTCCTCGCACTCGATCACCGTGTTGGAGTTGTGCGGCACGCAGCAGACGTTGCCCGTGCCGACCGGCGCGCAGGTGTCGACCGCGCACACGCCGACGCCCTTGTCGACGCCGCCCGCCGCGGCGCAGGCCGACGCGGTGAGATCCTCGCACTCCGGCTCGCCGCTGGTCGCGCTCTGGACGCAGCACATCACCTCGGGATTCGGCGGCAGGATGTCGGCGCAGGTCGAGGCCGAGCAGACGCCCGCACCGCGCGCGACGCCGCCCTGCGCGACGCACAGCGCGGGCTCGCGGTCCTCGCACTCGATCTCGCTGCCATCGAGGTTCGGCAGGCAGCAGAGCTGGCGGCCTTCCGACTCGCCGAGGTCCGTGCAGGGGAACGGCGAGCAGGTGCCCGGGCCCTTGTCGACGCCGCCCGCGGCCGTGCACTCGGCCGCCGTCAAGTCGTTGCAGCTCCAGTTGTAGTACGCGGGGATGCAGCACTGGACGTGCTGGTCCGGCGGCGTCGGCGCCGCGGCGCACGGGTTCGGATCGCACGACGACGCCTGCACGACGACGCCGTTGCCCGCGAGACATGCCTCCTGCGTGCGGTCCTCGCACTGCGGCCCGCTGTCGTCCGGCAGGCAGCACACGATCTCGATGCCGGGCGGCGGAGCAGTGTCCGCGCAGGGGTTGGGCAGGCAGGATGCAGCTGCGTTGACCGTCCCGCCCTGCGCGGCGCACTCCTCGGCCGTGCGGTCCTCGCACTTCGGACCGGAGTCGTCGGCGAGGCAGCACGCGACGTCGCTGTCCTCGGTGCTCGCGTCGAACGGCACGTTGCCGGTCAGCACGTCGTCGCTCGCGAGGCGCACCTGCACGGCGTCGCCGCGCGGGTCGAAGCCGAGCAGCCGCCACGGACCACGCGGCCGCGACGCGAAGCGCACCCGACCGGTGCCGCTCTTGTTCGTCGTGATCGATCCCACGCGGATGCCACCCACGACGAGGTCGTAGGTGGTGTTCGCGCCGAGGTGACGAACGCTCACCTCGAAGCGGCCGTCGCTCGCATTCCGGACCCGCAGGTCCACCTTGCCGGTCGCCTTGATCGGCGCCGCCGCCGTCGGCGTCAAACCCAGCTTGACCTTGCCACCCGACGCCTGGGCCGCGCCCACCATCAGGAGCGAGGCCAGCCCGGCCAGCACCAGCTTCGTCGTACAGTTTCGCATCGCGTCGCCCTCTCTCGTTGCGTTCGCCGCGGGGGGAGTCCCGTCGGCGCGTCAAGCCGACCGCGTGCCAGCCGCGGCGCGCAGTCTTTTCGGTGATTTGCGGCGTCGCGCGGCGCGCGATCGACGCTGGCGTGGGGCTTGTCCCCAACGCCGTGGGGGAGGCGCCCCAGCGCGGGAGATGAGGCCGCAGCGGGCCCGCACGTCCGCCTACCCGCGCGGGCGTGCCGCGCGGGGCGCGTCGATCGCAGCGGCCCGG
>JAIEPK010000488.1 GCA_019749875.1 Candidatus Binatia bacterium | reverse complement strand
TCCGCCGGCGATGCTTTCCGACGCGAGCGCGGTAGGCTAGCTGGCCCGCGTGGCGCGACGCTCGGAGACCCGCGCGCGCAGTGCGCGGCCGAGCACGTGCGAGCGCGGGACATGGCGCCCCGCGCGACTCTGTCCCGTGGGGCGAGGGGTCGCGTGACCGCTCGCGGAGCCTCCACCGCGCTGCCGCTCGCCGGACTGCGCATCCTCGCCGCGAGCCAGCTCGGAGCGGGACCGTGGGCGCTCACGCTGCTCTCGGACCTGGGTGCGGACGTCGTCAAGATCGAACCGCCCGGGCGCGGCGACGAGGCGCGCAACGTGCCGCCCTTCGCCGAGGCCGGTGACTCGATCTACTTCCAGTCGCTGAACCGCGGCGCGCGTGGCTTGACGCTCGATCTGCGGGCCGATGCGGGACGTGCGGTGCTGCGACGTCTCGTCGCGACTTCGGACGCCGTCTACAACAATCTGCGCGGCGGCGAGCCGGAGCGCCTCGGTCTGACCTACGGTGCGCTCCGCGACGTGAATCCGCGCGTCGTGTGCTGCTCGCTGTCGGGATTCGGCCAGACCGGGCCGCGCGCCAAGGAGCCGGGCTACGACTTCGTGATCCAGGCGTACGCGGGCTTCATGAGCCTCACCGGTGCGCCCGACGGTCCGCCCGAGCGCTGCGGCGTGTCCATCGTCGACTTCTCGGCCGGCATCCTGTCGACGCTCGCGCTCATGATCGGGCTGCATCGAGCGCAGACGACGGGCGCGGGCTGCGACATCGACGTGAGCCTCTACGACACCGCGCTGTCGATGCTGAACTACCTCGCCGGCTGGACGCTGAACCGGGACTGGCACCCACAGCGCACGGCCGACGGCGCGCACCAGACGCTGGTGCCCGCGCAGACGTTTCGCACGTCGGACGGATTCCTGGTCGTCATGTGCCTGAAGGAGAAGTTCTGGCAGGCGCTCTGCGAGCGCATGGGGCGGGCAGATCTGCGCGACGATCCGCGCTTCGCGACCTTCGCCGAGCGTCATGCGCACCGCGACACCCTGATCCCGATGCTCGCCGCCGACTTCGCGTGCCGCACGACCGAGGCCTGGCTCGGGTGCCTGCGCGGCCACGTGCCGTGCGGGCCGGTCTATTCGGTCGAGGAGGCGCTCGCCGACGAGCACGCCCTCGCGCGCGACATGGTGACCGGCATCGACCATCCGACCTTCGGCTGGCTCCGCCAGGTCGGAACGCCGCTCAAGATGGCCGGCGTGACGCCCGAGCACCGCCGTGCGCCGCGACTCGGCGAGCACACCGACGCGATCCTCGCCGAGGCCGGCTTCGCGCCTGCCGAGATCGCGCGCCTGCGCGCCGACGGCGTGGTTTGAAGCGCGTCCCGCGCTCGTTTAGGACCCTTCGCACACGCGAAAGGACGACAAACGGATGCCTCTACCGGACTGGTTCCACGAGGTCGCACGGCGCATCAGCAATCGCGGCCGCTGGGGCGCCGACGACGAGATCGGCACGATCAACCTGATCACGCCGGAAGCGACGCGGCGAGGTGCCGCCTGCGTCAAGCGCGGCGTGTCGTTCTCGCTCGCGCTGCCACTGCACCACGACGGTGTGCAGACCGGACGCATCCCCAACCGCGTGAACCCGATCCACACCATGATCGGCATCAACACGGCGTTCACCGGCGACCGGGACAAGGTCTGCCTCTCCGACGACATGATCGTGATGGGTCTCCAGGCGGCGACGCACTGGGACGGGCTCGCGCACGCGAGCTACGAGAACCGGCTGTACAACGGCTTCCCCGCTGCGACGGTGGTCGCGGAGGCCGGTGCCACGAAGTGCGGCATCCACAAGCTGAAGCCCATCGTGACGCGCGGCATCCTGCTCGACGTCGCGCGTGCGAAAGGCGTCAAGCGCCTCGATCCCGGCTATCCGATCACGCCGGCGGATCTCGACGCGGCGGTCGCGCAGGCGAAGGTGTCCGTGGAGCCGGGCGACGTCCTGCTCGTGCGCACGGGGCAGATGGAGCATCTGCAGACCGGCGACAAGGACGCGTACCGGCTGCCGAGCCCGGGTCTCACCGTCGGTACGGCGCCGTGGTTCCGCGAGCGTGACGTCGCCGCGGTCGCTACCGACACCATGCCGTTCGAGGTCTACCCCTGCGAGGACGAAGCCGTCCTGTTTCCCGTTCACCTGCTGCACCTCGTCGAGATGGGCATGACGCAGGGACAGAACTGGTATCTCGACGGGCTCGCCGAGGACTGCGCGGCGGACGGCGTGTACGAGTTCCTGCTGAGCGCCACCCCCGAGCCGGTCGTCGGCGGGGTGGGCAGCCCCGTCAATCCGGTCGCGACCAAGTAGCGCGCGGCACGAGGAGCGCACGCGCGATGGATCTGTCGTACACCGAAGAGGAGCAGCGGTTTCGCGCCGACCTGCGCGCATACCTCGAGGCGAACGTGCCGCGCGAGGAGCCGCCCGAGGATATCGACGACGAGTTCCTGTGGATGCTCGAGTTCCAGCGCCGCATGCATGCCGGCAACTGGGTCGGGATCCACTGGCCGAAGCAGTATGGCGGTCGCGACGCGACGCCGATGCAGCAGGCGATCTTCGCCGAGGAGATGGCACGTGCGCGCGCGCCGCAGATCGTGAACCGCGTCGCGATCAACAACGTCGGCCCGACGCTGATGCACTTCGGCACCGAGGAGCAGAAGCGGCGCTACCTCCCCGGCATGCTGTCGGGCGACGAGATCTGGTGCCAGCTCTACTCCGAGCCCGGGGCGGGATCGGACCTCGCGTCGCTGCGCACGCGCGCCGAGCTCGACGGCGACGACTACGTCGTCACCGGACAGAAGGTCTGGACGAGCTACGCGCAGCACGCGCGCTGGGCGATCCTGCTCGCGCGGACCGATCAAGAAGCGCGCCAGCACCGCGGCATCTCGTATCTGATCGTCGACATGCAGGCGCCGGGCATCGAGCTCAGGCCGCTGCGCCAGATGACCGGCGCGTCGGAGTTCAACGAGGTCTTCATGGACGCGGTGCGCGTGCCGCGCGCGAACCTGATCGGTGCGGCGAACGAGGGCTGGCGCATCGCGCAGGTGACGCTCGCGCACGAGCGCGGCACCAACTACGCGATCAAGGAGCAGGTGATCGCGAGGATCAACGTCGACGAGCTGCTCGCGCAGGCGAGGAGCACGGGGCGTGGGTCGGAGCGCAACGTCCGGCAGCGTCTCGCGCAGCTCTACCTCGAGACCGAGATCATGCGCTTCATGAACCTCGAGATGCTGACGCGGGTCGGGCGCGGCGAGACGCCGGGCGCCGAGACCTCGGTCGTCAAGACGTTCTGGGCCGATCTGTCGCAGGCGATCGGCGATGCCGGCGTCGAGCTGCTCGGCGGACACGGCTTGCTGCTGCGCGGCTCGCCGCATTCCGTCAAGTCGGGACGCTTCGCACAGCACCTCATGTTCTCGCGCGCCGCGACCATCGCGGGCGGCACCAGCGAGATCCAGCGCAACATCATCGCGCAGCGCATGCTCGGGCTGCCGCGCAGCTAGTTCGAATCACGGAGCGAGGAAATGGCGAGTCAATCCAAGGGCAGTCTGGGCAACTTCTTCGAGGACTTCGAGGTCGGCAGCGAGCTCGTGTGTCCGACGCCGCGCGTGCTGACGTCGGCCGAGACCGCGTGGCACGTCGCGACCACGAACGACCGCACGCCGCGCTTCTGCGGTGCCGAAGGACGCGTGCACCCGCTGGTCGTCTTCCACCTGGTGATCGCGCAGACGGTGCGTCAAGTCTCGCTCAACGCGCGCGCGAACCTCGGCTACGCCGGCATGGTCTGGCGCACGCCGGTGTTCCACGGCGACGAGATCACGACGACGATCAAGATCGTCGGGCTCAAAGAGAACTCCAACAAGCAGACCGGCAACGTCTTCGTCGCGACCACCGGCCGCAACCAGCGCGGCGAGACCGTGCTCGAGTACACGCGCTGGGTGATGGTCAAGAAGCGCGACGACACCACGGCGACCAAGTACCTCGACCAGCCGGTGACGCCGAAGCTGCCGAAGCAGGTCGCGGTCGAGGACCTGCCGGCGTTTCCGGGCGCGCTGCCGACCACCGCGCAGACCGGCGGCAAGTTCTTCTTCGAGGATTACGCGGCCGGTGAGCGCATCTACCACCACGACGGCATGACCGTGAACCACTCGGATCACATGTCGTACACGCGCCTCTTCCAGAACTCGGCGAAGGTCCACTTCGACGAGCTGCGCACCGACGGCAAGCCGCTGGTCTACGGCGGCTTCCCGCTGTCGGTCGCGTACGCGCAGGCCTTCAACGGGCTCGAGAACCGCTCCGGCATCGTCGCGATGAATTCCGGCGCGCACGCGAACCCCTGCTACGCCGGCACGACGATCTATTCCTACACCGACGTGCTCGAGACGCATGCGCTCGGCGACGCTCCGGCGGGCGCGCTGCGGCTGCGCTTGGTCGCCGTCAAGGACGGCGATCCGTCGGAGGAGCAGGACTTCCAGATGCGCGTCTCCGACGGCAAGGGCGGCGAGCGCTACAATCCGCGCGTGCTGCTCGACATGGACTACTTCGAGCTGATGCCGAAGCGCGGCCGCTGAGCCGCGGGAGGGCGGCGCAAGAGACACTACCGCGCGCGCAGCGCGCGGCCGAGCGCGGGGAGTGAGGCTCCGGCCGTCTCGCCCGTTGGAGGGAGGGGGCGCGTGCCCCCTCGTGGAGATGACCACCATGAAGGACTTCGGCGGCAAGATCGCGGTCGTCACCGGCGGCGGTACGGGCATGGGTCGAGAGCTCGTGCGGCACCTCGCGGCCGACGGCTGCCACGTCGCGATGTGCGACGTGTCGGCCGACAACATGGCGGAGTCGCGCGCGCTGGCGCTCGACAAGGCGCCGACCGGGACGCGCGTCACGACGACGGTTGCGGACGTCGCCGAAGAGCGGCAGCTCGAAGCCTTTCGCGATGCGGTGATCCGCGAGCACGCCACGGATCACGTGAACCTCGTGTTCAACAACGCCGGCATCGGCGCGGGCGGCAGCTTCATCCGCGACGCGCGCGAGGACTGGGAGCGCACGTTCGGCGTGTGCTGGTACGGCGTGTACTACGGGTCGCGCGTGTTCCTGCCGCTTCTCCTGAAGGCGAGCGAAGGACACCTGGTCAATACCAGCAGCGTGAACGGCTTCTGGGCGTCGCTCGGTCCGCAGACGTCACACACCGCGTACAGCGCGGCGAAGTTCGCGGTGAAGGGCTTCACCGAAGCGCTGATCAACGACTGCCGCCTGAACGCGCCGCACGTCAAGGTCTCGCTGGTGATGCCCGGTCACATCGGCACGTCGATCGTGATCAACACCGCACGCATCATGGGACGCGAGCCGCAGAACTTGAGCGCGGAGCAGCTGCAGGACACGCGCGCCATGATCACGCGCATGGGCTTCGAGGTCGGCGAAGTCCCCGACGACATGCTGCGCGAGCTTCTCCAGCAGCGCGCCGAGGCGTTCCGCGATCAGGCGCCGATGAGCGCGTCGGACGCGGCGAAGGTGATCCTCGACGGCGTGCGCGCCGAGCGCTGGCGCATCCTCGTCGGACGCGACGCCGAGGTGCTCGACCGGATGGTCCGCGAGACGCCGGAGGAGGCGTACGAGAAGCCGTTCTTCGAACGCTTCGCGACGGCGGCGGGCTGGAGCTTCGGCGGGCGATCGTAGGCTCGGCGACGGCCTGCCGGTCGAAAATGTCATCGCTGCGCTATCCGCGTTTCCGCGCCGCGGCTAGACTTCGGGCGTCATGGTGACGTTCGACACGCTCGCCTATGCGAAGCGCCTCCGCAGCGCGGGCCTGAGCGAAGAGCAGGCCGACGTCCATGCGGAGGCACTCGCCAGCGCACTCGGTGAGGTTCTGGTCACCAAGCAGGACCTGCGCGACCTCGCGACGAAGGCCGATGTCCATCGGCTCGAGCTGGCGACCAAGGAAGACTTTGCGTCGGTGCGCCAGGAGATGAGCAGCGAGTTCGCCGCGGTACGCCAGGAGATGGGCAGCGAGTTCGCCGCGGTGCGCCAGGAGATGCGTGCGCTGGAGTTGCGCATGACGTTGCGGGTCGGCGCGCTGTTTTCCATCGGAATCGGCGCGCTGGCGGCTCTGATCAAGCTCGGCTGACCGGTCCAGGTCCGCCGGGCGCGGCGCGGCAGCATCGTGCTCCCGCGCCGCGCGCGACGCTCATCCCTTCTCGTACATCGCGACGACGCACGCGCCGCCGAGGCCGACGTTGTGCTGCAGCGCGAGCTTCGCGCCCTCGACCTGGCGCTTGTCGCACTGGCCGTTCAGCTGGCTCACCAGCTCGAAGCACTGCGCGAGGCCGGTCGCGCCAAGTGGGTGGCCCTTCGACAGCAGCCCGCCCGACGGATTGACGACCCACTTGCCGCCGTAGGTGACCTGGTCCTCGTCGATGAGCCGTCCGCCCTGCCCCTCGGGGCAAAGCTGCAGCGACTCGTACGTCACGAGCTCGTTGGTCGAGAAGCAGTCGTGCAGCTCGATCACCTGCACGTCCTTCGGCCCGTAGCCGCTCATTTCGTAGACGTCCTGTGCCGCGCGCCGCGACATGCCGACGCCGATCATGCCGAGGAAGCCCAGGTTCCAGTCCTCGGGTCGGTCGGTCTGCATCGACATCGCGCGGATCTTGACGGGCTTCGAGATGCCGTGCTTCGCCGCGTACTCGGGCGAGCACAGGATCGCCGCGCCGGCGCCGTCCGAGGTCGGACAGCACTGCATGATGGTCAGCGGATCGTAGACCATGCGCGACGCGAGCACTTCCTCCAGCGTGCAGGCATCGCGGTACTGCGAGCGCGGGTTGTTCACCGAGTGGCGATGGTTCTTGACGCTGATCTTCGCGAACTGCTCTGCGGTCGTGCCGTACAGCTCCATGTGCTGGCGGCCGCCGTTGCCGAACATCACCGCCGCCTGCGGCGGCTTCTTCTCCTCTTCCTTGTAGTTCTGCTTGAGGCCCTCGAGCTGCGAGTCGAGCGAGCCCTTGGTCATCTTCTCGAAGCCGAAGCAGAGCACGCACTCGCTCATGCCGGACGTGATCGCCTGCCAGCCGAGGTAGAGCGCGTTCGAGCCGGTGGAGCAGTAGTTGTGCACGTTGAACACCGGCAGCCCGCCGAGGCCCATCGAGTAGAGCGCGCGCTGTCCCTGCGCGCTCATTCCCGAGACGTAGCCGCAGAACGCCTGCTCGAAGTCGTCGGCTGGAGTCTTCGACATGTCGAGCGCGCCGCGCACCGCCTCTTCCACGAGCTCGACGTAGTTGCGGTTGCAGCGCTCGAACTTGGTCATGCCGACCCCGATCACGCAGACGTCTCTTCCCTTTTTCATCTCGCTCACGTCTCCTGGTTTGGATCCCGACTCGTTCGGGCGATCGCCCTACTCGGTGGGGAGAAGCTAGTCGTCTTCACGGGCGGAGGGCAAGCGGCTCGTTGCGGCAGGGAGCCGGCGGCCCCCGCGACCGGTCACCGCACGATCGCGCTCGCCCTTTGACACCCGACGACGCCCGGCTATGGTCGCCGCGTCGCGCGCGCGACGCCCCAACCCGCCGCTCTGCAGCCACGAGGACGCGCCATGGATCTGTCGTACACCCCCGAAGAGGAAGCCTTCCGCGCCAGGGTCCGGAAGTGGCTGCAGGAGAACGTCCCGGCGCACGATCAGAATCGGACCCTCGAGAGCGCACGCGCCTGGCAGCGCAAGCTGCACGAGGGCGGCTTTCTCGGTGCCGCCTGGCCGAAGGAGTACGGCGGCGCCGGCCTGTCCGAGATGGAGCAGGCGATCCTCAACGAGGAGATGGTCCGTGCGCGCGCGCCGCAGGCGATCAACCAGATGGCGATCTGGTGGGTCGGACCCGCGCTGATGAAGTACGGGACCGAGGAGCAGAAGAAGCGCTTCATCCCCAAGATCCTCACCTGTGAGGAGATCTGGGCGACCGGCTACTCGGAGCCGTCGTCGGGCTCGGACATGGCCGCCGCACGGACCAGTGCCGTGCGCGACGGCGACTTCTACGTCGTCAACGGCCAGAAGATCTGGACCACGCTGGCGCACATCTCCGACTGGTACTTCATCCTCGTCCGCACCTCGACCGACGGGCCGAAGTGGGCCGGTCTCACCATGCTGCTCATGGACCTCAAGAGCCCGGGCGTGACCATCAAGCCGATCAAGCAGATCGACGGCGGCTCGGAGTTCAACGAGGTCTTCATGACCGACGTCCGCGTTCCGGTCGCGAACCGTCTCGGCGAAGAAGGTCAGGGCTGGGAGATCGTGTCGAGCGCGCTGGTCAACGAGCGCTCGGGAATCGCCGGCAGCATCCGCTCGGACCAGACGCTCGACTGGATCATCCGGACGGCGCAGCAGCAGGGCAAGACCAAAGATCCGAACGTGCGTCAGAAGATCGCCGACCTCGCGATCAAGGGCAGCATCATGCGCTGCGCCGGCCTGCGCTCGATGACCGACTCGCTGCACAAGCGGCTCAATCCGCACCTTTCCGCGGCGATGAAGCTCATGGGCACGACGCTCGTGCAGGAGTTCTCGGAGACCGGCGTCGAGCTGCTCGGTCCGTACGGCGTGCTGATGAACGACAGCCGCGCGCCGTTCGAGGGCAAGTGGGCGAAGCAGATGCTCGGCGACCGCTCGATGACGATCGCCGGCGGTACCAGCGAGGTGCAGCGCAACATCGTCGCGCAACGCGTCCTCGGGCTGCCGCGTCGCTGAGCGCGGCCGCGGCGCGGCGCGCTC
>JAIEPK010000425.1 GCA_019749875.1 Candidatus Binatia bacterium | reverse complement strand
GCCCGCGAAGGCCGCCGACGCGGGGTCCGTCGGCCACGACGGCGCGGGGTGAGGACACGGCGCCGTCCGCGCGGACGGCGCCCGACGGCGCACGGCCGGGTAGGGACGGTCGCTCGCTGGCCCCCTGGAATCGGAAACGATGAGCTCCGTCACCGAGGCCACGCTCGCGTCGTTCACGCTGCGCCCGTGGACGCTCGCGGCCCTCGCGCTCACCGCGCTGCTCTACCTGCGCGGCTGGCGTGCGCTGCGCACGCAGATGCCCGGCCGCTTCGGCGCAGCACGGCTCGCGTCGTTCCTCGGCG
Organism: Candidatus Binatia bacterium; assembly: GCA_019749875.1. GTDB lineage: Bacteria > Desulfobacterota > Binatia > UBA12015 > UBA12015 > VGTK01. The sequence goes on along the minus strand of JAIEPK010000425.1, from coordinate 8,463 downwards.
GGCTCGCGGCGCTGCTGATCGCGGTCGCGTCGCCGCTCGACGCGTTCGCGTCGCTGCTGCTGACGGTCCACATGGTGCAGCACCTCCTGCTGACGATGGTCGCCGCCCCGCTGCTGTTGCTCGGCTCACCGCAGATGCCGCTGCTGCGCGGGCTGCCGGCAGCGCTCGCGCGCGCCGCGCTCGGGCCGTTCCTCGGCTCTCCCGAGCTGCGTCGCGCGGGACGCGTGCTCACGCACCCGGTGGTGGCGCTGCTCGCGTTCGTGTCCACCACCACCGCGTGGCACCTGCCCGTGCTCTACGAGCTCGCGCTGCGCTCCGATGCGTGGCACGCCGTCGAGCACGCCTCGTTCCTGGTGGCCGCCCTGCTCTTCTGGTGGCCGGTGGTCGTGCCGTGGCCGAGCGAGGCGCAGTGGCCGCGCTGGGCGATGCTGCCGTATCTGCTCGCCGCCGACGTCTCGAACACGGCGCTGTCGGCGCTGTTCTCGTTCTCGGAGGTCGTGCTCTATCCGACCTATGCGCAGGCGCCGCGGCTGTGGGTGTCGAGCGCGCTCGCCGACCAGTCGGCTGCGGGCGCGCTGATGTGGGTCCTGAGCTCGATCTTCTTTCTGATCCCCGCGGCGACGATCGCCATTCGCCTGCTCACGCCGCCGCTCGCTCGCCCCGGAGCTGTGCGCGACGACGGCCGGGACGGCGCGCGCGCGCTCGCTGCCGCGCGTGACGCCGTCTGGCTCCGGCGCGCGCGCCCGTTCGACGTGCTCGACCTGCCCCTCGTCGGCCGCTGGATGAGGCGACCGTCGTTCCCGCGCGTCGTGCGCATGGTCACGTTCGCGCTCGCCACGCTGATCGTCCTCGACGGCCTCCTCGGACCGTCGATGGCGCCGATGAACCTCGCCGGCGTCGTGCCGTGGACGTGGGTGCGCGGCCTGCTCGTGATCGGGCTCCTCGGCGCGGGCAACTGGTTCTGCATGGCGTGTCCGTTCCTGCTGCCGCGCGAGCTGGGACGGCGCATCTTCCCGGCGCGCCTGCACTGGCCGCGCGTGCTGCGCTCGAAGCTGGTCGCGGCGGGGCTGATGGTCGCCTACCTCTGCGCGTACGAGGCGGCCGATCTGTGGGACAGCCCGCTCGCCACCGCGTGGCTGCTGATCGGCTACGCCGGCGCCGCGTTCGCGGTGGACGGCCTCTTCCGCGGCGCGAGCTTCTGCAAGTACCTGTGCCCGATCGGGCAATTCGACTTCGTGCTGTCGACGCTGTCGCCGCTCGAGGTCCGCGTCAAGCAGCTGTCGACGTGCGTCTCCTGCACGACGCGCGACTGCATCCAAGGCAACGAGCGGCAGCGCGGCTGCGAGCTCGAGCTCTACCTGCCGCGCAAGCAGGGCAACCTCGACTGCACCTTCTGCCTCGACTGCGTGCACGCGTGCCCGCACGACAACGTCGGCATCCTCGCGGTGGCACCGGCCGCCGATCTGGCGCGCGACCCGCGCCGCTCGTCGCTGGGACGGCTGTCGCGCCGCAGGGACGTCGCGACGCTGGTGCTGGTGATCGTCTTCGGCGCGTTCGCCAATGCGGCCGCGATGACGGCACCGGTGGTCGAGTGGACCGACGCGGCGTCTGCGACGACGGGGCTGCCGCGCGCCGCGGTCGCGACGCTCGGGCTGCTGCTCGCGCTGCTGCCGCTGCCGCTCGGCCTGGCGCTCGCGTGCACGGTGGCCTCGCGCGCGCTTTCCCGGACGTCGGCCGGATCGCGCGAGGTCTTCTGTCGCTACGCGCTGGCACTCGTTCCGCTCGGCGCGAGCATGTGGGCGGCACACCTCCTCTTCCACCTCGCGACCGGTGGCGGCGCGCTGCTGCCGGTCGTGCAGCGCGCGGCGACCGACCTCGGCGTGGGCGCGCTCGGCGCGCCGTCGTGGGGCATGGCGGCCCCCGCGACGGGACTGACCTGGCTCCTTCCCGTGCTGCTCCTGCTGCTCGACGCGGGCCTGCTGCTCAGCCTGTGGGTCGCGTGGCGCGTGACGTCCGATCTCGCCGCGGCGCGCGACATCCCGAGCCTGCGCGCGGCCGGCCTGCTCGCCCCGTGGGGCAGCCTCGCCTGCGTGCTGTGGGCGGCCGCGATCTGGATCTTGCTGCAGCCGATGCAGATGCGCGGCGCGATGATGCACGGATGAGTGCGCGCGCGGTGATCGTTCTCGTCGCCGCCTGCCTCGCGTCGGCGGCGCCGCGTGCTGCGCACGGCGACGGCGGCCTGGTGCGCGCGAGCGGCGTGCAGAACGGGCTCCTGGTGACGCTCTTCACCACACCGACGCCGCTCCGCGTGGGCAGCGCGGACGTGAGCGTGCTGGTGCAAGACGCGGCGACGCGTGCACCGATCCTCGACGCGCAGGTCAGCGCGCGCGTCTCGCCGCAGCACGAGGGCGCGCTGCCGGCGACGGCTCTCCTCGACCGCGCGGGCGCGACCAATCAGCTGCTGCAGGCCGCCCCCGTCACGCTGCCGATCCCCGGTCCGTACCGGATCGTGGTCGAGGCGCGCCGCGGCGTCGCGCGGGCGCTGCTCGCGACCGACGTGACGGTCGAGCCGGCGCTGCCGCCGCTGCTGGCGCTGTGGCCGTATCTCGCGTTACCACCACTCGTGATCGGACTCTTTCTCGTGCAGCAGATCCTACGTCACAGGTCGCGGGGCGACGCGCGCACAGGCCCCGGCGTCATTCGGCGTGGGGGTGCGTCGTGATCGCGGGCAAGCGCGTCTGCGTCGTGATGCCGGCGTACAACGCCGAGCAGACCCTCGAGCAGACGGTGGCCGAGATCCCGCGCGACGTGGTCGACGACGTCGTGCTCGTCGACGACGGCTCGCACGATTCGACGGCCGAGGTCGCGCGCAAGCTCGGGCTGCACGTCATCGTGCACCCGAAGAACCGCGGCTACGGCGGCAACCAGAAGACCTGCTACACCGAGGCTTTGCGCCGCGGCGCCGACATCGTGGTGATGGTCCACCCGGACTACCAGTACACGCCGCTGCTGATCCCGGCGCTCGCGAGCTGTGTCGCGAGCGGGCTCTTCGATGCGGCGCTGGGATCGCGCATCCTCGGAGGCGGCGCGCGCGGCGGCGGCATGCCGCTCTACAAGTACGTCGCGAACCGGCTCCTGACCCTCACCCAGAACCTGCTCATGCGGCAGAAGCTGTCCGAGTACCACACCGGCTACCGCGCCTTCTCGCGCCGGCTCCTGACCACGCTGCCGCTCGAGGAGAACGACGACGACTTCGTGTTCGACAACGAGATGCTGGTGCAGGCGCTGCACTTCGGCTTTCGCATCGCCGAGGTCACCTGCCCGACGCGCTACGCGACCGACTCGTCGTCGATCAACTTCCGGCGCAGCGTCAAGTACGGGTTCGGCGTGCTCGGCACGGCACTCGCGGCGCGCCTTGCGACCATGGGTCTCGCCGCACCGCGCTTCCTGTCGCCGCAGGGCCGCAAGCTCGGCGAGGTGGGAGCTCTCGAGACGCAGGACCGCGCGGCGACCTGAGCGCACGCACGCGCGACGGCGCGACTCGTCCCTGCCCCTTCGCGGTCGGCGAGGCACTGCTTCCGCGTCGCCGGTGGCTCGCGAAGCCGGCGTCAGTCCATGTAGCCGAGGGCCTTCAGCTTATCGACGGTCGCGTCGTCGATCTCCGGCTTCTTCGGCGCGCCGGGCTTGCTCTCCTCGGCGGCACCGGTCTGCGCCGTGTTCGGAATGCTGCGGTACGCGGCCTCCAGGCTCCGGCCCAGCGCCAGCAGATCCGGGTCGTCGAGCCGCTTCTTCTCTTCGGGATCGGTCGTCAGGTCGTAGAGCTCGATGCCGTTCTCGGGTCGCTCGCTCGCGATCCACTTGAAGCCCGCGCTGCGGATCGCGACGCGATGCCCGAACTTGCCCCAGTGCGGCGCCTCGGCGAACAGCACGCGCGTCTCCGGGAAGCTGCCGCCGTGCAGCAGCGGCACGAGGCTCGTGCCGTGCAGACCCGCGGGCTCGGGCAAGTGGGTGAGATCGAGCAGCGTCGGCAGCAGGTCGATCAGCGACACCGGCGTCGAGATGCTGCGCCCCGCCGGCACCAGGTGCGGCGACAGGACGACCAGCGGGACGTGCAGCACCTCCTCGTACGCGGTCTTCGCGTGCCCGATCGCGCCGTGCTCGCCGAACTCGTCGCCGTGATCGCCGGTCACGACGATGATCGTGTCGTCGCGCAGCCCGAGGTCGGTGAGGCGCTGCACGAGCTGCGCGATCACGCTGTCGGTGTAGAGCACCTCGCCCGCGTACAGATGACGATCGCGCACCGCGGGCGGCGTCGAGGCGTCGATCGGCACGCGCTGGCCGTCCTTCTCCCAGTGCCGGAACACGTCGAACGCGGGCGGCGGCGTGTACGGCGTGTGCACCTGGTAGGTGTGCAGGAAGAGGAAGAAGCGCTCGTCGCGATGTCGCGCGACCCAGTCGAGACCGGCACCGAACGTCTGCTCGATCTCGCCCGACGTCTCCCACATGGTCTTGCCCTTGACCTCGCGGTAGTCGTCGAAGCCGCGCACGAAGCCGACGTACGCGGTGAGCATCGCGTCCTCGGTCACGGCCGCGGTGGAGTAGCCGTTGCGCGCGAAGATCTCCGACATCGTCGAGATCTCCGAGCTCAGGTAGCCGGTCGCGAAGATCATGCCGTGCTTCGCCGGGTAGAGGCCGGTGAGCATCGACATGTGTCCGGCCGTGGTCGACGGGTACGTCGTGTAGGCCGCGGTGAAGCGCGCGCCCTGGTCGGCGAGCGCATCGAGCTTCGGCATGAGCGGCTTGCCGTCGAGCGTGCCGCCGAGCTGATCGCCGCGCAGCGTGTCGATCGAGATCAGGATCACGTTGCGACGTCCGTCGCGGGCGCGCGGCTCGAGGATCTGCGCGCTGCCCCACAGCGGAAAGCCGAAGGCCTCGTTGGCCGGCGTGCCGGGGCGTACCAGCACGTCGCTCACCAGGCGCAGGCGGATCTTCTGTCCGGCAAAGCGCGCGAGGTCGATCTCGTGCTGCTCCCAGCCGCGGCCCTTGCCCGGCACGAGCTCCTTCGCGAGCAGCTGCACCGGTCCGGCATCGGTCTCGGCGATGACGTCGAAGCGCACCGGGGCGCCGCCGAGGCGCGCTCCGAGCGGATCGAGACCGAGCGCCAGCTGCAGGACGGCACCGCGTCCGATCGGCAGCGTGCGCGTCACGTGCTCCTGATGGCTCGGCGGGATCGGACGCACCACGATCTGCGCCTCGACCGGCTCTCCGTTCACCTGATCCGGAAACGGCAGGTTGAGGTCGAGCGCGCCGCCGGCCGGATAGGCGAGCAGCAGGGTCGGCACGCGGCGCCACTCCTGACGCGGACCGCGGATGCGCGCATCGAACGCGACCAGCGGTGGCTTCACCTCCGCGGGCAGCTGCACGGGGACCGTCAGCACGCGGCCCGCAGGACGCGGCAGGCTCTGGATCGGCAGCGGCACGGTCGGCGTGCAGCCGATGGTCGGCCGGAACACGTCGCCGATGTCGCAGTGCAGCGGCGTCTGCTCGAGCGGTGGATCGAGCAGCTGCGCCACGCGATAGACCGGGACCAGCGGGGCATCGGCACCACCACAGCCGGAGAGCAGCAGCAGCGCGAGCGCGCAGGCGGAAAGCGCGTCGGCCGCACGCCGGCGAGCACCGGAGGTGCGGCGCCGGGTCGGGTCAGCGCTCACTGCTTCGTTCGGTATCCGGCCGGCTGCGGATTGTCGAGCGCGCACACCGCGTCCTCGCACTCGGTCGGGGACCGCCCGAAGGGTCGCATCGGCACGGCGTCCCGGCGTCCGTCGCGCGCCGCAACTCGAAGCTGCGCCGCGCGACGGATGCCACGCTCAAGGAGCGACGACGGTGATCTGCGTCGGGTTCTCGGCGACGCGACCGCTCGAGACGTCGACCGCGGAGATGGTCGCCGTCCCCGGCGCGACGGCGGTCAGCACGCCCCAGGCCTTCGGGTCGTTGCTGACCTGCAGCACCGCCGGGTTGCTCGAGCTGAACACCACGCTCTGCGAGATGACCCGCGTCGAGCCGTCGCAGAACGTTCCGCGCGCCTTGATGCGCCGCGCTTCGCCGGCCGGGATCGGCGTCGCGTCGCGCACCAGCTTGAGCTTGGTCAGGAGACAGCTCGTGGTGATGTCGGCGCGCGCGACGAAGCTCGTCCCCGGCAGCGATGCCACGATCTGCGCCGCACCTTCCTTGCCGCCGCCGAACGCGAGCCCCTGCTCGCCCTCGCGGTTGCTGACGCGCACGATCTGCGCGTTGGTCGTCGCCCAGACGACGCGCTTGGTGACGTCGATGATCTCGTCGTTGGCGTTCTTGCCCTTCGCACGGAGCTTGACGTAGTCGCTGCCGCGCACGGTCTTCGCGTTGGGCACGACGAACATCGACACCAGACCCGCGCCGACGCTGAGCTGACCGCTCGCCTGCAACGTCTTGTACTTGGCGGTGATGGTCGCGCTGCCGGTCGCGACCGCGGTGACGTTGCCCTTGTCGAGGACGTTGTCGACGAGGGCGACCTGCGTGTTGCTCGACGACCACTCCGAGAGCTTGGTGAGGTCCTTCTGCGCGCCCCCCGTGTACTGCCCCCAGAGGTGGAACTTCTTGTCCTCGAGCGCCGTCGCGTCGTACGCGGTGGGATCCATCTCGATGCGGGTCAACGTGCCGATGACCGAGATCTGCTTCGACGAGCGCTTGCCGTCGCAGTTGACGCTGACCGTCGTCTGGCCGGTCTTCTTGCCCTTGACGAAGCCCTTGCCGTCGCCGTCGATCTCCGCTGCGACGTTGTCGACCTCCGCGATCAGGGTGTTGGTCACCGCCCACGTGCAGCGGTCGGAGATGTTGAGCTCGATGCCGCCCTCGTAGGTGCCGCGCGCCTTGAGCTCCATCTCCTCGTTCAGCGGGACGAGTCCGTCGCCGATCTCGAGGTCCACCGCCTGCAGGTTGCCGAGCACGACCAGGTTGTCGGTCTCCGCCGACTGGAAGCCGGCGTAGGACGCGCGCAGCGTGGTCTTGCCGCTCTTCTTGCCCTTCACCTCACCGACGTCGGCGGCGGTGTTGCCGACCGAGGCGACCGTCGAGTCGACGACCGACCACTGCACGATGCGCCGCAGATCGCTGGTCTCCTTGCCGGTGTTCAGGAGGCCGATCGCGCGTGCGTTCTTGAGCTCGCCGACGGTGACGCGCAGCGGATCGGGCTGGACCTCCAGGCCGACCAGGCGCCCGCGCACCGCGACCCGTCCGTCGGTGCCGGACGTGCTCGTCGACAGCTTGCGCTTCGGGTCGAACGCCGAGATGGTGGCGTCGCCGTTCGCGAGCGGCGTGAGGACGCCCGCCTGCGCGCCGGTGCCGATCTGGACGACGCCGCTCGGTACGACGGAGAACTCCACCTCGTCGGTGATCTGGCTGCGGGTCCCGTCGACGCGGTTCGCATACACGCGCAGCGGGTAGGTCATGCCCTTGCCCATGACGACCTTGGGCGGGTCGAACGACAGGTTCGACACCTGTGCGCGCACGGTGGTGGCACCGTCGCTGTTGCTGACGCCGCTCGCCTCGTCGAGGGCGTAGATCGTCGCGGTGCCGACCTTGTGCGCGCTGACCAGGCCTTTGGTCGCGCTGTCGTTGCTCACCGAGGCGACCGACGGATCGGTCGAGCTCCAGGTCACGTCCTTGGTCACGTCGTCGGTCGACTCGTCGACGTAGAGCGCCGTCGCCTTGAACTGCGACTGCTGACCCACCTCGAGGTTCTTGGTCGTCGGCTTGGTGGTGATCGAGACCAGATCGCCTTCGGTCACCGTCAGCGTCGAGCTGCCGCGGATCGTTCCCGAAGCGACGGTGATCGACGCCGTGACGCGCGTCGTGCCGGCAGCGACGGTCGTGACCAGGCCCTTGTACGGCTGGAAGTCGACCACGATCGCGACGCCGGCGTTGCTCACCGTCCAGGTCGCCTGCTGCGTGACGTTCGCCGTGCTGCCGTCGTCGTAGCGGCCGGTCGCCGTGTACACCTGCGTGCGGCCCGCTTCGAGCGAGATGTTCTGCGGGGACAGCGTGATCGACTGCAGCGTCGCCGCTGCGGCCGGATGAATGACGGTGGCGAGAAGGAGGATCGCCCAGGTGAAGCCGATGCCAACCGTCCGCCCGGTCATCCGTGCGGACCTCTCTCGCCACGTGAATCGCATTCTTCGAGTCCCTCCACGCCCAGTTCGCCGACCGGCGCCGGGGAGCAATTCAAATGCCACGGCATCGGCCTGCACAAGGGAGAAAAGCGTCTTTTCTCGGGGGGTTGGCGCGACCTCGGTCGACCGGCGCCGGGATCGGGCACGGCAGCCCCGCACGCTTCTGGCGTGCGCGCACGATGGGCGGCGGCACGAAAGACATCGCCCGCGCGCGCGGCGTGCGCCGCCCGTGCGCGTCCTTCCGGGCGGGCGCCACGGC
>JAIEPK010000008.1 GCA_019749875.1 Candidatus Binatia bacterium | reverse complement strand
GCGCGACTCGCCCAGCAACGGCCGCGGCGTCTCCGCGACGCGTCGCGCGCGCGACGCCGATTCTCTCGTTCGCTCCGTGATCAAGCTCACCGCTTCCTCCACCGAATCGGTCACGCGCAGCAGCGCGAGATCGTCCACGCCGATGGTCTTCTCCGCGACCATCTTCTCGCGCAGCCACTCGAGCAAGGGCTGCCAGTAGTCGCTGCCCATCAGCACCACGGGAAAGTCCGTCATCTTGTTGGTCTGGATGAGCGTCAAGGTCTCGAACACCTCGTCCATGGTGCCGATCCCGCCCGGCATGGCGATGAACGCCTGCGAGTACTTGACGAGCATGACTTTCCTCACGAAGAAGTGCCGGAACTGCAGCATCAGGTCGAGGTACGGGTTCGGCTTCTGCTCCATCGGCAGCACGATGTTGCAGCCGATGGTGTAGCCGCCGCCCTCGCGCGCGCCGCGATTGGCGGCCTCCATGATGCCCGGACCGCCGCCGGTCATCACCGCGAAGCCGGCGTCCGCGAGGCTCCGGCCGGTACGGCGCGCGAGCTCGTAGAACGGGTGCGTCTCGCCGAAGCGCGCCGACCCGAACACGGTCACGCACGGTCCGACGAAGTGCAGCTTCCGGAAGCCGCGCATGAACTCGAAGAAGATGCCGATCGCGCGCGCCAGCTCCTCGAGCCGCGCCGCTGGACCGGCGAGGAAGCGCCGCTCGGTCGGGCTGCCGGCACGGTGCGGCCAGTGCGCGCCGTTGGTCCGCGGGGGCTCGTCTCGCCGTTCGATCGTCACAGCGGCTCAGATAGACCAGCGGAGCGCGCCGCGCGACTCGACGACACCCACCAGGCGCGCGCGACGCTGGTGCCGAGGATCACGACGCCGCCCGCGATCGCGAACGGGCCGGCGGTCTCGCCGTGCACGAGCCAGGTCCACACCGGGTTCAGCACCGGCTCGATCAGCGTCAGCAGCGTCGCGTCGAACGCCCGCACGCCGCGCACGCCGCGCGTGAACAGCGCATAGGCGAGCCCGACCTGAAAGATGCCGAGCCAGCCGAGGAGGGCGAGGTCGCGGCCCGCCGGCAGCGGCGCGGCGGCGATCGCGGGCAGGCAGATCGCGAACACGAGCAGGTTGCCGAGCACCGTCGCCGCCGACACCAGGTCGCGATCCGGCGATGCCACCAGACCTTCCGCGGACGCGACGCGCGCGCGTGCGGCCGCGTGCTGGCGCAGTGCGAGGCTGCGCATGCCGAGCACGGTCGCGGCCCACGACAGGCCGCTCGCGAGGCTCAGCAGGTTGCCGAGCAGCGGATCGGGGGCGGTCGCCTGTGGCGGCGGCTGGCCGACGAAGAACAGCGCCAGCCCGAGTGCGAATAGCACGAGGAAGCCGAGATCCCCGCGCTGGCGGCGCTCGCCGAGCAGCAGCGGGCCGAGCAGCAGCACGTAGAGCGGTGCCGTCGACTGCAGGAAGATGACGTTCGCGGCGGTGGTGAGCTTGTTGCCGGTGACGAAGAGCAGCATCGTCGCCGCCTGCGCGCTTCCGATCGCGAGCGACGCGAGCCCGAACGAGCGCCAGTGCACGCGCAGCACGACCAGCAGGAAGAGTGCTGCGATGCCGGCGCGCAGCCCCGCCACCTGCGCCCACGGCAGCGCCGTCAGCTTGATCGCGGCACCTCCGGTCGAGAACAGCAGGGCGGCCGCCATCACGGCGAGGCGCGAGCGCGTGGCGGCGAGCATCGGCGGAGTCTCTGCCGCATCGTGCGTCCGCACGCCACCGTTCCGCGGCGACGCGGCACGCGCTCCGCATCGCGGTGTCTGGTCGCGCGACGGATCGATCGCACGCGACCCGGCGAGCACCGAAGTGGGCTTCGTCGCGCCGCGTCGCGAGGGAACGCTGCGCCCCAGAAACGCCTTGTCGCGGAACCCGACGGTGTGCTCTGAACCAAGGTCCGGCGACGTCGTGTCGCCGAGGGGGAGCGGGGGACGATGCAACGGGGACACGCTGTACGGGTTCCGGAGGAAGAGGCGCCGGAGCCCGTCGCACGCGATCAGCGCGGTGCGACGATCGGACCAGCCTACGCCAACTACATGCTCGGCGTGCTGGTGCTGGTGTACGTCTTCAACTTCCTCGACCGGCAGATCGTCTCGATCCTCGCCGAGCGCATCAAGCACGACCTCGGCGTCGGCGACGGCGAGATCGGCTTCCTCTACGGCACGGCCTTCGCCGTGTTCTACGCGGTGTTCGGCATCCCGCTCGGCCGCCTCGCCGACGTCTGGGACCGGCGTCGCCTGATCGCGCTCGGGCTCGGCTTCTGGAGCGTGATGACCGCGCTGTCGGGCCTGGCGCGCTCGTTCGGGCAGCTCGCGGCGGCACGCATCGGCGTCGGCATCGGCGAGGCGAGCGCGTCGCCGTCGGCGTTCTCGCTGCTGTCCGATCTCTTCCCGGCCGCGCGTCGTGCGACCGTGCTCGCGATCTACTCGAGCGGCATCTACCTCGGCGCCGGCCTGGGACTCTTCATCGGCGGCCTGGTCGTCGATCGCTGGGACCTCGCTTACGCTGCCGGGACCGCGCCGCTCGGGCTGCGCGGCTGGCAGGTGGCGTTCCTGGTGGTCGGCCTGCCGGGCCTGCTGCTCGCGCTGTGGGTCGCGTCGCTGCGCGAGCCGGAGCGTGGCGCGCTCGACGGGATCGTGGCACCGCGCGAGCCGAACCCGTGGCGCGAGTTCGCGCGCGAGCTGCGCGCGGTCGTGCCGCCGTTCACCATCGCGCACCTGCTCGCCGAGCACGCCGGGCCGCGCGTGCTCACCACCAACCTGATGTCCGCGCTCGCGATCGCGGCCGGCGCGACCGTGCTCTCGTTCCTGCTCGGCACGCCGGCGCAGTGGATCGCGCTCGGCGTCGGGCTCTACGCCGCGATCTCGTGGGCGCAGGCGCTCGCGCTGCGCGACCGTCCGGCCTTCGCGCTGATCCTGCGCACGCCGACGCTGCGCAACGCGAACCTGGGCTTCTCGTTCCTCGCCTTCACCGGCTACGGCGTCGGCTTCTGGCTGGCGCCGTTCCTGGTGCGTGTGCACGGCGCCAGCGAGGCGCAGGTCGGGCTCCTGCTGGGCGGGTCGTCGGCGCTCGCGGGCTGGCTCGGCGTGACCTTCGGCGGTGTGCTCGCCGATCGCTGGCGCGCGACGCGCGCCGACGGACGCCTGCGGGTCGGCATGGTCACCGCACTGGTGCCGCTGCCGCTCGCGCTGGCGCTGCTGTTCACCAGGAGCACCTGGCTGGTGTACGTGCTGAGCTTCCCGCTCTCGCTCACGACCTCGCTGTGGATCGGTCCGGGCGCGTCGACCGTGCAGGACCTCGTCCTGCCGCGCATGCGTGCCAGCGCGTCGGCGGCCTACCTGCTGGTCGTGACGTTCATCGGCCTCGCGCTCGGGCCGTACACGATCGGGCGGCTCAGCGTGGCACTCGGCGACCTGCGGCTCGCCATGGCGGTCGGGCTGTGCGCGAACTTCGCCGCGGCCTTCTTCCTGTGGCGGGCGATGCGGACGCTCGAGCGCGACCAGTCGTCGATGATGCGGCGCGCGCGCGGTCTCGGCGAGCGCGGGCTCTGACCCGCAGCCGCGGCACGCGGCCGGGTGCCGGTGTCGCGGCGCCTTGTTCCTCCAGGCGCCGGCACGGTATCCTGCGCCTCGCAGCACGCCGCGTCCCGCCGCCTCTCCCGTCCATGCCGAACTCCCATCGATCGCCCGCTGCCGGGGCCGCACGGCCACGGTGCCGCTTCGTGCTCCGTTGCGCAGGTCTCGCCGTGGTCGTCGCGGCGATCGCGCTGCCGCTCGGCAGCGGTTGCCGGCGTCCGCCGAAGGACAAGCCGAACGTCCTGCTGATCAGCATCGACACGCTGCGCGCGGACCGCCTCGGCGCCTACGGCTACCGGCTCGACACGAGCCCGGCGATCGACGCGCTCGCGAAGCGCGGCGTGCGCTTCGCCGACACCACGGTCGCCTGGCCGAAGACCTGGCCGTCGGTGGCGGCGATGGTGACGGGCAAGCCGCCGCAGACCAACGGCATCCTGCTGCGCCCGCGGCGTCCGCTGCCGGCCGAGAACGTGACCCTCGCCGAGGCGCTGCACGGCAACGGCTACGCGACCGGTGCCGTGGTCGCGAACGTGAACCTCGCGAAGAGCTTCGGCTTCGACCAGGGCTTCGAGCACTACGTCGAGTCGTGGGCGGAGGAGGCCGTCAAGCAGACCGGCTCGGCGTCGTTCCGCAACTCGCCCGGGCTCGTCAAGCGCTTCACCAACGGCGAGCGGGTCACCGACCAGGCGCTGACCGCGCTCGACGCGCTCGGCAACGGCAAGGACAAGCCGTTCTTCCTGTGGCTGCACTACATCGACCCGCACGGGCCGTACGTGCCGCCGCCGGCGTTCGCGCGCTTCTTCGTCGGTGCGCACGAGTCGCGTCCGGTGCCGCTCGAGGACCTGCCGCCCTACCAGCTGCAGATCGACCCGGCGACGGGCCAGGTCTCCAACGACATCGGCTTCTACGAGGGGCAGTACGATCGCGAGATCCGCTCGCTCGACGACCAGATCGGGCGGCTCCTGAAGGCGCTCGACGAGCGCGGCCTGACGCGCGACACCCTGATCGTCTTCACCGCCGACCACGGCGAGAGCCTGTGGGAGAACGACTACTACCTCGAGCACGGCGACGTGCCGTACCAGACCACCGCCGCGGTGCCGCTGATCTTTGCGCTCGACGGGCGCTTCCGGGGCGGGCGGGTGGTCGAGCATCCGGTCGGGGTGATCGACCTCTACGCGACGATCCTCGCGCTGACCAAGACGTCGCCGCCGCCCGGGATCGCATCGACCAGCCTGCTGCCGGTGCTCGAGGGCGAGGACGACGCGACGCCGCGCAACGTCTTCATGATCTCGGGCAAGTACGAGCCGTGGCAGCTGTCGATCCGCGAGGGGCCGTGGAAGCTCGTGCTGCTGCGTGCGCCGCAGGATCGCGACTGGCTGCACGCGCCCGAGCGCGCGCTCTACGACCTGTCCCGCGACCCGCACGAGCAGCACGACGTGAGCGCCGAGAACGCCGAGCTCGCGGCGTCGCTCGAGAAGAAGCTGCTCGGCTGGTTCAGCGGCACGCCGCGCTTCGCGGGCGGCGCCGCGACGGATCTCAAGCAGCTCGACGGGCGCACGCAGGAGATGCTGCGCGGCCTCGGCTACCTCGAGTAGCGCGCGCGCACGATCCACGCGGCGGCCGGGAGCTGCACGCCGGAGGGCCCGTGATGCGGTGCGACCGAGGCACGCACCGCCTTCAGCACCTGCGCGCGGACGGTCTCGTCCGCCTGCGCGAGCAGCGCCTGGGTCGGACCGAGCATCAGCAGGAACTCGACCGCGGCGTCGAGGTCGGCCGTGCCGCCGATGGTGAGCGGCTCCTCGATCGACTCGAACCCGACGTCGGAGAAGCCGGCGGCCTTCAAGATGCCGCTCACCCGGTCGCGGTCGGCGAACGAGAACGGTCCCGGCGCGTCGGGGCCCGCCGGCGGCGGCAGCGGGACGTGCTGTGCCACGGCGGCGAGCGGCAGTGCCATCCACGGGTTCTTCGCGAGCGCCTGCCAGCACACGAACGCGAGCCGGCCACCGGGCTTGAGGCCGCGCCGGACGTTCGCGAAGGCCGCCACGGGGTCGGCGAAGAACATGACGCCGAAGCGCGAGAGCGCGACGTCGCGGCTCGTACACGAGAACTGGTGCGTCTGCGCGTCGGCGAGCTCGAAGCGCACGTTGCGCAGGCCGGCGTCGCGCGCGCGCCGTCGCGCGACCTCGAGCATCGGCGCCGAGATGTCGACGCCGAGCACGCTCCCGGTCTCCTCGGTGCGGCGCGCGAGCTCGAGCGAGGTGCTGCCGCAGCCGCAGCCGAGGTCGAGGATCGCCTCGCCGTGCACGATCGCGGCGCGGTCGATCGCCTTCGTGCCGAGATCCGCGAGCTGGCGGTCGAGCTGCTCCTGCAGCGCGACCCACTTCGGACCTGCCTGCTCGTTCCAGTAGCGGATCTGCTCGGCGTTGGGACCTTCCGCCGTGATGGTGGCGGTCGTGCTCATCGGCCTCGCTCCGTCAAGCTGGATCCTCGCGGCAGAGGAGGAACCAGTTCGGCATCTCTTTTCCCGCGCGCGTCGCACGCCCGATCAGGAGATGCGGCGACACGCGGCGCAGATAGTCGATCGTGCCGTTGTAGATGAAGCGCGACAGCCGGTAGCTGTTGTCGTGGATCTCGGGCCACTCGGCGGGCTTGCCGGTCGGGATGCGCGTGTAGTCGACCGCGACGCCGCCGAGGCCGTTCGAGTCGTAGGCGACGAAGTAGCCGGGACCGGTGAGCGGCGCCAGCCACTTGGTGGGCTGGTAGTTGTAGCCCCAGAGCTCGTCGCGATCGGTGCCCGCGGGGCGGCAGAAGCGCTTCTGGAAGTGCGTGAAGGCGGGCAGCGAGTTCTTGCCGTGAAAGATCACCGGGCGGAGCGGGCCGAGGTCCTTCGGCACCATCTCGCCGATCGTGACCGGGCCACCGCTGGCGGCGTGCCACAGCTTCTCCTGGGCCTTGCCGTCGAGCGACTCGGTGATCTCGATGCGCTCGCGCGGCGAGGCGGCCTCGAACTCCTCGGCGATCGCCTTCACGTCGACGGTTCCCGCCTGCAGCAGGCTCTTGATCTTCTCCTGACGGCTCATGGGCGCCTCACTTACCAGCCGCGAACGCGGGCAGCACCTGCTCGGCGAACAGCCGCGCCGGCTCGCGGGTGTCGCGGCCGAAGAACTCGATCACGAAGCCGGTACAGCCGAGCTTCACGTGGCGCTCGATGCGCTCGATGACCTGCGCGGGCGTGCCCCAGATGCCGTGCTCCTCGATCGCGGCACCCATGTGCCCGCCGTACACGCGGCTCACCTTCTGCATCGCGGCCTGTGCCGCGTCGTCGCTGTCGGCGATGACGACGGTGCACTGCTGCGAGATCTGGATGTCGTCGAAATCGCGGCCGAGCTCGTCGCAGCGGCGGCGCAGCGCCGCGATCTTCTGCGGCAGCTCGTGCTGGAAGGCCGCCAGGTTGTTCCAGATCTGGGCGTACTTGACGACCAGCCCCATGAGGATCTTCTCGCCGCCGCCGCCGATCAGGATCGGCGGCCGGCGGATGGGCTTCGGCTCGCACACCGCGTTCTCGAGCTGGAAGTGCTTGCCGTGGAAGGTCACGCTGGGCTCGCTCCACAGCCGCGTCAGGATCTCGCAGGTCTCCTCGATCGCGCGCAGGCGCTCGCGCGTCGACGGGAAGGGCAGGCCGTAGCCGGTGAACTCGGCGTCGAACCATCCGGCGCCGAGGCCGACGATGACGCGGCCGTTCGAGACGTGGTCGATCGTCGCCACCTGCTTCGCGAACACGGCGGGGTTGCGGAAGAACGGCGGCGTCACCAGCGTGCCGAGCTGCACGCGCTCGGTGATCGCCGCGACCGCCGCGAGCTCGCTCCAGGCCTCGAAGATCGGCAGGTTCGGCGCCGGCACCCCGTAGAGGTGGTCGCACACCCAGACCGAGTCGTAGCCGAGCCGGTCGAACTCGAGCGCCGCGTCGCGGGCTTCCGTCCAGGTACGCTTGATCTGCGGGAGGGTGACGCCGAAGCGGATGGGTTTCGCCATGGCCGCTTCTCTACGGGCGCGGCGGGGCGGGTGACAAGGGGGCGGGCGGCGGCGCGGTCGTCACCGGGACCAGCCGGCGTCCGCGCGTCGCGAGGAAGTCGTACGCCTGGCGGAGCACGTGCAGGTCGGCGAGCAGGTCGTGTCCGTGCGTGGGCCACTGCACGAGGCGGATGCCGCGGCCGCGACGGCCGCCGGTGGCGTCGATCGACATGCCGTAGACGTCCGCGAGACGAGGGCCCGCCGCCGGGCCGACCGCCATGTCGACGCCGGCCGCGATCACCAGCAGCGGGGCCGTGCCGGCCGGGCCCGTGCGCTCGCCCGCGAAGCTCACCGGCTGCGCCGCCGCGAAGATCGCGCCGTAGGGCAACGACAGCAGGTCGCCGAACCCGACCAGCTGCGGATCCGCGATGCAGACGCCGTCGGGCTCGCAGGTGCCGCGGCACTTTGTGCCGTGCGTCGAGCCGCCGCTGCACGCGCCGTACGCGGTGACGCCGAGCACGCGCGGCACCTGGATCACCTGCCAGTCGACCAGATCCGCCGGCGGCGCGATCAGCACGGTGGTGCCGATGCGCGGCTCCACCGCGCGCACCAGCACGCCGACCGCGGCGCCGAGCGAGTAGCCGAGGAAGCGCAGCTCGTGCGGCGTGAAGCGCTCCGCGCCGTCGGGCAGCGCGAGCCCGCAGCGCAGCGTCGCGTCGAGCAGCGCGAGCGTGTCGACCGCTGCTTGACGGAGGCCGTGCGTCAAGCGCGCGGGCTCGAGCGGTACTGCCAGCTCCGGCTCGGCGGTGCGCTCGCCGTGCGCGGGCAGGTCGAGCGCCGCGCTCGCCATGCCGCGTCGTGCGAGGCCGATCGCATTGCTCTTGAGCATCGCCTGCGCGTTGCCGCCGTGTCCGTGCACGAGCAGGACGAGCGGCGTGGTCGCGGGATCGAACCCGACCGGCAGCGCGACCACGAAGCCGTGCTCGACCGGCGGTGCGGGCGCGGCGCGCGTGCCGTGCTCGTCGTCCTGTGCCGTCTCGGACAGCTCGGCCGACGCGTACTGCCCGCGGTACACGGCGGCGACCGCGGGGTCGGCGAAGCCGGGCTCGGCGACGCGCTCGAGCGCGAGCC
>JAIEPK010000176.1 GCA_019749875.1 Candidatus Binatia bacterium | reverse complement strand
CCCCCCGCGACGACCCCGATCAACTCGGTGGCCACCACCTGCATTCCCCGGCCGGCCGCGCCTTCGCGGGTTGGGCCCGCGGGCCGCGACCGGGGAGCCTCGGCCGCGACCGCGCCAGCTCAGGCGCGGGCCTCCAGCTCGGGGACGCGTGGCGCCGCGCCGCGCGGCAGCGTGCGCAGCTGCCGCTTCATCAGGTCGTTGATCTCGATCTGGGCCGCGCGGATGCGATCGAAGCTCCAGCCCTGGTCGTACAGGTAGGCGAGGTGCCACAGGCTCGTGTCCGCATCGACCAGCACGCTACTCTCGATCTCGTCGAAGATCTCGAGCTTGATGCGCGCGGCGCGCTCGTGGTCCATGGTCGCGTGCGCCCACTTGGCGCCCATGCCGGTCAGTGCGTACGCGTCGCGCTGCTCGTGCACGAGGGTGTTCTCGATGTAGAAGAACTCCTTCAGCGAATAATACTTGACGCCGTGCTGGTTGATGAAGTCGACGTTCTCGCGGATGGTCGAATCGTCCTCGCCGGGGAAGCCGAGCACGAAGGCCGCGAGGTAGTCGATGCCGTGCTTGTTCAGCGCCTCGACGCCTTCGGCGAACTGCTTTCGGCGGGCCTTCTTGTTCATGTTGGCGAGCACGCGGTCGCTCGCCGACTCGATGCCGAGGTACACGCCGCGACATCCGGACTCTTTCATCAGCTTGATGACGTCCTCGTTGGTGTACTGCACGCGCAGGAACGAGAACCACTCGAAGTCGTACTCGCAGAAGATGCGCAGCAGCTCCTCGAAGCGGTGCGGCGGCACGTTGAACGTGTCGTCGATGAAGATGACCTTCTCGAGGCCCGGGATGCGCGCCAGCGCGTCGAGGTGCGCGCGCACGCTGTCCGACTCGACGGTCTTCCAGCCGCGCGCCGTCGTCGGGTACGAGCAGAACGCGCACGAGAACGGACAGCCCGACGCGGTGCGGATCTGGATCGTCTTGTTGAGGAACGGCAGCTCGAGGCGGTCCCAGGTCGGCGGGATCTCGGCGAGCAGCGGGTCGTGCCAGACGGACGTCCCGGCGTCGAACGCTCCCGATGCGAGCTTGCCGTCGATGCGGCACAGGTTGCGCACGCCTCCGAGCCCGCTTCGGCTCTTGCGCGCGAGGACGAGGTCGCGCAGGTCGGGCTCGGAGTTGAACGAGTGCACGGCGTAGCGAATGCCGTACTTGCGCATCGGCTTCTCGAGCGACGTCGCGTTGCCGTCGGGGGGCACCTGCGAGTTCACGAACGCCCCACCGACGACGAGGTCCATGTCGGGATCGTGGCTGCGCAGGAGCTTGGTGACGCGCCCGATCTCCTTCCAGGACAGATAGAAAGTCGTCGACAGCGCGACCAGGGGCGGCTCGGGCGAGTCGTCGTAGGCCTCGCAGAACCAGTCCCACTCCGAGTCGATGTTGTTGATCACGCGCAGCCGGATGCCGAACTGCAGCAGGTAGTTCGCGAGGTGCGTGCCGCTCATCGACGGCAGATTCCAGATGTTGAGCATCCGGCGCCGGTCGGGGAACGCGGCCTCGTGGTAGTACTGGCCGAAGTGCTTCCGGTTCAGGAAGTCGAGGTGGCCGCGAAAGCGCCCCTCGTGGTGCACCATGCGCGGGTAGACCAGCGACTCGTAGAGATCGAGGCGCTCCAGCGGCAGGTCGGCGTACGCCTCGTAGTCGACGACGTTCGACTGGCTGACCAGCAGCAGGTCGAGCTGGCTCATCGCCGCGTGCTCCGGTGCGCGCCCGCAGGCATGCTCTGGCGGCTCGCTCCATCCGGCCGGGCGACGCCGATCCGGACGTGAGCTGCGCGTGGCGGTCGCGGGTTCATGCGGGCGTTCGTTCTAGCACCGTGTCACGGCGTGGGGAACCGCCTGTCGCGCCCGGTGCGCAGAACGATTCTGCTGTGCGGGCGTGGGGTTGGCCGCTCAGCCGGCGGCCGCGAGCTTGCCCTTCAGGAGCGCCAGGAACTCGCCGACGTTGGCCAGGTTGCCGATCTCGCTGGTCTTGAAGCGCACCCCGAAGCCACGCTCCACGGCGAGGATCAGGTTGATGTGGTTCAGCGAATCCCACTCGTCGACGTCGGCTGCGGTCATCGCTTCGTGGATCTCGATCGAGTCGTCGTCGAACGTGTCGCGGAAGATGTCGGTGAGGCGGGCGCGAATGGCGGCGTCGTCGAGGGTGCTCATGTGCTCGTCGTGGTTGGGTCCGCGTCGGCGATGCAGGTCGTGCGCGGCTCGTAGGACGCTACCCGAAGGCGCCACGTCGTACCACCGTCGGCCGTCGTCCCGGTCTGCTCGAAGCCGAAGCCCGCGAAGAAGTCGCGCACCAGCGCGTTCTTCGCGGTCGGCTCGAAGGTGCCGGTGATCGACTCCCGTCCGAGCGCGCGCGCGGTCTCGACCACGCGGTTCATCGCGAACGCCTCGACGCCGCGCGCGAGCACGCGGCAGCTCATCCGCCAGTTGACGACGTCGAGCGCGTCGCCGGTGTCGCGCAGGATGATGATCGACACCAGACCGTTGTCGCCGAAGCGGTCGACGAGCGAGATCGCGAAGGTCACGAATCCGCTGCCCGGTCGCGCCATCGCTTCGCACTCCGCGAGCGACGGGCGGCGTGCAGTCAGGCTGAACTGGTTGGTGCGCTGGATGAGTTGCGCTGCACGCGGCAGGGACAGCGCGTCGAACCGGTGCATGGTGATGCGCATGTCGAGCGAGCGCAGGTACTCGGTGATGTCGCTGAACGAGGTGCGCGCCTCCTCGCGCTGCGCGTTGGCCCGATACGCGTCCGCACGACGCCGATCCTCCTCCGAGAACGACGTCGCCTCGAACAGGTTCAGCTCGGACAGGAAGCGCACCCACTCGGCTGGATCTTCGGGCAGCTCGGGAACGATCACGCCGGGCAGCGTGTCGCGCACCAGCGCGCGCTCGAACGCGTTGTCGTCGAGGAACACGATCGAATCGAAGCCGATGTTCAGCGTGTCGCGGATGTGGCGCAGGTTGTCGGGCTTCGGTCCCCAGTTGGCGACGAAGACTGCGACGTCCGCCTCGGCGAGCACCATGTCCGGATGGCTGCGGAACGCGTCCAGCGCGGTCGCGTGGTCGTTCTTGCTGCACACCGCGAGCACGATTCCGCGGCGCCGGAGCTCGCGCAGGTAGTGCTGCAGGCGGTGGTGCGGCTCGGCGTGTCCGAAGGCGTCCATCTCGAGCCCGGCGACGCCGTCGTCGCCGACCACGCCGCTCCACAGCGTGCCGTCGAGATCGGTGACGACGCACTTGACGATCGCACCCTGCGCGGCCTGCACCAGATCGACCACGTTCCGTGCCACCAGCGGCAGGTGCTCGAGTGCGCAGAACGACTTGGCGAGCGTCCACAGGCGCTCGTCGAACCAGCGCTGCAGCCCGATCCGGGTCGCGAGGCCGCAGACGTCGTCGATCAGGACGCCGGATCGCTCGCGCGCCGCGTCCGCGAGCAGCACGTTCAACCGCAGCGACTGCGCGAGCAGCGTGTGCGGCAGCAGGTGGTCGAAGTTGCCGAACTGGCGCTCGTACGGCGGTGGGAAGTTGCTCTGCAGGATCAGCGCCGGGGTGCGTGCGCGCAGCGTGTCCCACAGAGCCACGAGGCCATCCACGGTGCGCTCGGCGAAGTGCTCGCGGTCGGCTGCTTCACGCCAGTAGCGCAGCCGGAGCGCCTGCGGCGCGTGCAGCAGCACGACCGCATCGGGCGCGAACGCGTAGAGCGCGGACGCGGCGTCGAACACCTCGAGCTCCAACGTATCGTACTCGGCGAGGTGGATCTCCGCGCGCACGCCGCGCGCTGCGAACAGCGTTCGCAGAAGGGGGACCAGCTGCGGCACGGCGGCGTCGGAAAGGATGGCGATGCGACGCTCCGTCGTGCAGGTGGAAACGTCCAGCTGCTTGCTCGCGCGCAGCAGGGCCCGGTAGTCGAGGTGCGAAGGATCGGTCGGACTCACGAGATCGACGCGGCAGTGATGAGACGTGGGCTGCCGGCGACCGGCCGCTCGATGGCGCTCGATCGACGCCGCCCGTGGATCGCCGCAACGCCGGGTCCTCCCTGGAGACGAATCACCGCAGCCCCACCTGCACGCGCGCCTTCGCCGCGACGCGGCCGCGCGTCTCGTTGGTGAGCACCAGGCTCATCACCACCGCTCCGACCGCTTCGGCGACCTGGGTGACGCGAGCATCGATGCGCACCTGGTCGTGCAGGTGGCACGGGCTCTTGAGCTGCGTGTCGAGCGACTGCAGCACCACCGCGCCGGCGGGAAAGTGCATGCCGACGAAGTGCGAGATGAAGCACCCGAGAATCGCGCCGTGCATGACCTTCTCGGGGAAGCCGAGCCGGCGCGCGTGCTCGTCGTCGACGTGCAGTGGATTGACGTCGCCCGACGCGACCAGGAACGCCTCGTACACCTCGGGGGAGATCGTGTACGTACGACTTGCCTCGAGCCCCTCGCGCATGGTCGCGATCGTAGGTGCGCCGTCAGCCATCTGTTGCGTTGTACCGGACCGTGCTGCGCCAACGCCACGGCGGAACTGGTGCATGGCACCGTCGACGGATCCGGCGGGCCATGGCGGAGCACAAGGCGGGGCTCGTTCTTGAACGGGTCGGTCCACTCGGCCAGAACAGGCCCCCGTACGGCCGGACCGGTCGTGCCCCCGCGTTCGTCACTCCGCAACAGGAGATCGTCATGTCCCGCAGATCCTCACTTTCCGGCCTGCTGCTCGCGCTCGTCCTCGTGCCCCG
This sequence comes from Candidatus Binatia bacterium, assembly GCA_019749875.1. Classification (GTDB taxonomy): domain Bacteria; phylum Desulfobacterota; class Binatia; order UBA12015; family UBA12015; genus VGTK01. Next base: position 3,974 of record JAIEPK010000176.1, on the reverse strand, counting down.
CGTCGCCGCCGGGGAGGCGAAGCTTCGCTGTCTGGGCGGGACCTGCGACTTCTTGCTGAGCGGCGGGACCGGTGCCGTGCCGAAGGTCGTGCTGCAGCCGAGCGAGGCGGATGCACGCGAAGGACGCATCGTCCTCAACGGCTTCACCGAGCTCTTCCCGGACTGGCGGCCGCCGGAGAAGGCCGGCGTGGAGAAGATCTTCTCGTGGTCGCCGACCGCGACGCTGGTCGATGGCACGTCGCTGCGGGCCTTCGACTTCGCGCCCGACGTCACGGTGCGTGACGTCACGCGCTCCTCGGTCTTTTCGGTGACCGGCAAGCTGACGCGCACCGGTAACGACAACCCGCTCTACCAGTGGACCGGCTTCTACACCGGCACCCACTTTCGCTCGGCGGCGAGCGCGATCTGCATCGGCGGTGCGAAGGCGCGGGCGGCTTGCACCGGCGATGCCGACTGTCCGGGGAGCATCTGCGAGGGCGGCAGCCCGCTCTACCAGGACTCCTTCTTCGACGGCTCGATCGGCGACCAACTGCGCGGGCACGCGATCCAGCACACCTGGATTCCGATCAGCTTCCTTTCGAAGACGCAGCTGCGCGCGTCGCGAACCTGCGCCGGCGGCAGCAATCCCGACGCCTACTGCCTCAAGGATGCGCAGTGCCTGGGCGGCGGGGTCTGCGAGGCCGCGTACCTCGAGCAGGACGAGTCGTACGCGCTCTTCGTGCAGCCGTCGTTCCAGGAGTTCGAGGGAGCGACGCTCATCAACCACGACTTTGCCGCGGTGGTGCTCGACGATCCGTACGTCGCCGGCTCGCCGCAGGTCGACCGCTACACGGCGCTGCTTTGCGATCCGAACGCGACCGGCTGGAAGACGCTGCCGGCGGAGACCAAGCGCTACTGCGTCGCGTCGCTGAGCCCGCAGATCAAGAGCCGGCACGCGGGGCCGTTCCGCATCGGCGACACCGTCGAGCCGCAGGAGGCGCTCGAAGTGAACGGCACCATCGCGCTCGACGGTGGCTCCGCCGGCACCGCCGCCGCTCGGCGCGGCGTCTGGTTCCGCAACGCAGGCGAGCCGGGTGCGCAGCAGTCGGCGGTCGCGCTCGACGTCGAGGATCAGACCGTGGGCTCGTACGCCGCGGCGCTCCGCTCGTCGATCGCCAAAGGGAGGGGCAAATGGAACCTCGCCCTCACCGGCACCGCCGACAGCACGATCGCGGGCTCCGTCGTGCTCGGCGTCGGCGAGGGCGTGACACCCGAGGCGCGGCTGCACGTCCACGAGCCGAGCCCCGGTGCCGAGGTCGTTCGGCTCGAGAGCGGCGGCGCCGGCGGGCCGTCGCTGCGGACGTTCCAGCGTGAGACGCAGACCAGCGGCGCCGACGCGGTGACGCTGCACGCGTTCACCCCGGAGCCCGGGCACAGCTACGTCGTCGAGGCGCGGGTCATCGCGCGTTGTCGCCCGGGCGCGGGCTGCGACGGCGAGAGCGCCGCGTACGTGCGCCGCATCCTCGTGCGCGAAGCGGGCGGCGTCGCGAAGTGCGTCACCGGGACGGTAGGAGCGGGGGAGTTCGCCGCGAGCGAGGTCCGGGAGTGGGACGCGAGCCTCGTCTGCACGGGCGGCGAGCTGCAGCTGCGCGTCAAGGGCGACGCAGGCCGAAGCGTTCTCTGGCAGGACACCATGGTCGTGCAGGGGGTCGGCTCCTGAGCTTGCGGCCCGTGCGCGAAGCGACGGCGAGCGCCACCGCGCCGTGCGCCAGCGGCCCTCTCCCTGACGCGACGTCCGCGACGTGCAGCCGAGGGGAGGCTCCTCGCGGGCCGGTCAGGCCATCTGGCTCGTGAACTGCTGCATGTCGAAGTAGTCGCGCCACGCGCTGATCTTGCCGTCGGTGGTGATCTCGAACGTGCCCATCACCGGCAGCGCGATCGACTTGCCGCCGAGGACGAAGCGGTCGACTCGCTCGGTGAGAACGACGTTGCCGTTCGCCGCGATGGCGCGCATCTCGAACTCGCAGCTCGTCGCCGAGCCGAGGAACTGCGCCAGCGTCGCCTCGATCGCCGCGCGGCCCGTGACGGGAGCGATCGGAATGTTGTGATAGACGGCGTCCTCGGTGAAGTAGGCGCCGAGCTCCGTGACGTCGCGGCGCGCGGCTGCCGCGCAGAAGCGCTGCACGATCTGTTCGGGTGTCATGCGGCCCGTCTTACGCCGGGCTCGCGTGCGGTGCCAGAGCGACGCGCGGCGTACCGTCGAGCATCGTCGCCGGCAGGAGGGGCCCGCGGTTCGGCGGGAACCATCGTCGCGCACGACGATGCCCCTCACGGATGCCAGGGGCTCGACAGGAACCAGCGCGGCTTCAGCAGCAGCGTGTCCTTGCCGCGTACCCAGGTGTCCTCACGCGCCCGCCAGATCCGCAGCGCACCGTCCGGATCGCCCGCGTGCCATGCACCCTGAAAGCGCGCGAGCTCGCGTGGCGTGCGGAACGCAGTGATCACCACCGCCTCGTGATCGTAGTTGCACACGCGGTACGCACCGACGAGCTGCGCCCCGGCGCCTTCCAGCGCCGGTACTCCGTCGGTGCCGAGCGCGTCGAGATACGCGCCGACGTCGCCGCCGCGCGTGCGCACGATCTGGTGCAGGAACAGCTCGCCGCCGACGCCCTTGGCGCGCAGTCCTGCGACGTCGAGGCTGTACGGAGTCGACTCGAGGATGCGGTCGAAGCCGCCGGTGCGCAGGTTCAGGTTCGCGAGCCACCACTTCTTCAGCTCGGGGTTCTGCGCGCGCGGCTCGAACTGGCTCTGCAGCGCCTGCGCTTGACGCTGCCAGGTCTCGTTTTGCCAGAGGTTCACACCGAGCGGCCAGGTGCCGCTCGCCTCGATCACGGTCCACAGCCCGAGCATGGAGTTGCTCGCCTCGCCGCGCTTCTGGCGCTCGGTGCCGTGGTGCCGGCCGATGCCGTCGAGGTAGTCGTCGGCGCGCGTCGGGACGACGTTCACCAGCTCGTGCAGGTAGATGCCCACGCGCCGGCCCTACCAGATCTTGGCGTCGGTCGCGTAGCTCGCGGGCCACAGCGGACAGTGCGGCGTCGCGAAGGCCCACCACTCCGTGCTGCGCTCGAGGAGGTGGCGCACGGAGCGCTGCCAGCTCGCGATCTCCGCATCGCCGGGCAGCAGGCGCTGGTACTCACCGGCCGCGACGAGGTCGTCGTGGACCCAGATGGCGTAGGCGGCGTCGTTGGTGAACGCGATCTCGTAGGCACCGATCAGGCGACGTCCGCGGGCCGCGTCGAGCTCCGCGCGCACGCGCAGCGCAGCGACGAACGCGTCGACCCGTCCCGGCGCGACGCGGTAGCGGGTGAAGCCGTACGCGGTACCCGACACGCCGCTCGCGCGCAGCGCGTCGAGGGTCGGTGAGAACGGCGCGCCGACCAGCACCTGGCTGCGCGCGCGCCTTCGGAAGCGGAACGACCCGCGCCACCAGTCGGTCATCTCCGGCTCGTCGGCGTGGTCGGTGTACATCCGCCCGCAGACGTCGGCGAAGTGCTCCCAGTCGCGCAGCTCCCACAGCGCCATGGTCTCGGGCCAGGTCGCGGTGCTGCCGATCGTGCTGCCCAGCCAGACGAGCCGCATGCCCCGCGTGCGCTCGGCGTACGGCACCCAGCCCGTGCGCAGCGCTTCGAGGTAGCCCTCCTTGCCGCCGCCGTCGATGGCCGAGATCTCGTGCAGGTAGATCGCCATGCCGTCCTGCGACTACCGCGCGGGCTTCGGGCAGTGCAACCGCGCGGCCGCGTCGCGATGGCGCTTCCCCGGCAGGCGCGCTAGGCGGGACGCAGGGGCGGGATGGGAGTCGAGCGGAGAGCACGCACGGGGCACGCGAAGAAGCGTGGTGGGCGCGGCGGGCGCAAGGCGGCGCCGTCATCGACGTCGTCGCGCGGCGCGCCGATGCGGGGCGCGCCGAAGGCGCGCGCGGCGGCGACCGGGAGTGC
>JAIEPK010000457.1 GCA_019749875.1 Candidatus Binatia bacterium | reverse complement strand
ATCGTGCGCGACGTCGATGCCGACGCCGCGCGCGCGTGCGGCGGCGCAGCGGTCGCGACGCTCTTTCCCGGCGAGTGCGCCGGCGAGACGGCGAGCACGCTCGGCACGTGCGTCGAGCCGCGCGTCGACTGCGACGTGTGCACCGGGATGAACGCTGCACAGCGCACCAGCGTCGCCTGCCACCGTTTCGCGAGCGGTGTTGCGACCGCGTACTGCGGCGAGCGTCCGGCGCGCGAGCACTCCGTCGCCCGGCTCTGGGACGAGCAGCTGCTCGCCGCGATCCGCATCGACACGCCGCGCCCGACCGTCCACTCGCGGAACCTGTGGCACACGTCGATCGCGATGTGGGACGCGTGGGCCGCGTACGACGACACGGCAGACATGTTCCTGCACGCGTCGCGCGCGTCGGCGGCCGACGTCGCCGCGGCACGCGACGCCGCGATCAGCTTCGCCGCGTACCGCGTGCTGCACCACCGCTTCACCAACTCGCCGGGCAAGGACACCTCGCTCGCGAGCTTCGACGCGCTCTTCTATGCGCTCGGCTACGACGCGAGCTTCACCGACACCACCGGAAGCTCGCCGGCGGCGCTCGGCAACGCGATCGGCGCCGAGGTCATCGCGTACGGCCTCGCCGACGGCGCGCGCGAGGCCACCAACTACGACGACCCGACCTACACACCGCTGAACGAGCCGATGATCTGGAAGGAGCCCGGCACCGTCATGGCGTCGCCGAGCCACTGGCAGCCGATCGCGCTCGACGTGCAGATCGGCCAGAACGGCGTGCCGATCCCGGGCAAGGTCCAGACGTTCCTCGGATCGAATTGGCGCGCGGTGACGCCGTTCGCGCTCGTACGGCCGTCTCCCGGCGTGCCGTACTTCGACGCCATCCCGCCGCCGACCGTCGAGGACCCGTCGACCAACGCGGACTTCAAGGACATGGCGGTCGAGATCCTTCTCAAGCAGAGCCTGCTCGATCCGACCGACGACTCGCTGATCGACGCGTCGCCCGGATCGATCGGCAACAACACGCTCGGCACGAACGACGGCACCGGCCGCCCGCTGAACCCGTTCACCGGACAGCCCTACGCGCCGAACGTCGTCAAGCGCAACGACTACTTCCGCTCGCTCGGCATGTACTGGGCGGACGGTCCGAAGTCCGAGACGCCGCCCGGCCACTGGAACGTGATCGCGAACGAGGTCGGCGATCATCCGGGCTTCGTCAAGCGCCTCGGCGGCACCGGCCCCGTGCTCGACGACCTCGAGTGGGACGTCAAGACCTACTTCGCGCTCAACGGCGCGACGCACGACGCCGCGATCGCGTGCTGGGAGCAGAAGCGCGTCTACGACTCCGCGCGGCCGCTGTCGATGATCCGCTGGATGGGCGGCCTCGGGCAGTCGTCCGATCCGACGGGTCCGTCGTACCACCCGAACGGCCTGCCGCTGGTGCCCGGCCTGATCGAGGTGATCACCGCGGAAAGCAGCGCGCCCGGCGAGCGGCACGCGCACCTCGCGGCGTACGTCGGCGAGATCGCGGTGCGCGGCTGGCGCGGCGAGCCCGCCGATCCGCGCACGCAGGTCGGCGGCATCGGCTGGATCCGTGCGAAGCTCTGGACCGCGTTCCAGAAGAACACCTTCGTCACGCCGGCGTTCGCGGGCTTCACGTCCGGTCACAGCACGTTCAGCCGCGCGAGCGCGGAGGTCATGACGCTGCTGACCGGCGACGAGTACTTCCCCGGCGGCCTCGGCGAGTTCGTCGCGCCGGCCGACGTCTTCCTGCCGCCCGAGAAGGGCCCGACGCAGGACACGCCGCTCCAGTGGGCAACGTACTACGACGCCGCCGACCAGGCCGGTATCTCGCGCCTGTGGAGCGGCATCCACGTGCGCGCCGACGACTTCGAGGGACGGAAGATCGGTGCGCAGGTCGGCGTCGACGCGTGGGCCAAGGCGCTGACGTACTTCGACGGTAGCGCGGTTCCTTGACGGGCGGACCGCCGCCATGATCGTGGGCGGCGACGGTCTCACCCTGGCAGGGCGCGCGCGACGGCCGCGGTGGACGAGCGGCGGCGTCGCGCGCTAAGGCCCGCGTCGATGCGCAAGGAGGACCTCGGCTTCGTCGCGCGCGCGCCGGTGCGCCACGTGTTCACCGCTCTCGTGCGTGCGCCGCGCGCGGCTGTCTTCGCCGCGATCGCCGATCCGCCCGGCTGGCCGGCGTGGTTCCCCGGCGTGCGCAGCGCGCGCTACGCGTCGCCGCCGCCGCACGGCGTCGGCTCGATCCGCGAGGCCGACGTGTCGGGCACGCGCTGGGTCGAGGAGATGATCGCGTGGGACGAGGGACGTCGCTGGGCCTACACCGTGACCGAGGCGTCGACGCCGCTCGCGTCGGCGCAGGTCGAGGTGTTCGAGGTCGCGGACGCGCCCGACGAGACGCTCGCCGACGGCACGCCGGCGACGCGCGTGACCTGGACGCTCGCGATCGAGCCGCGGCTGCTGCAGAAGCTCACCGGGCCGATCGCGCCGCTCGTGATGCGGCGCGTGTTCGAGCGCGCGATGACGAATCTGGAGGCTCGGCTGCGCGGTGCTGCCGGCGCTTCGCGTGCAGCGGCCGGCTCCGGTACGGGCGCGGCCGTCGGTGGCTTCGACGTCGATCGCTGGACGACGCGGCTCAATCCGCTCGTCGTCCGCCTGCTGCGCTCGCCGCTGCACCACCTGATCGGCGGCGGGTTGATGCTGATCACGGTGACCGGTCGGCGGACGGGCCGGCGCTACACCATCCCGGTCGGCTACCAGCGCGACGGCGACTTGCTGCACGTGCTGGTGTCGAAGGCGGCGCGCAAGCAGTGGTGGCGGAACTTCCGCACGCCCGCGACGCTCGAGGTCGAGCTGCGCGGCGACACGTTCGCTGCGCGCGGTCACGTCGTCGACCCGCAGGACGAGCGGTTCTTCGCGGTGATCGAGGCGACGCTGCGACGGCTGCCGATGCTCGCGCGGCAGTTCGGGATCGTGTGGAATCCTCGCGCCGGGCTGGATGCGGAGCAGCGTGCGGTGCTGTCGCGCGGGGTGGCGCTGGTGGAGATCACGCGCGCCGGCGGCGGCGATCCGCGCGACGCCTGACCCCCGCCAGCCGTCAACCGTCGACGCCGCGACCCTGGCGCCCGGGAACATTGTTCCCGGCGGACGAACGCCTCGTGGTCGGCGGCCGAACAAGCGGTCGCCACAGCCGGAGGAAGAAATGAGCTCGCGATCGTCGATCGGGCGCGGAATCGCCCTGGCCCTCTTCATGGTCCTCGCACACGACACCGCCCATGCGACGGTGCTGTGCAAGCGCAAGTCCGGCGCGGTCTTCACCCGCGACACGTGCAAGCAGAACGAGACGGCACTCGACCTGCAGGTCGCACCGGCAACGCTCGGTGCATCCGAAGGCAACGACCTGACGGTGTTCGGCGGCCCCGCGCAGGCAGGCTCCCTCGACCACACCGGTGGCGACCTGGCGCTGTCGGCCGGACCGGGCACCGGGCTCGGCGGCAGCGGCGACGTCCGGATCATGACCGCCGGGCCGAATACGGCCTCGGGCTCGGCCGACGACACGCCGATCGACCGGCGCATCATCGTCGCCAAGCCGAAGACCATGACCTTCGCGAGTCCGGGCTACACCAACCTCATGTCCGTCAAGCTCAACGGTACCGACACTGCCGGCGGACGCATCCATTACACGATCCGCGCGACCGACGGCGCGAAGCAGGTCGTCACCGAGTCGGGCGTCATCCAGTACGTCGCCACGGCGCAGTCGATCACCTGCACCGTCCGTCCGGACGACAAGGTCTACATCGGCAGCGTCAACTCGGGCTGCACGCCGACCTTCTTCGCGCCCGGATCGCAGCCCGGCGTCGCCATCTACGACATCGTCCAGTTCAAGAACCCGGCGCCGATCGCCGTCCACGAGGTGTACTTCTCGATCGAGAACGAGTCGCGCTCGGCGATCCGGCTCGAGTAGCTCCGCGCGCGCCGCACCGTGCTCGTCGCGCGAAGGCGAGCACGGTATGAGAGGCCGGTCACACCGGCTCGGCGACCACCACCGCGCTCGGCACGCCGAACGGAGTCAGCCTCGCGTGATGGCGGATCCGCCACTGCGACGACGGGAGCCAGTCGAGGAGCTCGAGCGGCCGGCAGCCGCCGGTGAGCGCGGGATTCCGTGCGTGCAGGCGCGACCACGTGCTCGAGACCAGTCGGGAGAGGCCACCCGCCCCGACCGCGAGGCTGGAGACGCAGAGCAGTCCGCCCGGAACCAGGATCCGATGCGCCTCGCGCACGACGGCGACGATGTCGTCCTCGGCGAGCAGGTCGAGGACGAAGTTCGAGACGAAGCGGTCGCGTGAGGCGGTCGGCTCGTCGGCGGGTGCGGCGCCGTCGGTGAGGACGACCTCGGCGCGCGGTGCGAAGCTTTGCAGCTTCGTTCGGGCCAGCTGCACCATCGTGGGGCTCAGGTCGAGCGCACGATAGCTCGCGTCGGCGGGCAGACGTTCGGAGAGCAGCCGCGCCGCGAACCGACCCGTGCCGCAGCCGAACTCGAGCACGCGGTGCGCGGTGGTGAAGTCGCCGTGCTCGACGAGGATCGACGTCGCGCGGTCCTCGTAGAAGGCCTGCGTGTCCTGCAGCGAGCCGATGCGGTCGTAGACGCGGCGTGCGTCGTCGCGCGACAGCACGGGAGTCGTCGCGGACGTCCGCTCGTCGAGACGTTTGCTCATCGGAAGCGAGTTGTTCGACTTGACGTCCCCGGCCGGCTCGTAACCGCGACGCGCATAGAAGGCCGCCGCATTCGGGCTCGCGTCGAGGTGCGACATCGCGGATCCCGCATCGTGGATCTGCTGCTCGCCTGGGCAAGAAGGGTCGATCCGATGCCCTGGCCCATGGCCACCGGAGCGACGTACAGGCTCTCGATCGTCGCGCCGCTCACCTCGACCCAGCCCGCGATCTTCGCATCCAGCTCGGCGACCCAGACGGCGTTGGACCCGATCGCGCGCGTAGCGCGATCAGGAGCGGCTGCGTTCGCCCACCGCTCTGCCGCGTCGCGCCCGTAGCCGTCGGCGAGCGACAGGATGGCGTCGCGTCGGATCGCGAGGATCTCGTCCGCGTCGGAGGGAGCGGCAGGGCGGATCTTCAGGTTCTCGATCACGCTCGACGCTACGCGAGCCGTCCCGCGAGCCACCCGCCGCTCGGCGCCGTGTGACGCTCGATCTCCTCGGCCGCGAACACGGGGCCGAACAACGCGATCGCCGCCGCGGCGTCCTCGACGACGAGGTACGGGCGGACCGCTGGAGTATCGAAGCTCTCGTACTGCGACTTCACCGCGTCGGGCATCGTTCGCACCTCGGCCTTTCGCTCCGGCGTTCGACCCGGTCGACCGCCGGGAGTCCTGGCGGACGGACGACGTGAGGCTCGTGTCAGAGCTCGGTCGTCAGTTCAAACCCCTCGCGCGTGACGACGACCGTGTGCTCCCACTGCGCCGACAGGCTGCCGTCGGCCGTGACGATCGTCCAGCCGTCGTCGAGCTCGCGGATCGCGGCACCACCCAGGTTGATCATCGGCTCGATCGTGATCGCCATGCCAGCCTTCAGGCGCAGCCCGAGCCCGCGCTTGCCGACGTGCGCCACGTGCGGATCGCCGTGCATCTTGCGGCCGATGCCATGCCCGCCGATCTCCGCGACCACGCTCACCCCTTCGGCGCGAGCGAGCTCCTCGATCGCTGCACCGATATCGCCGAGCCGCGCGCCCTCGCGCACGACCGCGATGCCCGCGTCGCGACAGCGCCGCGCGACGTCGGCGATGCGCCGCGCGTCGTCGCTCACGTCGCCGATCAGGAACGTGGCGCTCGTGTCGCCGTGGTAGCCGTCCAGCTCGGTCGTGACGTCGACGTTGACGATGTCGCCCGAGCGCAGGATCTCGCGGCGGCTCGGGATCCCGTGGCAGACGACTTCGTTCCGGCTCGTACACACCGCCGCCGGGAATCCCATGTAGCCGAGCTGGCTCGGGCGGCCGCCGCGGCGCGCGGTGTCCTCGCGGACGAGGCGATCGATGTCCGCGGTCGACATGCCCGGCTTCAGGCGTGCGCCGACGAAGGCGAGGGTCTCCGCGGCGGTGCGGCCGGCGCGGCGCATGCGCTCGATCTGGGTGGGGCTCAGGATGTCGATCGGCATTCGTGAGGCGATCATCGCGGGCGCGGGGGGCCGCGTCCAATGCCGAATCGTCTTGTCCTCGCGTGACGCTACCGGCGTCGGCGCGGGTCTTCTTGGATCATGCGCGTGGGTCCATGGCGGCGGTGGAGGGATGAGGCGAGCGCGGCGCGGGGAGTCGGAGGGACGGCTCTCGATGGCTCGCCAGACGCGGGCCCGATCCGGAAGCCGCGGGATGCGGCGGTGTGGGCGCGGTGTCAGTGACGTCGCGTCGCTGGTGTTCGCGGGTCCGGGTAGCCGTGACCTTCGATCCGGTCGTTCGCGAAGTCCCACCGGAAGACTCGACCGTCAGACCGGCGAACGGCGAAATACCCCACGAGCGTACTGCCAGGGCCCTCGTCTTCGGAACGGCAGCGAAGACATCGGGTCAAGAGGACGACGTACGAAGCGTTGCGGATGTACGACTCGCAGGAGATCTGGTCCTTCGACAGCTTCGACGTCGTCAGTCCGTTGGCGACGATGACCTCCGCGACGCGATCGCATTCCGGCCCGCTCCACATGCCTGCGTCGGGATCGGCCGCGTGCGCGAGCGTCGCGCCGGCGATGACGAGCGCGACCGCGATGCTCATCCGTGCGCTCGCGATGCCCAACGTACCAGCTTCAGCCGTGCCGACCGAGCGACGGGGACGGCTTCGTCTGTCGCGGACGGGAGTCGCGGGGCGTGCGTGATCTTCGCTGCCAGACCTCGATCTTTGCTTCGATGGGCTTCATCCCGAGCGCCAGAAGACGCCGCGACACGTCGTCATCGGCGCGCGGCAACCACGCATACGACAGTGCCTTGCGGAATCTCGGGTTCGCCGCGCACCGGCCCTCGATCTGCGCGATGAAGACTTGTGCATGGATGCGAACGAAGTCCTCCAGCGGGCCACAACCCAGATCCCGGACCAGCATCGGTGTGGTCGCCCGCGCACAGATCGCGTCGAGGAGACGCAGCGCACGGCGCGGGTGGCTCTCACAGGCGCCATGGACGCTGTCGAATGCCCACCAGTTCTGCTGGACGCGCACCCACGCCCGCGCCACATCTCGGTCGGTCTTGGCGGGCATCAGGCTCTGCCTGCCTCACGCGGAGCGGAGCTCATGATCGTTCGGTTGTTGTATGGGGGCCGTGCTGTGTAACGCTCGCGTTAGGCAGCACCGCGTGCGACCGTGCGGACCGCGATGAGGTCTTCGTCACCCACCGGACGAACATCCTCCTCTCGAAGAGTCACGAGGGCCTGCGTGCGTCCGGATGCTGTCACGAACTCAACCTCGAGCCCGTCGGGACTGTACACGTGCACGACGGCGCCGAGGTCCCCACGGCGCAATCCTTCTCCGGGCAGGTCGCGCTCGAGAACAACCGTCTCCAACTCTTTGAACTTCATCGCCTTCACCTCGGGTATGCTGTCACGAACCTCGGGGTCGTCTCGTTCGCGAGAACGATCCAAACGGTGATGACCTCAACGGCACGATGGCCGCCGCCGAGAAGCGTACCACGGACCTCGTACTTCCGGCCGAACTGATTCCCCGAGCCCGGGGTCGCGTCGCCCGTCTTCGCGATCTTGAGCAGATCAGACGCGAGCCTTCCCCAATCGTCCCTCCCGTATCCGATCCGCGCGAAGAACGCCGCCTTGAATCTACCTACCGGATGCTCGGGCGAGAGAAGATAGTCGCGAACCTTCGCGGGATCGACGAGCGCGCCTTCGCCATTCGGAAGCCTCATCGCAGATTCCGTCGACCCATGGCTAACGACCGGGCGATGGGGGCGCCGGCCAACTGGTGCTGGCCAGTAGCGACGACGCTCGCTCCGCCCGGCTCCAGTGCCCGGTTAGACATCGCGGAGAGCCTCGAGAAGCCGCGCCGCCCGCCGTCGCGGCCCGAGCCGGTGGTGGTTGTCCAAGTTCGCGGCTTGCGCGCAGGCGCCGAGATAAAGCGCGGACGGTGCCGCCTCGTCGCGTATTCCTTGTCGCCTTCTCAAGCTCTCCGCCTCCCGGCACAGATCGAGAAGCTCATCAGGCTCGTCTCCGTAGTGGGCCGGCAAGAGACCGTGCGGATTGAAGTCTCGATTGGTGAAGAGCGGCCGCCCATCGACGACGACCAACGGGAGTACCTCGGTGAGCCGTCGGTGGATCTCCTTCTCGATCGAAACCAGGCGCTCATTGTCGGCATTCTTCCGCATCCACGCCCCGGCCTAACGCTCCGGTTCAGCGGCGGCGCGCAGCGCCGTCCGCTGCAAGCGCGAGTTAGAAGTCACACCGCAAGCTCCTCGAATGTCAGAGCAAACGCGGTATCGCTCGGGCTAGCTTGAAATATCCGCATCGCCGGCAAGTGGGTCCTCGCATGCGAGATGACCCGCGCCCGCGCTTCGGGTTCCATTCGGCAGCCCAGATACACGCTCTGAAATGCAGGGGAATTCTCCTGGTAGTCGGTGAAGCCCTCGCCAGGAGGCTCGCCTAGCAGGATGTTGAAAAGTGCGCCCGCACGGCGCGCTTTAGCTTGACAACGGGGCCTCTTCTTGGCATCGAAG
>JAIEPK010000664.1 GCA_019749875.1 Candidatus Binatia bacterium | reverse complement strand
CGTGATGACGATGATTGGTTTCATGCGAGGGACCCGTCCCTCGCCCCCGGCGGGCAGAGCCCGCCGGGGCCCCCACTCCCTGCTCGCTTCGCTCGGCCGCGCGCTGCGCGCGCGGAGGTGTTCGCGTTCGTCATGGTGCCACGCCCCGGAACCAGCGCGCCGGATTCTCGTCCGTCATGCGTGCGATCGCGTCGTCCGGAATTCCGGCGTCGCGCATCATCGGGATCACGCGCTCGAAGAGGTGCGTCGGCGTCCAGTCCGGCATGATCGTCGGGATCACGTCCGGATCCATCACGACACCCGGTCCGAACACCGGACGTCCGAGCCACGCCGCACAGTTCGAGTCGTGCGACAGGCAGACGTGCTTGCCGTAGCCGTCGGCGACCAGCTTCGCGATGTTCTTGACGCGGATCTCGTCCGGCAGGATCACCGTGATGCCCAGGCGATCGAAGCCGATGTACGAGCCCGCGGCGACGATCGTGCGGTGGTACTCCGGGTCGTCGATGCCGTCCGAGTGCCCCACCAGGATGCGGTGCGGCGGCACGCCTTCGGCGGTCACGATCTCGATCTGGTCGAGGCCGCAGCTGCCTTCCTGCGTGTGTGAGATCAGCGGCACGTCGCACTTCGCGGCGGCGCGTCCCGCAGCGACCAGCAGCTTGCGCTCGTAGTCCGAGACGTGGTGCGCGCCGGTCGCGATCTTGATCAGCCCGGCCTTGATCCCCGTCTCGCCGATGCCCTCGGTGATCTCCTTCTCGTAGATCGCCGTGATGTCGTCGAGCGGCAGGTTCTTGAAGGTGTAGGTGAGGCCCTGCTCCTCGAAGTAGGCGCCCGTCGTGCAGATGATGCGCATGCCCGACGCCTGCGAGACCTCCGCCATGAACTCCGGATCGCGGCCGAGGTCCATCGGGCACGGGTCGAGGAACGTCTTGACGCCGTGCTCCTGCAGCCTGTGCATGGCCTCGACGGCGCGCTTCTTCGCCTCGTCGCGCTTGAAGCGCGGCGCGAGCGCATCCATCTGCCAGCCCGGGTAGCCGACCAGCAGGTGCTCGTGGACCAGCGTGCGGCCGAGCTCGTCCGGCGTGCAGGTGCCCGTGACGGTGTTGATCTTCTCCATGGCCGCCCATCAAGCCCGTGCCGGCCGCACTTGTCCAGTCAAACGAGGAGACCCGTCTCCTCGCCCCACGCGGCGAAGCCGCGCGGGGCCCGGCTATCCCGCGAGGGTCTCGCGACCCTCGCCCCACGCGGCAAAGCCGCGCGGGGCCCGGCTATCCCGCGAGGGTCTCGCGACCCTCGCCCCACGCGGCAAAGCCGCGCGGGGCCCCACTCGCCGCGCTCCCTTCGGTCGGCCGCGCGCTGCGCGCGCGGAGTCCGTGTGGTGTCGCTTGTCCGGTGGCGCGGAGACGTGGAAGGACAGGTTCTGGAGGAGTCGCACCATGCCGCTACCGCTCGAAGGAATCCGCGTTCTCGACTGGACCATCTGGCAGCAGGGCCCGATCTCGGCGCTGATGATGTCCGACCTCGGCGCGGACGTGATCAAGATCGAGGAGCGCGTCGGCGGCGACCCCGGACGCGGCGTCCTGCGCGCGTCCGGCCTCGACCTGAGCGGCTTCCCGAACTTCTACTTCGAGGCCAACAACCGCGGCAAGCGCAGCATCGCGCTCGATCTCAAGCAGCCCGAGGCGCGCGAGATCGTGCACGAGCTGGTGAAGAAGGCCGACGTGTTCGTCCAGAACTTCCGCCCCGGTGCCGCGGCGCGCGCCGGCCTCGACTACGAGACGCTGCGCGCGATCAATCCCAAGATCATCTACGGCAACGGCAGCGGCTTCGGCCGCAAGGGCCCCGACGCCGAGCGTCCGTGCATGGATTATCTCGGGCTCGCGCGGAGCGGCATCATGCTCGCCGCCGGCGAGCCCAACACGCCGCCCGTCGCCATCCAGGGCGCGATCGCCGACCAGATGGCCGGAACGATGCTCGCGTTCGGCATCATCACCGCACTGCTCGCGCGCGAGCGCTTCGGCATCGGCCAGGAGGTCGACGTGTCGCTGCTCGGCGCGATGACCTGGCTGCAGGGACTGTCCATGTCGTCGCGCCTGATGCTCGGTGGCGAGATGCCGCGCCCGTCGCGTCAGTTCGCGTTCAATCCCCTGTGGAACCACTACCGCTGCAAGGACGACAGGTGGCTCGCGTTTGCGATGCCGCAGGCCGACCGCTGGTGGGCCGACTTCACGCGCGTGATCGGCAAGCCCGAGCTCGCGACCGACGAGAAGTACGGCACGATGATGAACCGCGGCATGAACGCCGCGGAGCTGATCGGCATCCTCGACGAGGTCTTCGCGTCGCGTACGCGCGACGAGTGGACGCAGGCGCTGACCGCCGGCGGCGACTTCATCTTCAGCTACGTGAACAGCGTGTCGGACCTGCCGAACGATCCGCAGGTGCAGGCGAACGGGCTGATCGCGGACGTCGAGCATGATTCGCTCGGCACGCTGAAGATGCTCAACCTGCCGATCGGGCTGTCGGAGACGCCGTCGCGGATCGCGGGGCCGGCGCCGGAGTTCGGGCAGCACACGGAGCAGGTGCTCGTCGACGAGCTGGGGTGGTCGTGGGAGAGGGTCGGGGAGCTGAAGGAGAAGGGCGTCATCTGAAGGGTGGCGCCGCGCCGGGTCCCTGAGGTGTGCGCGAGGTCACGCGGGCGTCCGGTCGATGTCCGCTCGAGCGGACACCACTCGTGCCGCGATGCAAGGTCCGTCTCGCTGACGGCATCGAGGTAACCTTCCAGGGGCGGCGCGATCCTTGCGTTGCGCCGCTCGGCGACCAGGGGACTGTCCGTTGATTCGACCACGAGACCGAGATGAGTGCAGCCGCCGCACCGTGCGATCCCCGCGTCGAGGTTAGGGCGCCCGCGGTGCCGGTTCGGGCGGATGTGATCGGGGTCGCGACTGCGCGCGGCACGAACTGCTCCGTGCCGGTTGGCCCAGCTGCCGCATGGTCTCGCGGTGGCCGCCGGCACGGGTCGTGGAGCCTGATTGAACGACGGACCGCGTAGGACAACGTGGGGAGCGCCGACCGGCCTGCGTGGAAGAAGGCTTGATGGATCGACAGCTTGGATCGAGGGGCTGCGGAGATCGCGAATGACCTACACAGCGAAGGCCGGGCGTTTAACGGGTCCGCCCATTTCTTGTTAGACGTGAAACCCTTAGCGCTGATCGTCCCAGTCGTCGCGTTCGTCGCGTGTGCTCCTGGAGGGGCGACGATGGTCGTGCAGAGCCGGTCGGACGCGGCCATCACGGAGGTCGTCATCTCGGTCCGAGATGCGGAGTACCGAATCCCCGAACTCAAGCCGGGCGAGGTCCGAGCATTCGCGGCGCGACCCCGAGGGGAGTCGGGGGTGTCTGTGTCGTACCGCATCGGCGGACGGCTGGTCGAGGTCCCGGAGGAAGGATACTTCGAGAACAATCCGGACTACGTCGTGCTCGTGGGGTTAGGGAACGCGGGGGCCGAGATCGATATCGCGACCAAGACGACGAGCCCGGGGTGAGGCGCTGCAGGTCTAACCGGCGCTTCCAGCGGTCGGCGCTTCGCGCCGCCGCTGAACCGCCTGGTCGTTGGGCGGCTCAGGCATGTCTTTCAGCCGACGAACTGGATTGAGTATTCACGGAATGGGGCGATGGAACGCGTCTGCCGAGTCGCCACCGCGCTTCCCCCGAGTCGTACCGTGGATTCTCGTCGCCGTAGGGGCCTTGTGGAATCTCGTCTGCATGCGTGGGGACTCATTTCTAGTAGCGATGGGCGCGTTGGTCATCCTGGCGGTGACGCGTCCCTCGCCTCTTCGAACCTATGTCGCAATGGCAACAGGTCTGACTTTGCTTGTTTGGCCGATGCAACCCATCGAAGTCACGATGACGAATGGTCCGGGGCCTCCCCACCTTGTCTCGCATTGCAGCATCCGAGGTCCCGAGGGGGTCCAGGGCGCGCGCCGAGATCAGACCGAGGGGAGGTGCTTCATCGCGTCCGACATCTCGGGGCCCTTTGCGCCGTCGAAATACCTCGTTTGGTAGGGCGGGATGAAGCGGCCGAGCCAGACACGCGGTCCGCTCGTGGGCCTCATCGTCTCGCACCGCCCACCCGCGCTTGCAGCCGGCGGCGCTACGCGCCACGGCTGAAGCGCTGAATCGTTAGCTTGCGAAGGAGAACACAGCGTGGCTCACCGTGTCTTTCTATCCTCGACGTTCACAGACCTTGAGGACTACCGCAGGACCGTGCAGTCCGCGCTACGTCAACTCGGGGCCATCGACGTCTCCATGGAATACTTCGGCGCAAGAGACGAGAGGCCGGCAGGCGAGTGTGTCCGCCTCGTCCGCGACGAGAGCGACCTGTTCGTCGGGATCTACGCTCATCGCTATGGGTATGTGCCGGACGGTGCCAGATCATCCATCTCCGAGATGGAGTACTGGGCTGCGACGGAGGCTGCACTGCCGAGGTTCATCTATCTGGTGGACGACAATCAGCCGTGGCTGCCCGCACACATCGATGCCGGTCAGAGCCGCGAGCGGCTCTTGGCATTCAAGAACGCGCTTCAGAAGCGACACATCTGTCAGCGCTTCGGAGGCCAAGACCAACTGGCCACCAGAGTGGTGGCGGATGTTGGCAGGCACATCGCCATGCAGAAGGCGTCCGCAGTCGGTCCCGGCATCCCAGTGCGAGACATCGGACTCGAATCGCTTCGGGGCTCTGTGACGGAGACGACTGACGAGTGGAACTCTCGACGCAACAGCGTCTACGAAAACCACCGAGATCTATTTCTCACCCACGTCATTCGGCCCTCTTCAAAGCCTGGGCAAACCTTTGACGCCTTCATCTACCTTATTCGTCACAAGTCGGAGGATCTCTCCGATGTCGGAGTAGCCGAGTTCTTCCTGGGGCCATACTGGGAGAACAAGGTGTTCCCCGCAGTGGCACAGGACGGCTTCATCGGCATCTCAACCTCAGCCTACGGGACATTCCTGTGCATTTGTCGCGTCACGTTTACCGATGGGAGTCACATCTACCTTGATCGGTACATTGACTTTGAGATGCAGCGAACCGGAGGCTCTGGAACCTAACAACGGCTTGCAACGGACGGTGCTCCGCGCCGCCGCTGATGCCGAGCGTTAGGTCGCAGCAGGAACTGAACTGAGCGGCCGATGATCAGGAATGCGATCGCCACTGCGGACGAGGCGTCGTCCTTGCTCGCCCTCGTCGCGGATCTCCACGACGGCTGTCTTGGAGAAGCGCACCTCTGGACGGAGCATGCCATCGGCGAGGATCTCGCCATGACGGTTGGCAGCGGTTGGGACACCTGGGTTCGCTTGCTGCTCCAGCGTCAGGGCCGCCCGCTATCCGCGGTCGAGCTCCTTTTCCGAGAGGTACGCAAGTTCGTCGTCACGCCATCTCCGCGGAGGTGCGAGTCGATCATCGTTTCCGCGACGCTGCTGGTGAGGGAGGAGGGCATCTTCCGGGCTGATCGTGCCGGGTGGTCGCCAGACAGCGCAGACCGAGATCTGGCGACCTGGGTCTGGGCAGGGCGGCTGTCCTGGCGCGACGCCTCCGATTGGATGGGATCGGCTCTGCGGTACGGCGCGACTGCGCCCAACCAACCTCGAGGCTGATCCTGCCGAACAACCGTCCAACGAAGGGTTTTGTTGCGAAGTGCATGGCCGCTGAGAACTCGCGGATGCCACGATGATGAGCGTGACGTGGGATCCGCGAAAGGCGGTTGCGAACCGAAAGAAGCACGGCGTCGACTTTGCCGAAGCGGCATCCGTGTTTCTCGATCCTCTGTCGACCACCTTCCCCGATCCCGACCATTCGCACGGCGAGCACCGGTATGTGACCATCGGACAGTCGTCTCGAAGGCGTATCCTGGTCGTGGCGCATGCGGATCGAGCAGGAGTGATCCGTATCATCAGCGCACGACGCGCAAGTCGCCGTGAGCGGAGATTCTATGAAGAAGGCTAGAAGTGCAGGCAGCGACGACCTTCGCGCGGAGTACGACTTTGGCTCGATGCGTGGTGGAGTACGCGGCAAGTACGCCGAGGCGCTGCAGCGAGGCTCGAATGTCGTCCTCCTCGAACCTGACGTTGCGGCGGCGTTTCCAAGCGCCGACGCGGTCAATGAGGCATTGCGGGCCGTGATGCGAGCAAGCAGGGTCATGCGTCGCGTCCGTGCCCGGCCTAACGAGAAGCTGCAGCGGACGGTGGTGGCGCACCGCCGCTGAGCATCGCGTTGGGCTTCAGAGACGATGCGCGTCGCGATCCTCGGCAACTCCGGCTCCGGTAAGTCCACCGTGGCCCACTGGCTGGCTCGGTCGGCGAACCTCGCCGTTCTCGACCTCGACTCGGTCGCTTGGGAGCCGGATCAGCCCGCCGTGGCGCGATCGAGCGCGCTGGCCGAAGCCGACGTCTCGACGTTCTGCACCACGCACACCCGCTGGGTGCTGGAAGGCTGCTACGGCAACCTGATCGAAGCCGCGCTCCAGTTCGAGCCGCTGCTCATCTTCCTGAACCCAGGACTCGAGGGTTGCACGGCCCACTGCCTGAGCCGTCCCTGGGAGCCCCACAAGTACGCGTCGAAGCAGGAGCAGGACGCCAACCTCGAGTTCCTCCTGTCGTGGGTGGCCGAGTACTACACGCGAGACGGGCCCATGTCGCTGGGTGCTCACCGGGCAGTCTTCGACAAGTACCCGGGTCGCAAGGTCGAGCTTCGGCGTGTTCCCCGGCTTGATCCACCCGAAGCCGAGGTGCTGGCATGGTTGCGCTGATGCTTGACCCTGCGCTCGAGCCGACCCGCACCGACAGGCCAGCCCGGCCGCGGTACGGTGGGCATTCTGCCTCGGCACGAGGGCGTCGGCCGTGCCGCCGGAGCGGACCAGCACGACGATCCACGCTGATCGCGAACCAGGCGCCGTCGTCCCGGCGCCACGTCGGTGGACCGCACGAAGCCACCCGCCGCACAAACCCCTGAGTTCGGAGCCTGCATGTCATCCCTGAAGCGCATTCAGTTCACCGCCACGATCAACGCGCCACTGCCCACCGTGTGGCGCCTGATGATCGGCCTCGAGAGCTACAAGCGCTGGACCTCCGCCTTCTCGGACGGCTCGTACTTCGACGGCTCGTGGGAGCAGGGGTCGAAGATCAAGTTTCTCGCCCCTTCCGGAGACGGCATGGTCGCGGAGATCGCCGAGAACCGGGAGCACGAGTTCATCTCGATCCGGCACCTGGGCTTCATCTCCGGTGGAGTCGAGGACACGACCAGCGAGTCCGTTCGCGCCTGGGCCCCCACCTACGAGAACTACACGTTCATCGGCGTTCCCGAAGGCACGAAGCTGGTCGTCGAGCTGGACGTCCCCGGCGAGTGGGAGCAGCACATGAACGAAGCGTGGCCGAAGGCACTCGCGCTGCTCGCGCAGTTGAGCGAGGCCGAGAGTGCGGCCTGACTCAGTCGATCGCCAGCGCCGCCACCGACCGCCGACTCGCGCGAGCGCAGCATCAACGCGCGTCGATCACCGCCTGCACCGCGAGCCCGTAGTCCACGGGCGCACCATCCCAGCGCGGGAACGCCGTGCTCGCGTCGATGGCCAGTCCGCACCGCGCGTGCGCGTTGCGGATGATCGAGACCGCGTCCCGCGCGGCATCGAACGATGCGCGACGCTCGTCGGCGACCGGCACCGCCGCCCCGTCGCGACGGAAGAAGCGCAGCTCGCCGCCGACGCCAGCCTCGATCCGGTAGCCGTGCTCGTGCACCAGCCGGTGGTGACGCCGGCACAGCGAGCACAGGTTGCGCAGCGTCGTCGAGATGCGGCGTGTGCGGCGCGAGGTGTGCGTGACGTTGCCCGCGGCGTCGTGGGTGACGGTGACGACGGCCGCGTCGCACGCGAGGCGCTGCGCCGTCGCGATCGAGAGCGCGCTGCCGTCGGCGAGCGTCGCGTGGTGCTCGATCGGGTCGTGCGGCGGACGATGGTGTCGATGCTCGTCCGCGCCGCCGGTCGACGTCGAGCGGCCGGCGACGTCCTCGTCCGTGTCCTCGCGCAGAGCCGCCGCATCGACGTGCACCACGAGCTCGACCGGCAGCGCGCCCGGGGCCGTGTGAGCCGCGGCGTGGTCGCGGGCTGCTGCCGAAGCCAGGAAGGCCTCTGCGACCACGACCAGCGCGTCGGCCCGCGACAGCGCGGGGTGCCGTCGAGAAATCTCCGCGGAAACGTCGCTCGCCACATCGTTGACCACCGCTCGATCGCGCGTGCCAGAGTCACGAACGCCGCGCACGCCGGTGACCGCGTCGTCACTCGACCGCGGCGACCGCCACGCCATCCGCCGCGCGACCTCGAGCGCCTGCATCAGCGCCGCCGCCTCCTCGGGCCGGAGCCGCGCCTCGACGCGCACCATCCCGTCGTCGGTATCGTTGCAGCGCACGAAGCGCCGCAGCTCCTCGTCCGCGAGGCTCTCGGGCCGCTGCTCGGCAGCCTCGGCGGCGCGGACCTTGCGGTAGCCGCGGCAGATGCGCTCGAGCTGCGACGCGGTCGCGTGGCGCGCCATCTCGAGCAGCGTCGCCTCGTTCGCCGCCGTCGCGACGCGCGTCAGGGCGCGGGTCTTCGCGTAGCTGACGGCGCCGCGGCGGAGCGCGTCGTCGATCCGCGGCA
>JAIEPK010000548.1 GCA_019749875.1 Candidatus Binatia bacterium | reverse complement strand
GTCGCGGCCGAGGCTCCCCGGTCGCGCACCGCGGCCACACGCCGCGACGGCGCGCCGCGCGCTGACATGCAGTTCGTCTCCCTCGAGTTCCTCGTCTTCGTCGCGCTGTCGCTGTGCGCGTTCCACCTCGCGCCGTCGCTGCGTGCGCGACGCGCGGTGCTGATGATGTCGAACGTCGCGTTCGCGGCCTTCCTGGTGTCGTCGCCCTGGTCGATGGCGCCGATGGCGCTGTTCCTCGCCGGGAGCTTCGGGCTGATCCGTCTCGTTCACGCGCGCCGGGCGCGCGGCGTCCTCGCGGCCGCCCTCGTCGGGACGATCGGCGCCTTCATCGTGCTCAAGCAATACATCCCGGCGGCGGCGCTGTTCCCGACGCTCGCGCAGCCCTACAGCGTGATCGGGCTCTCCTACGTGCTGTTCCGCGTGCTGCACGTCCAGATCGACTGCCACGAGGGTGCCCTCGCCGAGCCGCCTTCGGCACGCGCGTTCCTGGCCTACTGCTGCTTCTTTCCGGCGTGGCTGAGCGGCCCGATCCAGCGCTACGAGGACTACCGCGCGCAGGAGGACGCGATCGATCGCGTCGATCTGTCCGCCGACGAGATCCACGACGCGCTGTCGCGCATCGTCACCGGCGTGTTCAAGATCGCGGTCCTGTCCGGCGTGCTGCTCGATGCGCACCAGCGGCTCGCGGGGGTCCGGCTGGAGACCGCGTCTCCGCCGCACTTCGCGGCCGTGCTCGCCGCGGCGGCCGCGTTCTACACGCTCTACATGTACGTGAACTTCGCCGGCTACATGGATGTCGCGATCGGCGTCGCGCGTCTCTACGGCTTCCATCTGCCGGAGAACTTCGATCACCCGTTCGCGGCCGGCAGCATGCTCGACTTCTGGACGCGCTGGCACATCACGCTCTCGGCGTGGTTCCGGACCTACCTCTTCAACCCGCTGCTGCGCGCACTGACGCGGCGCTGGGGCAGCGGCACCAGCGGCCCGTACCTCGGTGTCGTCGCGTACCTCGTGACGTTCTGGGTGATGGGCCTGTGGCACGGCTCGACGCCGATCTTCGTCCTGTACGGCTCGTTCCTCGGCATCACGGCGAGCGGCAACAAGCTGTGGGAGATCGAGGCACGCCGGATGCTCGGCAAGGACCGCTTCCGGCGCCTTCGCGCGAGCGAAGCGTACGGCGCGTTGTGCCGCGGAGCGGTGTTCGCCGTGTTCAGCGCGGCGCTGGTGTGCTTCTGGGTAACGCCGCGTCTGCGGCTCGCGCTCGGCGGCGCGCCGCTGCTCGCGTCGCTCGCGCTGCTGGTCTTGATGTTGGCGGCGGCCGTGCTGCTGGCGCTCGGCGCGTGGCTCCACGCGCGGCTCGATGCGATCCAGGCCGGCCTGCTCCGCGTGCGGGACCGAATGCTCGCGCACCCGGCGGCGGCGCCGGACGAATCGCCGTTGCGCGCGGCGCGGCGACGCCGCTGGGGACGCCAGGTCGCGCTCGGCGTCAAGACGTACGCGGTGCTCATGCTGCTGCTGCTGCGGTGGACCGCCGTTCCGACCTTCGTGTACGTGCCGTTTTGACCCTTCGCCGCCTCCTCGCCCAGCTCGGCACGACGCTTCTCGTGGTGGCCCTGTGCCATGCCGCGCTGCTCGTCGTGTCGCTGTGGCTCGCCCCGCCCGCACGTCAGGTCGACGCGATCGACCGCCGCGGACTCTATCGGGGTGCCTTCGGCGCGGCCGTCTTCGGAGCGCTCGAGGCCGACTACGCAGACGACCCGCAGGTGGTGATCGTGGGCTCGTCGAACGCGCTGCTCGGCTTTCGTCCGGCCGAGATCGCGCCGCTGCTGCCGGGCACGCGGGTGCACAACCTGTCGACCGCGAGCATGCGCATGGACGAGATCCGTCACATGGTCGAGCTCGTCTGGAGCGTCCTGCCGCCCGCGCAACGCGCACGCACGACCTTCGTCGTGACGCTGGTGTTCGCGAGCTTCCCCCCCCCGGGCTCGCTGTATCTGCGGCGGCAGGCTGGCGTCATGGAAGAGATTCGTCGGTCCGCCGTGTTCGACGACTCGGGGGGCGGCATCGAGCCCCGCGTGCCGCGGGCCGCGGTCGAGGCCGCCATCCTGCTGCGGCGCCCGCTGGCGCTGCTCGAGGCGGTCGCGGACGAGGTGTCGGCGCGGACGTGGGGCCTGCAGCAGCTCGTCTCGACGTTGCTGTACGGCCACACGCTCGACGTCGCGCTGCTGCACCGCAGCCGCCCGGACGAGGAGCTGCTCTTTCCGCGCGCCGACTCCGAGCACAACCGGCAGACCAACGTCTCGTTCTTCCTCGCGGCCCTGAAGAGCGATACCGGCGGCCTCGGCGCGGCGCAGTTCGCGGAGCTCGCACGCCTGTGTCGCTGGGCGCGCGAGCGACGGGCGAACCTCGTGCTGGTCGGCATGCCGGTGCCGAAGTGGCTGCGGGACGCATTGCCGTACGTCGGCGAATACGAGCGCGAGCTTCGGCATGTCCTCGACGAGGTCGGCGGCACCGTACGGTTCGTCGATCTCTCCGACGCCGCGCTGCCGATGTGGGACTCGACGCACCCCGATCCGGCGCAGACCTCGGCGTGGGCGGCGCATCTCGCCGCCGCGCTTCGCGAACCGAAGACGGCGTCGGACCGCTGAGCCAGGACCGCCGTCGCCTCCGTCGGTCGTGGGATGGAACACCCTCCATCCTTCGTGGCCGGCGAAGCCGATGCGGACGTCAGTCGGTGGCGCGCGCGCAGTCGCTCGCACCGATGCCGGGCAGCAGGTGCGCGCACGCGAGGGATTGCTGCAGCTCGTCACCGGCGACGCGATGGCCGCGCGGCGTCGGGTGCCACATGTCGAGGAAGAGTGCCGCGGCGTCCTGCGTCGAGGCGCGCCGGAACGCCGGCAGCAGGTCGATGACCGGGATGTCGGCTCGCGCACCGAGCGCGCGCAGCTCGCGCTGCAGCGTGTCTTCGCCGCCGGGTGCGAGCTGCGACTCGTATGGCATCACCACGACGGCGAGCGCCGCACCGCGCGCTTTCGCCTCGCGCGCCATGCGGGCGTAAAGCCCCTCGAGCCAGGCCATCTCCGCCGCGGACGGCCGATCGTGCGGCTTGAGCGCCGCGAGCATCTCCTCCAGCGGACGCGCGGGCTCGAGTGCGGCAGCGACCAGCGTGCACAGCCGGGACGCGTCGCATGCCGCCGCCAGCGGCTCCGGCAGGGTCGTCGCGCGCGGCCTCTGGCGGCGCGTCGGATCCGGAAAGGCGGCATCGGGAACTTCTCCGATCGCGAGCATGGTCGAGGCATCGAAGTGCTGCGTCGGATCGTTCAGATCGTTGATGCAGAACTGCACCAGGACGAGGTCGGGCGCGAAGTCGAGCACGACGCCGCGCAGCAGCTCGGCCTCGGTGTACGGGTTGTATCCGCTGATGCCGAAGTTGAGCACCTCGAAGGACGGATCGCGCGCACCGGACTGCAAGCGCGCCTCCAGCGTGCGCCCGAAGGTCGCTTCGAACGGCACGCCATAGCCGAACGCCACCGAATCGCCGATCAGAGCGATGCGGAACGTCCCCGGCGGCTTGTCGCGCGTGCTCTCCGGACCGCGGAAGCCGTTGCCGTTGATCGTGTATTCGACACCGTCGGGTGCGACGCGGCGGGCGCCCGGCTGCATCTCGTAGAGCCACGGGTGCCCCGGTGCGGCGCGGTGCATGCCTCGCAACACCGCCGCGGGTCTCGGCCCCGTCGCGAGACGCGCGACGATCTCTCCGAGCACGAGCGCCAGCACGACTCCCGCACCGATCGCAGCCAGCCGGCGTCCCAAGCTGCGCGCCGTCCGAATGGTGGCCTGTCGCGTCATCGGTCTGGACGGCTCGGGCGCAGCGCTCCGGCAGGCCGGAGCGTGCCTGCGACTTTGCGCGCGCTGAGCGCAGGCAGATATGACAAACTCCAAACGCGATGGCGAGGCGGTTTCGTGACAACCTCGCATGCTGGTAGACACTGGCGTCGCTCCCCCGACACGGCCCCCTTGCCCGCCACGATGACGCATCTCGAACACGTTCTCAGCACCCGGGCGGGAGACGCCGCGACGGCCGCCCCCCACGAGGAGTGGCCCACGGAGGTGCGCGAGATCTTGTCCGGCTGGGGCCGCGCGCTCGCCGGCGCATGCCGCGTGTTCCGGCCGAGCACCGAGGACGGCGTTCGCGCGGTGCTCGACCTCGCGCGGCGCACGGATGCGAGCGTCGGTCTGCGCGGCGCGGGCCAGAGCTACGGCGACGCGTCGTTGAACACGGCGCAGGTCGTGCTCGACGTCTCGCGGATGACGCGCATCCTGTCCTGGGATCCGGGGCGCGGCGTGATCCGCGTCGAGCCGGGCGTGACCATTCGCCAGCTCTGGCAATACGTGCTCGAGGACGGCTGGTGGCCGCCGGTCGTGCCGGGCACGAGCCACGTGTCGCTCGGCGGCGCCGTGGCGATGAACGTCCACGGCAAGAACAACTGGAAGTCCGGCCCGATCGGCGACCACGTGCGCGAGATCGTCCTGCTGCTGCCCGGCGGCACGCGGCTGCGCGCGAGCCGCAGCGAGAACGCGGACGTCTTCCACGCGGCGATCGGCGGCTTCGGCATGCTGGGCTGCATCGTCGAGATCGAGCTGCAGCTGCACCGCGTGACGTCGGGGGACCTGCTGGTCGAGCCGATCCGCGCGCGCGACCTGGGCGAGATGCTCGGCGTCTTCGAGAGCCGGATGAGCGAGGCCGACTACCTCGTCGGCTGGGTCGACTGCTTCCCGCGAGGGCGTGGGCTCGGGCGCGGGCTCGTCCACCAGGGACGCTACGTCGACGCGCCGGACGGCATCGCGTCGACGTCGACGCTGCGCCGCGCGCACCAGGAGCTGCCCGACGCACTGCTCGGCGTGCTGCCGAAATCGCAGGCCTGGCGCCTGATGCGCACGATGTTCAACGCGCCGGTGATGCGCGCCATCAATTCCGTCAAGTACTGGCAGGGCGCGCTGCACGCGCACCACACCTACCGGCAGCCGCTGGTGCAGTTCTCGTTCCTGCTCGACTTCTTCCCCGGCTGGGGCCTCGCCTACGGCCCGTACGGCATGATCCAGTACCAGTCGTTCGTGCCGGCGGCGCGAGCCGAACGGGTCTTCCGGCGGCAGCTCGAGCTGGCGCACGAGGCGGGCATCGTGCCGCTGCTCGGCGTGTTGAAGCGGCACCGGCCCGACGACTTCCTGATGAGCCACGCGGTCGAGGGCTACTCGCTGGCGCTCGAGTTCAAGCGGACCCGCGCCAATCGCGAGCCGCTGCGCGGGCTGACACGGCGCTTCGACGATCTCGTGAACGAGGCCGGTGGGCGGTTCTACTTCGCCAAGGACGGCACCCTGACGCGCGACTCGATCCGTCCGCTGCTGGCGGAGGAGAGAACGCGCCGCTTCGCGGAGCTCAAGAGAAGATGCGACCCCGACACTCTGCTCCAGACCGACCTCTACCGCAGGCTCTTTGCTTGACGACGGGCACGCGATGAGCACCAGCACGGACAACCGGCCGCGCGTCGCCGTCATCGCCGCCGGCGGCAGGGGGACGCGGCTTCACCCGAAGAGCTCGGCGAAGCCCAAGGTCATGCTCGAGGTCGGCGGCAAGCCGATGCTCACGCGACAGCTCGAGATGGTGCGCGACGCTCTCGGCATTCGAACGATCTACCTGGTGGTCGGCCACTTGGCCGAGCAGGTTCGCGCCGCATACGGCGACGGCTCCGCGATGGGCCTCGACATCACGTACGTGGAGAACCCCAACGTCGATCGCGGGCTGGCGACCGCGCTCGAGGTGGTCGAGCCCTTCGTCAAGGAACGCTTCTGCTTCCTGCTCGGCGACGAGGTGTACGTCGACAGCAACCATGCCGCCCTGTGCGACATGCCGCCCGACGCGGTCGCGGTGTGCGCGCTGCACCCGACGATCGACCTCGAAAAGGTCCGGCAGAACTACTCGGTGCGCATCGAGGGCGAGCGCATCGTCGAGCTGATCGAGAAGCCCGAGACGCTCGCGAGCCCCTACGTCGGCTGCGGTACGTGGCTCTTCGATCCAGCGATCTTTCGCTATCTCCACGAGACTCCGGTGTCGCCGCGCAGCGGCCGCCTGGAGCTGGTCGACGTGATCCAGCGCGCCGCGCAGGACAGCGGCCGCGTGCTGCCGTTCTACCTCGAGGGGCAGTACATCAACGTCAACACCATCGACGACCTCAACCTCGCGAACTTCCTCGCCCGCTCGCTGCACTTCGAGCGGCACCGCATCAGCCTCGTGATCCCCGCCTACAACGAGGCGGCCTCGATCGGCTTCGTGGTGCAGGACTTCCGCGACCAGGTGCACGAGATCATCGTCATGGACAACCAGTCCGCGGACGGCACGGGGGACATCGCGCGCGAGCTCGGCGCCACCGTGTATTCGCGTCCGCTGCGCGGCTACGGCGACGCCATCAAGCAAGGAATGCGCGAGGCGACGGGCGACATCATCGTCATCGTCGAGGCCGACGGCACGTTCCGCGCCAAGGACCTGCACAAGCTGCTCGAGTACTTGAAGGACTGCGACATGGCGATCGGCACCCGCACGACGCGCCAGATGATCGAGCAGGGCGCCAACATGATCGGCATCCTGCGCTGGGGCAACGTCGTGGTCGGCAAGCTGATCGAGGCGCTGTGGTGGAACGTCGAGCCGCGCTTCACCGACGTCGGCTGCACGTACCGCGCGATCTGGCGCGATTCCTACCTGCGCATCCGCGACTACTTGACGTGCGACGACGCCGCGTTCTCGCCGGAGATGATGATCGAGATGCTGCGCGCGAAGGGGCGCGTGATCGAGATCCCGGTGAGCTACCACCGCCGCCGCGGCGGCGAGTCGAAGCACTCGGCGAGCCTGCGGCACAGCATCCGGACGGGATTCAAGATGCTGCGCGTGATCCTGGCGAAGCGGCTGGATGGTTGAACCTTGAACGAGGGGTCGCGCGCCCCCTCGTCTCGTCGAGCCAAGCTCGACGGGGCCCGCCCCCGGCGCTCCCTTCGGTCGGCCGCTCGGCTTCGCCTTCGCAGAGGGGGCGGTGCCGGGTGAGGCGCTCTCGCGTCATCACCCGCGCTCGACTGGACAGTCCGCCCTCCGCGCGTGGGTCAGTCGCGCGGGGGCGTGACGTCGCCGGGGAGGGCGGGGACGGCGACGTGGAAGGGCTCCTCGCGCATGTGACGC
This sequence comes from Candidatus Binatia bacterium, assembly GCA_019749875.1. Classification (GTDB taxonomy): domain Bacteria; phylum Desulfobacterota; class Binatia; order UBA12015; family UBA12015; genus VGTK01. Next base: position 1,396 of record JAIEPK010000548.1, on the reverse strand, counting down.
GCGAAGTCGACGTCGAGGGCATTCAGCCGGGCGAGGGCGTGGACCACGGCGGCCGCGACGAGAAGGCCTGCGAGCGGACCGGCCCATGCGTCGTGCGCGCGGGCCCACAGCACGAAGGCGTACGCGCCGAGGAGGCTCGACGCGAGCGCGCCGTAGCTGAACAGATCCCAGTCGGCGTAGGGGCCGAACAGCGGATCCATCAGGAAGGCGTAGACCAGGACCGGGCCGGCGAGCGCGCCGAGCAGGAGCAGCATGCGCCAGGTCGGTGCGTCGCGCGTCGTCCAGAGCACCGCCGGGAGCGCCGTCACCAGCAGCAGCGTGCCGACGGCGTCGGTCAGCAGCAGCCCGTGCAGGAGCTCGGTCAAGTGCTTGACACCGAAGGCGTAGCCGATCGGCAGCAGGCTGCTGGTCTCGGACAGGCCGAGCTGGGGCTGCGCGTCGTGCGCGACCCCGCGCACGAACGCGAGCAGATCCCACGGGCGGCCGTGCAGCGGCAGCGTGCCGACGCCGAGCAGCAGCACGACGCCTGCGACTGCCGGCAGCAGACGCCGGATCCCGCCGGGCTCGAGCGCGATCGTGATGGCCAGTACCAGCGCCGCCGGCGCGAGCAGCAGGAGTCCGACGTAGCAGAGCGGCCCGACCGCGGCGATCGCCAGCGGCCACAGCGGCGAGCCCCCTCCGCGCACGGCGCGCAACGCCGTCCACGCGAAGAGCGCCATCGCCGCCTGCGGGATCGGGTAGACGTCGATGTAGCCGAGGGCGAGCTGCAGGTTGCCGAACGACGTCAAGACCAGAGCGGAGATCGTCAACGCCTCGCGCCGGTCGCGGCCGAGCAGGCGCGCGCTGCCGACGACCGCGACGCACGCGACCGCGGTCATGAGCGCGTTCAGGACGCGCACGAAGGTCTTGCCGTCGAGCGCACCGCCGAGCGCTCGATAGATGGACCCGTAGCTCCACAGCGCGAGGAACCAGCGGTGATTTCCGGCCGTGCCGTCGCGCGTCTCCTTGACGAAGTAGACCGCGTCGATGCAGATCACCGGCGCCGGGAAGCGCAGCCCGAGGAGCGCGAGCACGGCCCACAGCAGCAGGACGGCGATCGCGCCGTGCCACCACCGCAGCGGTGCTATGGCCCGTGACGGCGAGCGCCCACGCCACAGCAGCTTGCCGGCGACCGGCAAGGCCAGGACCACGAGCACGGCGAGCCAACGCAGCACCGGGTGCCGTCCGAGGTGCGCGAAGCTCCACGTCGCCGCGAGCTGCGGCTCGGTCACGTGCAGCCAGAGAATCAGCGCGGCGCCGAGCGCGATCGCGCCGGCAACGGTCGCGCCGCCGTACCGGTCGGGTGTCGCTCCACCCGTCATCGGCGCTCTGGTCCCGCCTGCGCACGTCCGCGCGC
>JAIEPK010000660.1 GCA_019749875.1 Candidatus Binatia bacterium | reverse complement strand
CTCGTCGCGGGCGCTCCGCTGCGACGCTGACGACGCCCTCGTCGCGGGCGCTCCGTTGCGGCGCGGGCCGAGCAGCGTCGTCGCCCGACGACCGCCGTCTGCTCGCTCGACGCCGGGCGTCGGCGCGCACGGTCGTCGGAGTGGGCGCGGACGTCAGTGCGCGTAGCCGAGCGCGCGCAGCTTGCGCCGCAGGCTCTCGTCGACGGTACCGGGATCGGTCGATGGCGCGTCGGCACGGCCGGGCCCCGCGGCGATCACCGGGCGCGCGCGCTCCCGGTACGCGGCTGCCGCGTCGTGCAGCATCGCGAGCGCCGGATGCGCCGTCGCCGGCAGCGGCGCATGCTCGCCGGGATCGGCGGTCAGGTCGAAGCAGTCGCCGTCGCCCTGCTCGTCCAGCATGCACTTGCCGTCCGCGGTGCGGGCGATGAAACGCCACTGCTTTCCGGTCAGGTCGTACGGCAGCGACAGACCGTAGAGTGCGCTGCGCGCCGGAGCGTCGTCCTCCGTGCCGCGCAGGACGCGGTCGAGCGCCACGCCCTCGCCCGGCGGCGCATCGACGTGCGCGAGCGTGAGAACCGTCGGCATCAGGTCCACCAGCGACACCGGCGCCGTCACCCGCGCTCCAGCGCGTCCTTCGGGGAGCAGGACCAGCAACGGCACGTGCATCACCTCGTCGTAGAGCTGGAGGTGCGTCATCTGCCCGTGCTCACCGAACTCCTCGCCGTGATCCGCGGTGACGATCAGCACCAGGCGATCCCGCGGCACCACCGCGACCAGCCCCGCGACGAGCGTCCGCAGCTCGTCGTCGAGGGCGCGGATCTCCTGTTCGTAGCGCAGTCGCTGGTACTCGAGGCCGGCCGTGGGGATCGGCTCGCCTTGGTCGGTGAACAGGCTGCGGTAGGCGGTCGGCGGCTCGTAGGGCAAGTGCACCGCATAGGTGTGCACGAACAGGAAGAACGGTTGCCCGCCGCGCGTGCGCGCCCATGCGAGCGCCCGTGCGAACGTCCCCGGCGCATCGCCCGCCGCGGCGAACACGCCGCGGTTCTCGCCGTAGCGCGAGAAGCCGCGCTGGAAGCCGATCGCACCTTCGAGCAGACCGTCCTCGGTGAATGCGGCGGTGTCGTAGCCGGCGCCGCGCAGCGCTTCCGCGAGCGTGCGGTGCTCGCGAGCGAGCGTACGGTCGAGACCGACCACGCCGTGGGACGCCGGGTAGAGGCCGGTCATCATGCTCATGTGCGCGCCGAGCGTGTTCGAGAACGTGGTGTAGGCGTGCTCGAACAGCACGCCGTCCGCAGCGAGACGCGTCAAGTAGGGAGACGTCTCGCGCTCGTTACCGTAGGTGCTGGTGCTGCGCGCGCGCAGCGTGTCGAGCGACACCAGCACGATGGTCGGTCGGTCGTCGGCGCGCAGCGGCGCCCAGAGCGTCGGATCGCCCCACAGCGGAAAGGCCGCCGGAGCTGCCGCCGCACGCGCGCGAAAGCGCAACGCCGTCGTCCGGCCCTGCAGATCGTCGAGCGGCACCTCGACCTCGCTCCAGCCGTGCACGTCGTGCGCCGCCGGATCGAGCACGCGCTGGAACACGCGCCGCTCGCCGTCCGCGTCGACTGCCGCGACCTCGAACGTCACCGGCTGCTCGGTGACCTCGCGCGTCGCCGGATCGAGCGCGATCGCGAAGCGCAGCAGCGCGCCGGGCGGGACGACGAACGGCGCCGTCGTCCGATCGGCTTCCTCGAGCGCCGGCACACCGCGCAGCTCGATGCGGCGGATGGCGTGCCGGTGCAGGCCCGCCGGCAGCGCCACCCGCCCATCGTGCGGCGTGGCGACGAGCATGCGCTCGACGCGCCCGTCCGTCTCGCCGCGCGCCGCATAGCGGGTGATCTCCACGACCACGGCCGGCGCCGCGGCAGCCGCCGCCGGCACCGCCACCGTGCACGGTCCCGGACCGAGTCTCGCCGCCGGCGCGCACTCCGGCGCCTGCCTGAAGACACGCGGCGCGTTCAGCACCGGACGCGACACCTCGTCCACCAGCACGTAGCCGCCGGGCTCGAGGGCAGCGCTCGTGGTCGCGGGAGTCGGCGCATCGGCGAACCGCACGATCGGCGCCGCCGCTCGCCGCTCGCATGCCGAAAGCATTCCCAGCAGCGCCAGGAGCACCACCGATGCGGTGCACCGTGGCGGCCGGGCAGGCGCGCGCGTGCGCAGGAGGGGATCCGGAGCGGAGCGCACGTCGGGTCAGATTTGTCAGGTCCGCACGCCGTCGCAAGCCGTTTTCTGCACGCGTCACGAGTCCATGGTCAGCACGACGCGGAAGCGCGCACGTCCGCTGAGCATGCGCTCGTAGGCCTCCGCGGCGCGCTCCAGCGGGTAGGCCTCGTTCATCGAGCGGACGCCGGACTGGACGCTGAACCCCAGCGTGTCCTCCGCGTCGATCGACGTGCCCGAGTACCAGCCGCGGATCGAGCGCTGGCCGGCGATCAGGGCGAACGCCCCCGCTTCGAGCGACGGCGGCGCACCGAGCACCAGCAGCGTCCCGTGCGGTGCCAGGCCACCGATCGTCGCCGACATCGCCTCGCCGTTGGTGACCGTCGCGAGGACGACGCTCGCGCCGCCGAGTGCTGCCAGCGCTGCGGCCGGGTCTTCCGCGGTGCTGTCCACGTAGCGCCACGCGCCGAGCTGCTGCGCGAGCGGCTCCTTGTCCTTGCCGCGTGCGATCGCGACGGTGCGAAAGCCCATGCGCGCCGCGTACTGCACGCCGAGGTGGCCGAGCCCACCGAGGCCGAGCACGGCGACGACGTCGCCGCCGCGCGCGCCCGAGTTGCGCAGCGCATTGAACGTCGTGAGCCCGGCGCACAGCAGCGGTGCGGCGTCGGCGGCCGCCAGCGCGTCGGGCACGCGCGCGACCGCTTCCTGCGGCGCGACCATGAGCTCCGCGTAGCCGCCGTCGCTGGTGATGCCGGTGATCCGCGTCGCCGTCCGACAAGCAAAGAAGTTGCCGCGACGGCACGGATCGCAATGGCCGCACCAGCCGCCGTTCCAGCCGACGCCGACGCGCTCGCCGACCGCGAGCCGCGCCACGCCGGCACCGACCGCGTCGACGACCCCCACCACCTCGTGCCCGGGGATGCGCGGATAGATCTGGCCGGGAAAGCCGCCCTCCTTGGTGAGCACGTCGCTGTGGCAGATGCCGCACGCCTGCACGCGGATCCGCACCTCGCCGCGTCCGGGGTCGGGCACGTCGCGCTCGACCACCTCGAGCGGGCCGCCCGCCCGCGACACCTGCACCGCACGCATCTTCGCCATGAGACCTCCGTCGCGCTGCCGTGCTCCCTCCGTTGCAGCGACCGACGGCGATGGTGCGCGGGTGCGCGAGCCGAGGAAACCCGGTCGGCGAAGAAAGATCGCCCCGCTCGCGAGCAGGGCGGGCGGCGCGCGCCGCGGTGTGCGACGGAGACACGCTCCGCCGCACGACCGCGCGCGAGATCAGAGCGCCGCTTCGAGGATCCGCGCGAGGTGCGCGCGCTGCTGGGTCGCGTTCCCGAACAGCTGCTCGGTGTGCTTCTGGCGCTTGAACCAGAGGTGCACGTCGCACTCCCAGGTGAAGCCGATGCCGCCGTGCAGCTGCACGGAGCGGTCGGACGCGAACGCCGCCGCGTCCGACGCCGCTGCCTTCGCCATGCGTGCGAGGCGCAGCGCGTCGGCCGGATCCTCGTCGACCGCGCACGCGGCCGCGTAGGTCAGCGACTTCGCGCGGTCGATCGCGAGCATCACGTTCACCAGCGGATGCTTGACGGCCTGGAAGAAGCCGATCGGGTGCTCGAACTGCACGCGGCTCTTCGCGTACTCGGCCGTCGTCTGCAGCTGCCACTCGGCGGCGCCGCAGGCGTCGGCCGCGAGCAGCGTCAGGATCGCGGGCAGCGCCTGCTCGAGCACGGCCTTGCCCTTCCCTTCGCCCGCGGCGACGTTCTTCGCGTCGACGGCGACGCCGTCGAACGACACCGTCGCCTGGTCGCGCGTCAGGTCGACGATGCGGTCCGGCGTGATCGTCACGCCGGGCGCGTCGACCGGAACGACGTAGAGTGCCACGCCGGCCGGGCTCTTCGCCGACACGACCAGCAGGCGCGCCTTGCGCGCGTCCTGCACGAACGAGGCCTTGCCGTGCAGCGTGACGCCGCCGCCGGCGGCGCGCGCCTCGACGTCGGTGTCGCCCGGCTCCCACGAGCCCGACTCCGGCGTGACGGCGAGCGTCGCGGCCTCTCCGCCGGCGATCTTCTCGAGCCACGACGTCGCGCCGGCGGCCTTCAGCACCACGGTCGCCGCGAGCGTCGCCGGCAGCGGCGACGGCACCGCGACGCGGCCGAGCTCCTCGGCGAGCGCCACGCTGACGATGGTCTTCATGCCGAGCCCACCGGCCGATTCGGGAACCGACAGCGCGGTCCAGCCGAGCTCGATCATCTGCTTCCAGAGCCCCTCATCCCAGCTCGCCGGCTGGATCTTGGTCTCGTACGCCTCGTGGTGGTCGCGCGCGACCAGCGTGCGCAGCTTGTCGACGGGCACGCTGTCCTTCAAGAGCTTGCGCGCCTGATCGCGCACCAGCTGCTCGTCCGGGCCGAAGCCGAGGTCCTTGGTCAGTGCCATGATCGTTTCCTCACTTCGACTTCGGCAGGCCGAGGACCCGCTCACCGAGGATGTTGCGCTGGATCTCGTTCGAGCCCGCAGCGATCGTCATGCCGTAGGAGTTCATGTACGCGTGCGGCCAGTGCCCGCCGTCGGGCGCACCGGGATCGCCGAGATACCGGCTCGCGTGCGGCCCCGCGATCTCGACGCCGAGCGCGGACAGGTCCTGGATGAGCTCGGTGATCAGCACCTTGCTCTGCAGCGGGATGCGCATCGGATGGTCGGTCAGCGCCTCGATGCGCATGCGACGCGCGTTCTGGCGCAGGCCTTCCGCACGGATCGCGATCTGCGCGACCTTGTCTCGCACCACCGCGTCGTCCCACGCCGTGCCCGCGCCGCGCCTCGTTCGCTTCGCGAGCGCGATCAGCTCGTTCACGTACTCCTCGACCGAGGTGCCGCCGCCGCTGCCGGCACCCTCCGCGGCGCCGCGCTCGTACGTCAGCGTGGTCATCGCGACCGTCCAGCCCTTGCCGACCTCGTCGAGGCGCAGCGAGTCGGGCACGATCACGTCCTCGAACAGCACCTCGTTGAAGCCGGTCTCGCCGGTGATCTTGACCAGCGGGCGCACCGTCACGCCCTTCGCGTCTTTGATCGGGGCGATGAAGTACGTGAGGCCGTTGTACTTGTCGGCCTTCGAGTGGCGGCCGAGCAGGATCATCCAGCTCGCGAAGTGCGCGAGGCTGGTCCATACCTTGTGGCCGTTGACGATCCAGTTGTCGCCCTCGCGCACGACGGTCGTCTGCGCGCTCGCGAGGTCGGAGCCCGCACCCGGCTCGGAGAAGCCCTGGCACCAGATCTCGTCGGACGACAGCAGCGGCGGCAGGAAGCGGCGCTTCTGCTCTTCGGTCCCGTGCACCAGGATCGTGGGGGCCGCCATGCCGAGGCCGATCACGTTGATCATGAACGGTACGCCGGCGCGGCCCATCTCCTGCGACGCGATCGCCTGAAAGCCCTTGTGGCCGTGGCCGCCGTACTCCTTCGGGTAGTCGGTGCCGACCAGGCCGGCGGCGTGGCACTTCTTCTGCCACGCGCACAGGTACTGGCGCTGCTCCTCGCTGCTCACCTCGATCGGCGCGATCGGCAGGCGGAAGCTCGGCGCCGGCGGGCGGTTCTCTTCGAGCCAGCGCCGGCAGTACTCGCGGAACTCGGCCTGGTCCTGGGTGTCGGGTCGCTGTGACATGGTGGGTCTCCCTCCGAACGGCTCGGGTCAACCCGCCTACCATCGCATGCGGGGCGCGGGGTGCAACGCGCGAGCGGGCGCTCTCAGGCCGAGATCCAGAACAGTCCGATCACGCACGCGAAGCCGACCACGAAGGCCAGCGAGCGCAGCTTGTCGAGATCGGTCGCGTAGAAGATCGGATGCAGGACGCGCGTCAACAGGAACACCGCCGACAGGGTGGCGGCGGTCGCCGGAGCGGCACCGGCGAGGTGGGCGGTCACCACCGCGGCGGTGAAGAACGGGAGGGCCTCCCATGCGTTCGCCTGAGCCGCGGCCAGTCGCGCGCCCACCCCTTCGAGCTGCAGCGCCTGACGGCGCGGGTTCTTGTTGTCGATCGTCCCGAACTGCCGGAGCTTGAAGTAGGCGCCGGTCCAGGCACAGACGTACGGCAGGAGTGCTACGGCGGCGAGGCACCAGAGTGGCGTTGTCATGTCGGATCCTCCTGTCCGCCTCCAGACCGCGAAATCGGGCCGGCATGCAAGCCGCCGGTCGTCCGTCCCGAACGCGCGGGCGACCGCGCTTCCCGGCGCCGCTTGGGAGGACCGAGGCCGAGCGCTTGCACCCCGCGGCGGGACCGACGATGACCGCTCGCGGAGGACCGACGCATGCGCATCCCATCGCCGAAGCTCATCGTCTGCATCCTGACGCTCGCCGCGTCGCTGGACGTGCGTGGGGTCGGCCGTGGACTCGCAGGCGCCGAGGATCAGCTCACCCCGGTCCTCGCGCGCGTGCTCGCGCAGCCCGCCGTGGTGGTCGACGGCGACGGCACCTGGTGGCTGCCGTACGAGATCGAGCTGGTGAACGTGACGAGCGTTCCGATCACGCTCGAGTCGGTGGACGTGCTCGACGCGACCAAGGCCGACGCCGTCGTCACGTCGCTCGCGGGCGACGCGCTCGGCAAGCAGGTCGCGCAGGCGGGCGGCGTCAAGTCGGCGACGCTCCCTGCGGGCGCGAGCGCGGTGCTGCTCGTCAATGGCCGCTTCCAGCGCCGCGAGGACGTCCCCGCACGGCTCGCGCACCGCATCGTCGCGGTGACACCAGAGCCGAAGCCGCCGCTGCCGGAGCGCACCGTCGAGCAGCAGGTCGCACCGAGCGACGTCACCACGGCGGCGCCGATCGTCCTCGGCCCGCCGCTCAAGGGCGACCAGTGGGTCGCGGCCGCGAGCTGCTGCGACTCGTACCATCGCAACGCGGTGCTGCCGATCAACGGCGCGCGTCATCTCGCGCAGCGCTACGCGATCGACTGGATCCGCTTGACGCCGGACGACCGGCTCGCGAGCGGCGACCCGAAGCTCAATGCCAGCTATCCGCAGTTCGGCGTGGAGGCGATCGCCGCCGCCGACGCGAAGGTCGCGCACGTCACCGACGGCATGCCCGAGGGCACGCCGGGCTCGTTCGCACCGGGTGTCACCGCGACCAACGCCGACGGCAACGCCGTGATCCTCGACCTCGGCGGCGGACGCTACGCGCTCTACGCGCACCTGCAGCCGGGCTCGATCCGGGTGCGCGAGGGCGAGTCCGTCAAGCGCGGCGACGTGCTGGGCCTCGTCGGCAACACCGGCAACAGCGACGCGCCGCACCTGCACTTCCACGTCATGGACGGCCCGTCGCCGCTCGCCTCGAACGGCGTGCCGTACGGCATCGACGCGTTCACGGTGAGCGGCCGGGCGATCTCGTCGACGGACCTCGACGCCGAGCTGAAGCAGGCCGATCGGCCGGTGCGCGTCGATCGACCGGGCGCGCCGGCGAAGATCCGCGACGCGCTGCCCGCGGACCTCGCGGTGGTCGAGTTCCCGGGCTGACCGCACCGTGTCGGCGCGGGCATCGCAACGCCGCGCAGGATGGCGCTTGACGCCCGGACCGCAGATCGCACCCGACGCCTCACCCGGGGCGCGGCCGAGCCGTGTGCTGATCGTCGTGCTGCTCGCCGCCATCGCCGCCGGCGTCGTGCTGCGCTGCGACGGTCTCGGGCGCAAGGTGCCATGGTACGACGAGGTCGGGACGATGCTCCGCATCTCGGGGCACACCGAGGCGGAGGTCGCGACGTTCGCGGCAGAACGACCGCGCGCACCGCGCGAGCTGCTGGAGCGCTTCCAGCGCCCGTCGCGCGACGCGCGTGCGAGCGCTGCGGCGTCGGCGGTGGTGCGCGCCGTGGTCGAGGACGAGCCGCCGCACTCGCCGGGCTACTTCGTCGCAGCGTCGCTGTGGACGCGCGCCGCGGGCGGCGACCCGGCCGCCGTGCGCGCCCTCTCGGCAGCCGCGTCGATCGCGTCACTGCCGCTGCTCGGGCTGCTCGCCTGGCGGCTGTTCGGCAATCGATGGGTGGCGCTCGCGACCGTGGCGCTCGCGGCGCTGTCGCCGGTGCAGATCCGCTACGCCCAGGAGGCGCGCTCGTACGCGCTGTGGTCGCTGACGCTGCTCGCGACGTCGCTCGCCATGCTCGCAGCGAGCTGTCGCGGCCGTGGGGGCGCGAGCTCGGGTACGCACGCGCGACGGGACGGTGCAGCGTCGGCCGCATGGCTCGCCGTCACGCTCTGCTTTGCTGCCGCGCTATACGTCCATCCGCTCTCGTTGCTCGCGCTGCCGGCGCTGCTGCTGCTCGCGCACGACGCGAGTGCCACGCCACGCGCTGCCCGCGCGCAGGTCGTCGGCGGCGCGCTCGCGCTCGGCGCGGCGATCGGCCTGTGGGTGCCGTGGACGATGGTCGTGATCGCGCACGGC
>JAIEPK010000261.1 GCA_019749875.1 Candidatus Binatia bacterium | reverse complement strand
CTCGGGCTCGGCGATGGACTCGGAGTCGGTGATGGACTCGGCGTCGGCGTGTACGTGACGATCGGGCCGAAGCTCGGAGTGGGTGTCGGCGTCGGCGCGGGGGTCGGGGTCGGTGAGGGAGTCGGTGAAGCGCTCGGCGTGGGCGCAGGTGTCGGGGAGCTGCTCGGAGTCGGCGACGGGCCGGGTGTCGGCGTCACGCCGGAGGTGGAGCTCGGGATGGGCGTCGCCGTCGGCACCGGCGTTCGCGTCGGCGTCGGACTCGGTGTCGGAGTGGGTGTCGGCGTCGGCGTGTAGGTGACGATCGGGCCGAAGCTCGGCGTGGGCGTCGCGGTGGGTAGCGGCGTCTGCGTCGGGGTCGGCGTGCCGGCGGGTGTCGGTGTCACCGTGGGCGTTCCGGCGGGCGTCGGCGTCACCGCCGCGGTCGCGGTCGGCGTGCCGGCCGGTGTCGCCGTCGGAGTTCCTGCGGGCGTCGACGTCGGGGTCACGGTCGGTCTCGCCGTGGGCCCGACGGTCGGTGTGACGACCGGCGTCGGCGTGAACGGCGGAAACACGGTCGACGTCGGCGCGACGGTCGGCGTCGGCGACGGAACTGGCGTGCGGCTCGCGGTCGGCGTGACCGAAGGCGTGGGGATCGACGACGGCGTCGGCGTGACGGTCGGCGTCGGCGTCACGTCGGGCGACGGCGTCGGATCGGGGTACTTGCCGGTCGACGCGGCGCCGTAGGGTCCGAGCGCCTGGCCATGGATCGCGAGCAGCCAGGTCCCGTTGCCGAGCGGCACGCCAGCCGCGGTCGGACCGAGCAAGCGCACGAATCCCGACGACATGGGCGACACCGACGGCGGAATGAGCGTGCCGACGATCGGCCCGTACGTGGCACAATCGATCACGATCGAGGGCAGCGAGACGCGCACCTCGTCGTTGTCGAAGAACTCGACGTCGCTGCGGATCCCGGCGAGCGGCTCGAGCTCGACGCTGCCGGGTCCCGACTCGCGCAAGCCCATCAGGATCACCGACGACTCGTCGAGAGACTCCGGTGCGAACGTCTGCAGATCGATCCAGGGCAGCTCGAAGTCCGGCAGCGCGACGTAGGTACCGCTGCGATCGAGGCCATACGCCACGGCGTCGGCGCCGAACGCACTGTGCGTCGCGATCGTCGCGATGGTGAACGAGCCGACCAGCACGTCGTCGACCGGTATCCGCCGCACCGGATCGATGCAGTTCGGACCGGGCTCGAACGCGGTGACGACCACGAAGCCGCGCTCGCCGGTGAGATTCCCCGCCGGTCCCGCACGCTCGTTGTCTGCGCGTACGGCGCGCACGTCGGCCGGGTCGACGACCACCGTGTCCTCGGGCGTGAGGCAGATCCAGACGTCGAGCAGGTGCTCGCAGGATTCCGACCAGAAGGTCCAGTGCGTCGCGACGGATTCCCGGCTGCCGATCTGCGATGCGACGATGAAGCTCGCATGTCCGGCGCTCAGGTCGAAGGGTGCGACCAGCGACGCGCCCGGCTGCGTCAAGCTCGTATCGACGTCGTCGATGATCGCGAGTGCGGGCGCGCCACGCAGGAAGGAGAGGAGCAGCGCGAGCGCTGCGAGTCCGGATCGAGCCAGGGTCGCCATCGCCGTGCATTGCGACCCGGCACGCACGGCACTTTAGACAATCCCGCTGTAAAGTCCTCCGAACACGCGTTGTCGGGACGCAAATCTTGCAAGAAGGGCACGCAGGCGCGCTGGCGTTCGCGCGGGCGTTCGCGCCCGCGCGTGCAGGAAGGACTCCCGGCACCCGGCCGGGCACGCTCAGTGGTGCGGGCGCCGGCGCGGCTCGATCCCGCGTGCCGCCGGCATCAGGTCCGCCGCCAGCGCCTCGATCTCGCGCTTGACGTCGTCGGCCGTCGCCGCGAACACGACCTGGATCACCTGATCGACGCCCGCATCGGCGTAGCCGCGCAACGTCGCCGCGTCGCGGCCCGGCTTCATGTACGGTGACGCGCTGATCTCGATCGAGTCCGGCCGCCGTCCGCGACGCGACAGCACGGCGTTGAGCTCCTCGATGCGCGGACGGATGTCGTCGGGCAGCACGTCGAACGCGAACCAGCCGTCGCCGAGGTCGGCGACGCGGCGCAGCGCGCGATCGCTGTGCCCGCCGAAGATGATCGGCGGGTGCGGCTGCTGCAGCGGCTTCGGGAACATGCGCAGCGGCGGGATGTGCAGGAAGTGCCCCTGGTGCTCGGACACGTCGTCCGCCCACAGCGAGCGCATCGCCGCGATGTACTCGCGCGTGCGCTGCGCGCGTCCCTCGAACTCGACGCCGAGCGCCTGAAACTCCTCGCGCAGCCAGCCGATGCCGACACCGAACTCGACCCGCCCCTTGGTCAGCACGTCGCAGTCGGCGACGGCCTTCGCGGTGTAGATCGCCGAGCGTTGCGGCACGATGCAGATGCCGGTGCCGAGCCGGATCTTCGACGTCACCGCGGCCGCGAACGCGATCGCCGTGAACGGCTCGAGCATGCCGTAGCCGGCCGGCATCGGCAGCGAGCCGTCCGGCGAGTACGGGTACTTCGACTTGAACTCGTCGAACAGCACCACGTGCTCGGGGAACCACAGCGAGTGGAAGCCGCACTCCTCGGCGGTTCGGGCGGCGGTGGCGAGGAACTCGGGAAGCGCACTCGCGTCGCGGGCGCCGATCAGCGGGAGGAAGATGCCGAGCTTCATGCGGCGAATCTGCCCCATCGCGGACGCACACGGCAAGCGCGCACGCGCGGGCGTCACGGGAGTTTGCGGTCCGATGGAAGAACCGGCGGGTCCATCGTTCGTGACCGGCGAAGCCGGTGTGGACGCAGATGAAGACGCTCGGTGCGTCTGCATCGCTTCGTGGTCGGCGAGGCCGATGCGGAGGTCAGTCCGTCTCGTCGTCGGGAAGCGCGACGCCGCCCGCCAGGCCCTTCATCGCGCTGCCCAACGCGGCCTGCAGGAAGAGCGGCGGGACGCTCTCGCTCGCCAGCTGCTGCACGCGCCCCTCGAGCTTCGCGACGATCTCGGGATGCTGCGCCGCGACGTCGTTCCTCTCGCCCGGGTCGGACGCGAGGTCGAACAGCTCGACCTTCGCGGGCAGCATCGTCTTCCAGACGAGCTTCCACGGCCCCTGCCGGATGGCCGCCATCATCGGCTCGACGTTGTAGACCACCTCGGTACGCGCGGACGGTTTGCCCTCCGCGATCGCCGGCCACGCATCGACGCCGTCGAGCGGCTTGTCGCCGGGGCTCGCACCCGCGATCTTCGCGAGCGTCGGGTACATGTCCACGACCTGGATCGCCTCGTCGACGACCGTTCCGGGCTTGATGTGTCCCGGCCAGTCGATGAGCGACACGACGCGGGTGCCGCCCTCGTAGAGCGTGCCTTTGCCCTCGCGCCAAGGCCCGTTGTCGCACGGGATGGTCGACTTCGACATGTCGATCTCGCCGGTGAACTTCGCCGAGCGCGTGCCGCCGTTGTCGCTGTGAAAGACGACGATCGTGTTCTCACGCATGCCGCGCGCGTCGAGCGCTGCGAGCACGCGCCCGATCTGATCGTCCATCGCCGTGATCATCGCGGCATACGCGCGCCGCGACGGGTCCTCGATCGACTTGTACTTGTCGAGGTACTCCTGCGGCGCCTGATACGGCGCGTGCGGCGCGGTGAACGCCAGATACAGGAAGAGCGGCTTCGCGGTGTCGTGCTTCTCGATCAGCTGGACGGCGTCGTTGCCGAGCAAGGTCGTGACGTAGCCCTCTTCCTTCGCCGGCTTCTCGTCACGGAACCAGTCGCGCGTGCCGTGCGCCTCGTGCGTGAAGTAGTCGATCTCGCCGAGCAGCGGCCCGTACTGGGAGTCGAAGCCGCGCTGCTTCGGCCAGTACTCGCGCTTCGCATGGCCGAGGTGCCACTTGCCGATGATCGCGGTTTCGTAGCCTGCCTTCTGCAGCGCCTGCGGCAGCAGCCACTCGTCGGTCGCGAGGCCGTAGGTGCCGTTCGACGGGATGACGACCGTCTGCAGGCCGTAGCGCATCGGGTAGCGGCCGGTCATGAGCGCGGCACGCGTCTGGGTGCAGAAAGGCTGCGTGTAGAACTGGTCGAGCCGTGCGCCCCGTGCGGCGAGCTGATCGATGTTCGGCGTGCGGATGTCCGAGCCGCGGAAGCCGACATCCTTCCAGCCCAGATCGTCCGCGACGATGTAAACGATGTTCGGCTTGGTTCCGGTCGTGGCGGGTGCGTCCGCCGCGAGCGCCGGCCCCGTCGCCGCGGTCGCGACCACGGCCATCATCAAGACCATCTTTTGCGCGAGCCCGAAGAGTCTTCCGTCGTGCATGCCCTGCCCCTCAGAACGCGGCGCCCAGTCCGAGCGCCGGGCCGCGATACTCCTCGGCGATCGAGCGTCTAGCCGATCCGGACCCGGAGTCGTAGTCGAAATCGTAGACCTTGTAGGCAGCGAACGCGTTCAAGCGCGCCGGTCCGAGCGACCACGGCGTCTCGTAGCGGAAGCCGCCGAGCAGGCTCCATGCGAGCTGCGAGCCGGCGCCGAAGCCGCCGATGTCGCCGCGGAAGAGCAGCGACAGCCCGTCGACGAGCTCGACCGCCCAGCGCCCGCCGACGAACGGATCGACGAAGTCCACGGTCGCGTTGCGCCCGGGTCCGCTCACCCCCGACGACGTGGTCACGTCGATCGAGTTGTAGAGGTAGTTGTACCGCCCGCCCGCGAGCGCATCGACCGTGATCGCGTCGAAGCCCTCGTAGACGCGCCAGCCGAGGCCGAACTCGAGCGTCGCGAAGTCCGCGGCCAGGTCGGCCTTGCCGGCCGCAACGTTCTGCTTGGTCCGCACCACCGAGCCGGTCGCGTCGGTGAACAGGATCAGGCGGTCCTTTCGTGCCTCGAGGTAGCCCATTCCTCCCAGCAGGTCGCCGTTCCCCATCAGGTCGAACACCTTGTCGAAGCCGACGTCGATCGGCGCGTGCAGATCGCCGATGCGGACGCTGCCGTGCACCTCGGTGATCCACAGGTAGGGCACGAACGAGACGTGCCAGGCGTCCTCGGCCGCGGCGGAGTCGGTTGCCGCTTCGGGTGTCGCTTCCTGCGCGCGCGCCGCCGGCGCGGCCAGCAGCGCCGCCGCGAGTCCGGCCACGACCACCAGGGCACGGAAGGAATCCGGGCGGCACCGCCGTCCCTTCTTTGCCGTTCTCGGGCGAGGGAGGTACTCCAGCATCGCGCTCGCTCCTACCGGTGCACGAGCTCCGGCGGCTATGTCCGAACGTCTCATCTCGTTGTCGAAACCGCTCAGGAAGCCCAACCCGCCCGGCACGGTCGGGGCCGTGCAGACGCTCGACATCCTGCGCTCGCTGGGCTGCTGCGGCGTCGATCCCGAGGCCCTCTGCCGCGCCGCCGCGCTCGACCCGCAGCGTCTCGAGCGGGATGCCGAGAAGCGCGTCGCGCCGCGCATCGTGGCCGACGTGTTCGCCGCGGCCGAGCGCGCGAGCGGCGACCCGCTGATCGGACTGCACGCGGCGGCGCACGCGACGCCGCGCGGACCGCTGCTGTTCCTCATGCTCGCCGAGGCCAACCTCGCCGCGAGCCTGCGCGCCTGGGAGCGCTACGCGCCGATCCCGATCTCGTCGCTGCGCGTGCACGTCGAGCTCGACGCGCATACGGCCGCGATGATCTTCGATCTCGGCGAGCCGACCCTCGAGCAGGTGCCGCACGTCGTCGAGTACCTGCTGCTCGCGGTGCTGCGCGCGCTGGTGATGGCGTCGGCCGGCGACCTGCGCCCGCTGCGGATCGATCTGCGCCATCCGGCGCACGGCGACCTCGCCGAGGCCCAGTGCATCGTGCGCTGTCCGGTGCGCTTCGACGGCGGCCGGCACGCGATCGTCTTCCGGCGCGACGACCTGGACACGCCGTCGCGGCTCGCGAATCCCGTGATCGCCGCGCAGATCGCAGCGGAAGCCGCCGCCGCCGCGCGCCAGGCGACCGTGCACGCGACCTGGCGCGATCGGGTCGCGGACGTCACGCGGGCGCTGCTCGTCACCGGCGAGCGCGCCGATCGCGCCTCGGTCGCGCGCCAGCTCCATACCAGCGAGCCGACGCTGCACCGCGTGCTGCGCGACGAAGGGACGACCTTCAAGGCCGTGCGCGACAGCGAGGTGTGGAACGTCGCGCGCATGCTGCTCGCGAACCCGCAGATCAAGATCGAGGCGGTCGCCTTGACGGTCGGCTTCGCCGACGGCGCGAGCTTCGCGAAGGCGTTCAAGCGGCACGCCGGCCTGTCGCCGCGGGCGTTCCGCGACTCGGTCGCGCACGCGGCACCGCGGCGAACCGTGCTGCCGTCGTGACGTCCTGACGCCGCCGCGGACGCTCGCCTGCCGGCGCGGTCGGGTCGGCGCATCGAGCGGCGCGGGATGCTAAGCAGGGCGCCTGTGTCCGACTGGATCTTCACGCCCGATCCCGCACGCGCGCGCTCGAGCCGCCTCGGCCGCTTCCTCGCGGCGCGAGGCCTGCCCGCGACGCCCGAGGGCTATGCCGAGCTGCACCGCTTCTCGATCACCGATCCGGAGGCGTTCTGGCCGGCGCTGCTCGACGAGCTCGGCTTCACCTGGCTCGCACCGTTCACCCGCGTGCTCGACGCGAGCCGCGGCCCGGCATGGCCGCGCTGGTTCGTCGACGGCAAGATCAACGCGGCGCACCTCTGTCTCGACCGCTGGCTGCCCAGCCGTGCGGCCGAGACCGCCGTGCTCTGGGAAGGCGACGACGGCAGCCGACGCGCCTGGACGCTCGCGGATCTCGCGGTGGAGACCGACCGCTGCGCGGCTCGCCTCGCAGCACTCGGCGTCGCGCCCGGCGACCGCGTGGCCCTCTTCCTGCCGATGGTGCCCGAGACGGTCGCGGCCCTGCTCGCGACGTGCAAGCTCGGCGCGGTCGCGGTGCCGTGCTTCTCCGGCTACGGCGCGGAAGCCGTGGCGACGCGGCTCGAGGACGCGCAAGCGAAGGCACTGATCACCGCGGACGCGTTCTTCCGGCGCGGCGCGCACGTCGACATGAAAGCCACCGCGGACCGGGCGATCGAGCTCGGCGGCGGCTCGGTCGAGGTCGTGCTGGTGGTGCCGCGCGCGAGCGCCGGCCACGCGGAGGGCACGGTGCCCGGCGAGGAGACGGTGCCCTGGACCGTCGGGCGCGATCACTGGTGGCCCACCGCGGGCGACGCGCCCGCGGCCGCTCCGGCGATGGCGCAGACCTCCGCCGACGATCCGGCGCTCGTCATGTACACCTCCGGCACGACCGGCCGGCCGAAGGGCGTGGTCGCGACGCACGGCGGCTTCCCGCTCAAGATCGCGACCGACATGGCGACCTGCTTCGACGTCGAAGCCGGCGACCGCATGCTCTGGGTCACCGACATCGGCTGGGTGATGGGCCCGTGGGAGATCCTCGGCACGCTGTCGCTCGGCGCCAGCATGGTGCTGTTCGAGGGCGTGCCGGACTTTCCCGACGCGGGCCGGCTGTGGGAGATGGTCGCCCGTCACCGCGTCACGCACCTCGGCGTCGCCCCGACCGTGATCCGCGCGCTGTCGTCGCACGGCACGAAGTGGGTCAAGCAACACGACCTGTCGTCGCTGCGCGTGCTCGGCTCGAGCGGCGAGGCGTGGAACCCGGAGCCGTACCTCTGGTTCGCGCGCGAGGTCGGCGGCGGCCGCTGCCCGATCGTCAATTACAGCGGCGGCACCGAGATCGGTGGCGGCATCGTCGGCTGCACGATGCTGCACCCGCTCGAGCCGTGCGGTTTCTCGGTGCCGATCCTCGGCGTCGACGCCGACGTGTTCGACGAGCATGGCGCGCCCGTGCGCGGCGCGGTCGGCGAGCTGGTCGTCAAGCAGCCATGGCCCGGCATGACGCAGGGCTTCTGGCGCGATCCGCGGCGCTACGAGGAGACCTACTGGTCGCGCTTCCCCGGCGTGTGGGTGCACGGCGACTGGGCGCGCATCGACGAGCACGGGCAGTGGTTCATCGAGGGCCGCTCCGACGACACGATCAAGATCGCCGGCAAGCGCCTCGGCCCCGCCGAGGTCGAGTCGCTGCTGGTCGCGCACCCCGACGTCGTGGAAGCAGCCGCGATCGAGGTGCCGCACGAGGTGAAGGGCGGCGCGCTCGTGTGCTTCACCGTGCTGCGCGACGGCGCCGCGGCCGACGACGCGCTGCGCGCCGCGCTGTCGCAGCGCGTGGTCGACGGCCTCGGCAAGGCGATGAAGCCCGATGCCATCCGCTTCGTGAGCGAGCTGCCGAAGACGCGCAACGCGAAGGTCATGCGCCGCCTGATCCGCGCCGTCTACTTGACGTCGCACCCCGACGCGCTGCCCGAAGGAGCGGCGCCGCCGGTGCTCGGCGACGTGTCGGCGCTCGACAACCCGCGCGCGCTCGACGCCGTGCGGGCCGCCCGCTGAAGGAAGTCCGAACCATGTCCGAGCGTCTCACCGATCTCCACGTCCGCGGCACCGAGCGCCTGATCACGCCGCGCCAGCTCAAGCGCGCGCTGCCGCTCGACGACGCGTCGGCGCGCGTCGTCGCCGCCGGCCGCGCCGCCGTGCAGGCGATCCTC
>JAIEPK010000478.1 GCA_019749875.1 Candidatus Binatia bacterium | reverse complement strand
GGTCGCGGCGGTCCGTCGATGCGGTCCGCGCCCGGGTGCGGCACGTCCGCGCTCGCCGTGCGCTCCTCAGCCGCGCGCTGCCGCGCGACGGCAGCGGCGTCCCTGCGGCGCGATGAATCCGTCCGCGGCATGCCGCTCTCCTCTGCCTCAAGCGAGCACCGGCGACAAGGGTGACCGGCACGGCACCCACCGTGCCGTACCGATCACCCCGTCGCCGGGCGGGCGGCGATGGTGCTGCCGCCACACCGACGGGTCGTTCCCGTCCTCAGTCGTCGTCGATGCGCAGCACCTGCGCGACGTCCTGCGTGCCGAGCCCGAACGGCAGCACGAAGTCGAACGTCACGTTGGGCAGCGCGATGCTCGCCGGACCGTCGGTCGTCCACGCACCGCACGCGTACGGCTTGCCGGTGAGCGTGGTCGTGACCGTGCCGCCCTGCCGCGTATCGGTGATCTCGCTGGTCGCGGTCGCCGTGGTGAGCGCGGTGCGCGTCGTGGTGACGTAGGTCGCCGCGGTGCACGGCGTCGCATCGTCGCTGGTGGTCGCACCGAAGAGCAGCACGCGCAGCACGCCCGCGCCCGGCCCGGAGCTTCCGGACCCTGCACCGACGGTCAGCGTCTGCGGACCTTCGGTGCCGGTGCCGTTGCTGTCGGCGGTGAGGAAGACGTCGTAGTTGGTGCCGCCGTCGCAATCGATCTCACCGATCGCGTCGGGGTCCTGCTCGATGCGGAAGCAGACGCGCCCCGAGCCCGCGGCCGACGGCAGGTGCGCACCGACGTACGCGGGCTCGAGCAGCACCAGCTCCGCCTTGCCGTCGGGACCGGGCACGCCGCGTGCGATCTTGAGCGGTCCGGGGTTGAAGTCGCCCTGCGTGGCGTTGGTCTGTCCGAACAGCGGGCTGATGCGCAGCCACGACGACTCGCCGTCGTCGGCCGGTGCCGCCGCGTTGGATCCCGGCACGATGGTGAAGTCGAACGACGTGAAGCAGCCGCACGCACGGCAGGTGTAGCCGCTGCCGCAGTCCGCGGTGGCCTCACACTGCTCGCCGGCAGCCGGATCGACGATGGCGTCGCCGCAGCGGCGCGCGGTGCAGTCGGTGCGGCAGCTCGCGTCGGGTGCGTCGGAGTTCGCGGCGCCCTCGTCGCACTCCTCGTGGCCGTTCACCACGCCGTCGCCGCACACCACCGTCGCACACTGGAACGCTTGCCCCGGATTCGCAGCACCCGGGCTCGACGAGCCCTCGACGCAGGCCGAGTCGAGCGCGCTCGCGTCGACACAGCCGCCGCTGAGGTGCCACTCCGACGCCGCGGTCGCGCGGTGGAAGCCGCTGGTCGTCTTCTCGAGCGACACGCCGAGCTTCTGACCCTGGTCTTGACCGGCGTCGTACGGCGTCACGTTGAACGCGGGACCATACGTTCCGCTCGCCGGCATCACGCCCTCCCAGCTCACGGCGTCGACGACGCCGCTCGCGGGATCGACCAGCGCGACGCCGTCGGGGCACGTCGTGCGGTCGAGGTTCAGGAGGTGTCCGTCGCCGAGGTTCGACAGCGTGTCGGGCCCCGGCAGCACGACGTCGCACTGTCCCGCAGCGACGCGGTTCGCCGAGGTGTTCGCGAAGCACGCGACCAGGAAGCCGATGCCGGTGCCGGTGTCGTCGCCGATCACGGTCCCCTGCGGGATCGTCACCGCGAGGCTCGCAGCCCCCGTCGTGGCGGCTCCCGTTCCGCAGGCCTGGTTCCCCTCCACGACGACGAGCTGGTAGCCGCCGAGATCGCTGCCGGCGGGCGCCGCGATCTCGACCATCTCGTCCTTGTCCGGCGCACCGCCGGTCGAGCCGCCGTCGTAGTCGATCTCGTTGATCCACGGGGCGACGTTGCTGCCCGCGCAAACGCCGTGCGCGCACGTGTCGTGCTCGGTGCAGGCGTTCTCGTCGTCGCACGGCGCGGTGTTGTCGCGATGCGTGCAGGCTCCGGCGCCGTCGCAGACGTCGTCGGTGCAGACCTCGCCGTCGGACGCGCAGGCGCTGCCGGACGCCTCGAAGGTGCATGCCGGTGAGCAGCAGTCGCCGCCCGCGACGTTGCCGTCGTCACATTGCTCGCCGCTCTCGGCGATGCCGTTGCCGCACACGCTACACGCGCCGGTCGGCCCCTCGGCGATGATGCGCGCGGCATTGTTGCGCTTGAAGCTCGCGAAGCGCCCGCAGAAGCTGTTGCTTGCGATCGCGAAGCCCACGTCGATCGCGCCGATCGGCCCGACCAGGGGCGTGTAGCCGATGCCCTTGAGCTTGACGACGAGCCTGCCGGAGCGTGGCTGGTAGATCACCGCACGCACGCCGCCGCGCGTGCCGAGCGGATCGGCGTAGCGGAAGCCGGCGCCGCTCACCTTCCACAGCGTGCAGTCGAGCGCGATCTCTCGCGCCGCCTGGCCCTTTGCCTGCAGGCGGATCTTGCTGACCGCCGGACAGAGCGGGCTCGAGTTCGTCTTCAGCGCGGGATCGTGCGTGAAGACGACCTTCGCGAGATCGCGATCGACGCCGTCCTCGTCGAAGAACCGCGCCTGGACGCCGCCCAGCAGCGGCACGTCCGTCGCGCCGGCGAGGCGGAAGGTCGATACGACGAGCAGCAGGACGATGGTGAGGGGCTTGAGCATCGCGCGCTTCCTCCGGTTCGGGGCCTCGTCGATCGAGGCGAGCGGAGGATGGCGACGCGCGTCGCAGGAAAAAATCGCGGAGATCTACCGCGTGCGCAGGTAGAACTACGCAGCCGGCGCGGCGCGCAGGCGCAGCCGCACGAGCTCGGCGAGCGAGCCGCAGGCGAGCTTCTCCATCAGCCGGGCGCGGTGGCCCTCGATCGTCCGCGTGCTGAGGCCCAGGCGATCGGCGACCTCCTTGTTGGCGAGGCCGTCCACCAGAAGATCCAGCACCTCGCGCTCGCGCGGGCTCAGCGTCGCGAGCAGTGCGCACGCCTCGGCGCGCTGCTGGTCGCCTTGCCGTGCGACCTGATCCGCCTCGACCGCGTTCTGGATGCGGTCGAGCAGCTCCTGGTCGTTGAACGGCTTCTCGACGAAGTCGAACGCGCCGAGCTTCATCGCCCGCACGGCCATCGGGACGTCGCCGTGGCCGGTCACGACGATGGTCGGAATGGTGATGTCGAGACGTGCGAGCTCGGCCTGCAGGTCGAGACCGCTCATGCCGCGCAGGCGCACGTCGAGCACCAGACACCCGGGACGCGTGCGATCGTAGGTCTCGAGGAAGGCCTGCGCGCTCGCACAGGGCGTCACCTGCAGCTCGACCGATTCGATGAGCCACTTGAGACCGTCACGCACCGCGGCATCGTCGTCGACGACGTACACGACTCCGTCTGCCATCCCTTCGATCCTATGCACGGGCGCGGATCTCGGGACAAGACGATCCGTCGCCGTCGCACGGATTCTGCGCGCGATGCTCGCACGCATGCGGTTTGCGTCCCCGCGCGGGCGAGGCGAGACTCGTCGACACGACGTGGTCGCTTCCGACCGCGCCCGAACGACGGAGCGAGCGAGACGATGAACCACTACTACCATGCGGGCGACCTCGGCCGCTTCGCCGAGATGGGCAAAGGCAACCCGGAGCTGTGGCAGAAGTTCCAGGAGTACTACGCGGCGGTGTTCGCCGACGGTGCGCTCACCGAACGCGAGAAGGCGCTGATCGCGCTCGGCGTCGCGCACGCGGTGCAATGCCCGTACTGCATCGATGCCTACGCGAAGGCGTGCCTCGAGAAGGGCTCCAACGTCGAAGAGATGACCGAAGCGGTGCACGTCGCCTGTGCGATCCGCGGCGGCGCGACCCTGGTCCACGGCGTGCAGATGCGCAACGTCGTCGACAAGCTCTCGATGTGACGTGAAGGGGAGCCTCCAGTCGCGCTCGAGCCCGCTCGCGGCGGCGGACGAGCAGCGTCGCGTGCTCGCCGCGGCAGCGGTGCCGCCGTTCGAGACGGCGCTCGCGGATGCCGACCTGCATCCGCTGCGCGCGACCGGTGTGCGCGTGCTGCAGATCAACGTCGGCAAGCTGTGCAACCAGACGTGCGGCCACTGCCACGTCGATGCCGGCCCCGACCGCCGCGAGCGGATGACGCGCGAGACGGCCGAGCTGTGCATGGCGGCGCTCGAGTCGGCGCCGTCGATCGACACCGTCGACATCACCGGCGGCGCACCGGAGCTCAACCAGAGCTTCCGCTTCCTCGTCGAGCGCAGCCGCGCGCTCGGGCGGAACGTCATCGACCGCTGTAACTTGACGGTGCTCTTGCTGCCGTCGCAGGCGGACCTGGCGGGGTTCCTCGCGGCGCACCGCGTGCGGGTGATCGCCTCTCTGCCCTACCACCGTCCGGCGCAGACCGACGCGCAGCGCGGCGAGGGCGTGTTCGAGAAATCGATCGCCGCGATCCGCAAGCTGAACGCGCTCGGCTACGGCGACGGATCGAGCGGCCTCGAGCTCGATCTGGTCTACAACCCCGTCGGAGCGTTTCTGCCGCCGCGGCAGCAGGCGATCGAGGCGCAGTTCCGGCGCGAGCTGCGCGCGCGCTGGGACGTCGCGTTCGATCGGCTGTTCACGATCACCAACATGCCGATCAGCCGCTTCCTCGACTTCCTGATCGCGAGCGGCAACGACGCGGCGTACCTGCAGCGGCTGGCCGGCGCGTTCAACCCGGCGGCGGCGGCCGGCGTGATGTGCCGCGACATGGTGTCGGTCGGCTGGGACGGCGCGCTCTACGACTGCGACTTCAATCAGATGCTGGATCTCACGGTGGCCACCGCGCCCGCGCACGTGCGCGAGTTCGACGCGGACGCGCTCGCCGCGCGCACGATCACGACCGGCAACCACTGCTACGGCTGCACCGCGGGCGCGGGCTCGTCGTGCGGCGGCAGCGTCGTGCCCTGAGCCTCGCCGCTCGGGCACCGCGACACCGCGAGATCTGCCCTCTGAATCCTTGCTTGTCGACTAACGATTGCGGCCTGCAGCGGCACGGGCCCGGGGCCGGACGACGAAGGACGCGAGCCCCGGCTCCGGCCCGCGCTCGCAGCCGACGTCGAAGGGCTCGTCGAAGTGCCGCGCGCTGCCGGCGACCAGCCCCTCGACCAGCGGGGCGGCGTCGTCACGTCCGTCGGGGAAGCGGCAGCGGAAGCGCAGCCCGACACCGCTCGCCGGATCCAAGGAGACCGACGGCAGCGCCACGTGGGGCGCGAGCTTCGTGATCTCGTCCGCCAGCTGGTGCTCGAAGGCCGCGAGCAGGTCGGCGGTGGACGCGATGCCGACGAAGAACGTCGGGTACCGGCGCACCAGCGTGCGGAAGAGCGCCGTACCGAAACGCCGCAGCAGCGCGTCGGCAGCATCCGCCGAGCTCGGCGCCGCGGCCCGGGCGAGGTCGGGCAGATGCGCGAGACCGGCGCACGCGCCCGGCCCGCAGGAGGCCGGCGTCACGGGCCCGCCCTGCCGGCGCTCGGCCGCTGCGAAGTCCATCAGCTCCGCGCAGAGAAAGCTCCCCATGCCCGTCGGGCGTTCCCGTGCCATGAACATTGTTCACGGCTCGGCGGCGACGGTCAGCGCTCCAGCTGCCAGCGCACGAGGCTCGTCGGATCCGGTGCGTAGACGCAGAAATAGCCCGTCCGCACGGTACCGCGCAGATGCTCGCCGAGGCGCGGGCTCAGGCTCGCGATCTTCTTCACCACCCCGCCGATGGTCCGCGTGGCGTTCACGCGGGCGCGCTCCGCGGCCGACGCCGCGCGCCGGTCGCGGCCGCCGAGACCGACGCCGCGGCTCAGCTCGCCGGCGAGGAACTCCATCTCGTGACGCGCGCGCTCGGCGCGCACCGGATCGTTGAAGCTCTCCGCCTCCTCGAGCTGCTCGCGCAGGTCGTCGAGACACCGGCGGTAGGCCGAACGGGCAGCCTGGTCGAGCAGCGGCCCGGCGTCGCCGCGATCGGCGACCTGCGCCTCGCCGCCCGCGCCCGGACCACCGGCGGCAAGGTCGAGGACGTGGATCTCCTGCCCCGGATGCTGCAGCAGCACGGCGAGGAGGTGCACGCCGCGCGCGTCCTTCATGCGCGCGACCTCGGAGCCGAACCCGACCTGCCAGACGTCGCCGTCGCGCCGCAGCACCGCGACCGCGGGCTCGGCGACGCTCGGCGGCGCCGGAGCCCGAGCAGCGTTGGTGTCGGCGACGTCGGGTACGGGGTGCACGGCGCTCCAGCCGGAGATCGCGTCGGGCGCTGTCGCTTCCGCTTCCACGGGACCGAGGCGATCGATCCAGCCGATGAGCTGCGACATGCCGCAGACCAGCGACGTCGCGCGCGCCTGCTCGATCAGCAGGCGCGCCTTCGTCCGATCGCCGGGAGCGTTCCGGTACTGCAGCAGGCGCGCATACTCGTGCTGCGTGCACGCGACCACGGGACGCGCCGCCATGCGCTCGTTCATCGCGATGGCGTCGCGATAGTGGCGCTCGGCGCCGGCGACGTCGCCGCAGGTCGCAGCGAGGAGCCCCAGATAGCGATGCGCCGAGCCCAGGCAGGCCTGCGAGCTGGCGCCGAGGACGATGTTGCGGTCGGCGTACGGCAGCAGCAGCGGGTAGAGCTCCCGCGCGCGCGGCTCGTCCCAGAGGAACGTCGCGACCCGCGCCATCCATGCGAGCAGCGCGGGTGCGTTCTTCTCTCGCGCGAGTCGCGCGAAGCCGCCCGCGGCGATGCGCTCGAACACCTCGCGCGTTTCGTCGATGCGGCTCGAGTCGGCGAGGAACACCGCCAGCACGCAGCTCCAGGTCGACGACTCGGGCGTCTGCTCGACCAGCCATCGAATCGATCCCTCGAGCCCGCCGCGGTGCTCGGGCTCGCGCCGCGCGAGGAACATCTGCAGGACGAAGTGCTGCAGCACTGCCGGATCGCCCGCGTTGCGCCGGATCGCGAGCGCTTCGGTCGCGATCCGCGCGCCGTCGTCGAAGCGTCCCTCGAGCAGCGCGACCGCGGCGCGACGCACCAGCACCTGCCACTGGCGCACGGGCTCCTTCAGCCGGTCGGCGGCCCGCGCCATGCGCTCGATCTCGGACTTCGCCTCGGCGATCCCGCCGAGCTCGAGCAGACAGTGGACGCGCGCCCCGCGTGCGAGGTGCTCGTTGGCCGCCGCACCGCGCTCGATGAGCGCCACCGCCTCGTCAGCCAGCGTCAGCCGTACACGCGGGCTCTCCGGACCCACCACGACCAGATGCCGCGCGAGCAAGGCGGAGGAGAGCACCTGCGGATCGCCGAGGCGGCGGGCCATCGCCACCGCCTCCTCGCCCATGGCGTCGTTGGCGCCGCTGCCCTCGTCCTCGCGCACGGTCGAGAGCAGCGCCAGCAGGAGCGCGCGGCCGTGCGAATCGTCGCCGCCGAAGGCAGCGAGCGCCTCCTCGAGAAGCGGGCGCGTCTCCGGATCGCGCTCGGACAGATTCGGCCGCAGCAGATAGTAGCCGAGCGCCGCCCGGAGGAGCCCGTCGCGGTCGCCGCGCGCGCGCGCGTCACGCGCGCCGAGCAGCAGCAGCTCGCAGCCGCGCTGGTCGAGCCCGGCACGGATCGCGGCGCCGGCTGCGTCGAGCCGCAGCCGCATGCGCTCTTCGCGCTCGGCCGGGTCGGCGCCGATCGCCGCCAGCGCCTGCTCGTAGAACGCGAGCGCGTCGTGGAACGCGAACAGCGCGGTCGCATGCCGCGCGGCGCGCTTCGCGTAGTGCACCGCCTTCGCTCCGGTGCCGAGCGGGCCGGCGTTCAGGAAGTGCCGCGCGAGCGCGCCGAGCGGCACGCCGTCGTCGCTGGCACGCGACGGCTGCTGTTTGCCTTGGCTGCCGTGCAGCGATTCCAGGGCCTCGCCGACGCGCGCGTGCAGGTGGACGCGCGCCGCCGGCAGCAGGTCGCCGTAGATCGTCTCTCGCACCAGCGCGTGTGCGAAGCGGAAGCGGCCCTCCCCGCGCTCGACCACGAAGCCGCGCTCGACCGCCGCATTGAGCCGCTCGAGAACCGTCGCCGCATCGGTGCAGGTCGCCTGCGCGAGGAGCCGCACCTCGACGTCGTCGCCGGCGACCGCCGCGATCGACAGCAGCTCGCGGTCCGCCTCGGCGATCGGCTCGAGGTGCCGACGGATCGAATCGCGCACCGTGTCGGGCAGGAGGAGCAGCTCGCGCGCCGACGGTGGTGCATCGAGACGCCCTTCCTGCTGCAACGCACGCAGTACCTCGACCAGGAAGAACGGGTTGCCGCCGGTCACGTCGGCGAGGCGTTCGGCGAGCTCCGGCGCCGCATTCCCGCCGGCAAAGTCGGCGACGAGCCGGGCGACCGCGGCGCGGTCGAGGCCGCGGAGCGCGATCCGCTGCCCGTGACGAACCGCCTCCGCGAGCGCACGCGGACGCGCCGAACGCTCGCGGTCGCGGTACGTCAGGAGCAGGAGCAGGCGTGAGCCGTCGATCTCCTGCGCCGCGAACTCGAGCAGCGCCAGCGTCGCCTCGTCCGCCCAGTGCACGTCCTCGAGGACCACCAGCAGCGGCTCGGTCGCCGCGGCGCGACAGAGCAGCGCGGTCACCGCGGCGAACAGCTCGTAGCGCGCGGCGGCGTCGCTCGGC
>JAIEPK010000055.1 GCA_019749875.1 Candidatus Binatia bacterium | reverse complement strand
GCGCGATCTCTCGCGCTTCGCGCCATGCCCGGCGCACGGAATTGGCCTTGGCTTTGCCAAGGCCAAGGCGAGGGGGTGGAGCCCCCTCGCTTCTAAACATGCAGCACGCGCTCGTATGCCGCGAGCACCGACTCGTGCATCGCCTCCGATAGCGTCGGATGCGGGAAGATCGTCCGCATCAGCTCGTGCTCGGTCGTCTCGAGCCCACGCGCGATCGCGAACCCCTGGATCAGCTCGGTGACGTCCGGCCCGAGCAGGTGCGCGCCGAGCAGCTCGCCGGTGCGTGCATCGAAGATGGTCTTGACGAGCCCGTCGGTCTCGCCGAGCGCGATCGCCTTGCCGTTGCCGACCCACGGGAAGCGCCCGATCCGCACCTCGCGATTGATCTCGCGCGCCTTCTCCTCGGTGAGCCCCACGCTCGCGATCTGCGGCAGGCTGTACGTGCAGCCGGGGATGAGCGTGGGGTCGAGCGGCTGCACGTCCTCACCGGCGATGCGCTCGACGCACAGCACGCCCTCGTGCATCGCCTTGTGCGCGAGCCACGGCGGCCCGACCAGGTCGCCGATGGCGTAAAGGCCCGGCTCCGCGGTCTGCAGCCAGTCGTTGACCACGACGTGACCGCGCTCGACCACCGCCGCGGTGCCCTCGAGCCCGAGGCCCTCCACGTTGCCGGTGATGCCGACCGCCGAGATCGCCCGCTGGGCCGTGATCTGCTCCGTCTTGCCGTCACCGAGCTCGAGCGTCGCGACGACGGCGT
Source organism: Candidatus Binatia bacterium (assembly GCA_019749875.1). Classification (GTDB taxonomy): domain Bacteria; phylum Desulfobacterota; class Binatia; order UBA12015; family UBA12015; genus VGTK01. The sequence goes on along the minus strand of JAIEPK010000055.1, from coordinate 7,827 downwards.
CATCCTGCTTCTCCGTCGCGGCGAGCGTAGCACCGGTGTGGATGCGCATGCCCTGCTTCTCGAAGATCCGTCGCGCGAGCTTCGAGATCTCCTCGTCCTCGGCGGGCAGGATGCGCGGCAGCACCTCGACCACCGTGACGTCGCTGCCCAGCTGGCGGTAGAAGCTCGCGAACTCGATGCCGATCGCGCCGGAGCCGAGCACCAGCAGCGAGGACGGCAGCAGCTTCGGCACCATCGCCTCGCGGTACGTCCAGATGAGCTCGCGATCGGGCTCGAACCCCGGTACCGACTTCGCGCGTGCGCCGGTCGCGAGCACGACGTGCCGGGCCGCGACGTCCTTGGTGCGCTCGTCGCGACCGCGCACCGCGACGAGGCCCGGACCGGCGAGCTTCGCCTCGCCGTACAGCACCGCGATGTCGTGCTTCTTCATCAACGACGCGACGCCGCGCGACAGCCGCTCCGCGACGCGCCGCGAGCGCTCGACGGCCTTGCCGATGTCGAAGCGGACGTTCTCGATCTCGAAGCCGAAGTCGCTCGCCTGCTCGCGCAGCACGTGTGCGACCTCCGCCGTGCGCAGCAGCGCCTTGGTCGGGATGCAGCCCCAGTTGAGACAGATGCCGCCCAGGTGCTCGCGCTCGACGACGCCGGTCTTGAAGCCGAGCTGGGCCGCACGGATCGCGGCGACGTAGCCGCCCGGGCCGCCGCCGATCACCAGCACGTCGAAGGAGCCGTCGCGCATCGCGTCGTCGATCCTCGATCATCGCGCCACCCGCCGCAAGAGACCCCTGCGACGCCGGGTGACGGTGACGCGGACCGTTGCCGGCGCGCCACGCGCGTTGCAGCCGCGCATCGCGCGCGACGCACGGCGCGCACATCCGGAGCGGTGCGCGCTGCGGATCGCGGCGCGCGCGGAGCGGCACGCGATTCGCTCCGCGTGCGACGCGACGGAGCCACGCCGGCTGCCGCAGGAGGATCGCACGATGACGACCACCGCAGAGATGCACGACATCGAGCTCGCACCAGGAACGATCCGCTACCGCGACGTCGGACGCGGCGCGCCGATCGTCTTCGTGCACGGGCTGCTGGTGAACGGCGAGCTGTGGCGCAAGGTCGTACCGCCGCTCGCACGCGACTTCCGCTGCATCGTGCCCGACCTGCCGCTCGGCTCGCACGTGCGTGCGATGCAGGCCGACGCCGATCTGTCGCCGCCCGCGCTGGCGCGCCTGATCGCCGACTTCATCGCCGCGCTCGACCTGCGCGACGTGACGCTGGTCGGCAACGACAGCGGCGGCGCGCTCTGCCAGCTCGTCGTGACGCGCCATCCCGAGCGCATCGGACGCCTCGTGCTCACGCCGTGCGACGCGTTCGACAACTTCCCGCCGAAGTTCTTCGCGCCGCTCGTCCTCGCCGCGCGCCACCGTCCGTTGCTCTACGCGATCGTGCAGGCGATGCGCGCGCCGCTGCTCGCGCGTGCGCCGCTCGCCTACGGCTGGCTCGCGAAGCGCCGGCTCGACGACGAGCTGCTGCGCTCGTTCACGCGGCCGGCCATTCAGAGCGCGTCGGTGCGACGCGACCTCGCCAAGGTGATCGCCGGGCTCGATCCGCGCTTGACGCTCGAGGCGGCCGAGCGCCTGCGCGCCTTCGACGCACCGGCGCTGCTCGCGTGGTCGAGGGAGGACCGCTTCTTCCCGCTCGAGCACGCGTACCGGCTCGCCGAGATCTTACCGGATGCGCGCGTCGCCGAGATCGACGACGCGTGGACCTTCGTCTCCGAGGACCGGCCGGATCGCCTGGTCGAGCTGATCGCGGGATTCGTACGTGGGCGTGCCGCGCTGAGCGCTTGACGGCGGCTGCGTCGAGCTCCCCTCCCGGTGTCGAGCCGGCCGTGGTACACGGGGGCCTCCCGAACCGAGGAGGACGCGCATGGCCGAAGACACGAACGAGCCCACCCCCGTAACCGCAGCTTCCGTCACCCGCCGCGCGCTCCTCGCGGCCGGATCCACCCTGGTGGCCACGGCGGCGGTCACGTCGTTGCCCGGACTCGCGACGAACGCCGACGCGGTCGCCGAGCCGGCCGATGCGCCGAACGCAGCACTGGTCCGGACCGCGCTCGAGTGCGCCGGCACCGGCGAGCTGTGCCTGCACCACTGCTTCACCGAGTTCGCGAAGGGCCAGACGATGCTCGCGCAGTGCGCCGCGCGCGTCGGTGAGATGGTGCCCGTGTGCCGGACGCTCGCGAGCCTCGCGGCGCTCGAGTCGACGCACTTGAAGGCGTACGCCAAGATCTGCATCGACGTCTGCCAGGCCTGCGAGGACGAGTGCCGCAAGCACGCGGCGCACGCCGTGATCTGCGGGCAGTGTGCCGACGCCTGCGCCAGGGTCATCACCGCGCTGAAGGCGCTGGCATGATCGTCGCCGTCGCCTGTTCGGCGCTGCTCGGGGTGCTGGTGTTCGGGCTCGGCCTCGGGGTCTCGCTCACACGCCAGCGCACGGGGATCAGCGCCGGCTGCCCGGACGACCCGGAGCACGCGCTGTACCGCATGGTCCGCGCGCACGGGAACACCGTCGAGTACGCGCCGATGCTGGCGGTGCTGATGCTGATCGTCGGCGCCAACGATCCGCCCCCGTGGGCGCTCTGGACCATGGGCCTCGCCGTCCTCTGCCGCTACAGCCTCGCCGTCGGCATCCTCACCTGCCGCACCATGACGGCCCCCCACCCGCTCCGCTTCGTCGGTGCCGCGGGCACCTACGCCACGGGCCTCGCCCTGTGCGTCGCGGCGCTGGCGACGCTCTAGTGTCACTAGGAGCCTAGCCGGACCGCCCGGGCCGGGCCGCCACCTTGCGACCCGGGGGCTCGCATGGCACCTCGACAGCCCATGCAGCGCCCCGTCTTCCTGTTCAGCCTCGACACCGAGCAGTTCTACGGCCCGCCGATGACCACCGGCGCGCTGAAGGCCAACTTCCTCGCCCGCGGCCGGACGGCGGGCGAGACCGACGTCCGGCTGGTGCATTTCAAGGACCGGGCCGACGTCATGCACTGGCTGCAGAACGACTGGCCGAACGAGATCGCGCCGCTCACGCGCGAGGCGCTCGCCGCCGGGATCCAGCCGGTGTTCGGACTCAGCTGCTACACCTGGAACGTCGCCGAGTTCCTCACGCTGGCGCGTACCGTCAAGCGCGCGGTACCGGGCGCTCTCGTGGTCGCCGGCGGACCGCACGTGCAGCGCGCCGAGGACTTTCTCTTCGAGGACGGCATCGACGTCGTCGTCCTGGGCGAGGGCGAGACGACGTTCACGGAGCTGCTCGACTGCGCCGACCGGTCTGCGTGGGGCGACGTCGACGGCCTCGCGTTCCTCACCTTCGACGGCACGCCGCACCGCACCGCGACCCGCGCGCGCGCGAAGGAGCTCGACGTCTTCCCGTCGGCACTCGACGTCCTCGAGCTGCGCGGGCCGGACGGCGAACCGCTCTACGAGCACGTCGCCTACGAGACCAGCCGCGGCTGTCCGTACAAGTGCTCGTTCTGCGAGTGGGGCACCGGCGCGATCGGCACCAAGATGTTCCAGTTCTCGCTCGACCGCATCCGTTCGGACTTCGACCGCCTCGTCGCGGGTGGCGTGCACGACATCTGGCTGTGCGACTCGAACTTCGGCGCGCTGAAGGACGACCTCGAGAAGGCGCGCATGATCGTCGATCTGCGCGCGCGCACCGGCCTGCCGCAGACCTTCGCGACCTCGTGGTCGAAGAATCACAACAGCCGCGTGCGCGAGATCGTCCGCCTCATGCACAAGAACGGTCTCCTGCCGCACTACAACTTCGCGCTGCAGACGCTCACGCCGCTGGCGCTCGAGCTCAGCCACCGCACCAACATGCGCGCCAACGACTACGAGCCCGTGGTCAAGGAGCTCGCGGCGGAAGGCGTGCCGATCTGTGCCGAGCTGATCTGGGGTCTGCCCGGGGACACGCTGCGCGAGTTCGAGACCAACCTCGACCATCTGCTGACGATCTTCCCGAACGTCAACATCTTCGGCTACACGCTGCTGCCCGGCACCGAGTTCTACGAGCGCCGCGACGAGTACAAGCTCGAGACGATTCCCGTCGCCGGCTACGGCAAGGCGAAGGGCGAGTACGTGATCGGCTGTCACACGTTCTCGCGCGACGAGGGCGCCGAGGGCTACTTCCTGATCACCGCGTACATCATGCTGGCGCGTGGCCAGATGATGCCGATCACCGCGCGCTTCACCGCGTTCGCGGGCGGCATCTCGACCACCGGCATGCTGCGCTTCGTGCTGCGCTCGCTGCTGCTCGAGCTCGGATCGACCGCGGTCGTCGACGGCGAGGTGGACCAGATGATCGCGTACGAGAGCCGCGCCGAGATCTACCTCGCGCTGCTCTCGCAGCGGAAGCGCGCTTACGAGATCATCCGCCGCGCGACCGCGGCCTGGTTCGTCGAAGCGGGCCGCAGCGACCTCGTGCCGCAGGCGATGAAGCTGCTCGAGCTGGACGAGGCGCTCTGCCCGCGCGTCGGACCGACGCGGACGATCAAGCGCGCGTTCTCGTACCCGGCGCACCTGGTCGCGGAACGCCTCGGCGGCATGGACCCGGTGGACGAGGAGCTGCTCGCGCGCGAGGAGCCGGTCGAGCTCGAGATCCATCACCCGGCGCGCGTCGGCGAGGTGCTGCAGGATCCCGACGGCGGGCTGTGGATGCGCGGCCGCATCGTGAGCGCGCAGGCCTCCGGCGAGGTCGACGAGGACGCCGCCGAGATCGGCACGTCGACCGACCGGCTGCCGATTTGACACTGCCCGGACCGCGGTAGACAAGCGCCGGGACGCTCCGGGAGGGAGTCGTCCGGCGACCGCGCGTCATCGCGCGGCGGGAGGCACGAATGGACTCGGTCTACCGCGCGATCGTGCGACGTCCGGCGGTGACGCTGCTGGTCGTGGCGCTGCTGACGGCCTTCTTCGGCTGGCACGCGCGCAACATGCGTCTCGACGCTTCGGTCGAGACGCTGCTCAACGAGGGCGACAACCAGAAGGCGTACTACGACGAGATCCGCGCGCTCTTCGGCAGCGACGAGATCGGCGTCGTGGGCGTGTTCGCCGACGACGTCTACCAGCCCGCGGCACTGGCGAAGATCCGCGACCTGACCGATCGCATCGCGAAGGTCGACGGCGTCGCCGAAGTGGTGAGCCTCACCAATGCCGCCGATCCGGTGATGGACGTCATCCAGCCGCCGCCGCTGATCGCCGAGCTGCCGCGCACGCCCGAAGAATCGCAGGCGCTGCGCGCCAAGCTCGCCGAGCGACCGATGTACCTGAAGAACCTGGTCGCGCCCGACGGCCGCGCGGCGGGCATCAACGTCTTCTTCGCCGAGATGAGCGAGGACGACTTCGCGCGACGCCGGGTGGACGAGAACGTCGCGGAGATCGTCGAGCAGGCGAACACCGCGGGCCCCGAGCGCGTGGTCTACACCGGGCTGCCGCACTTCCGCGCGCACTCGCAGGCGGCGATGCGCACCGACATGTGGCGCTTCGTACCAGTGTCGCTCGGCATCGTGGTCGTGATCCTGGCACTCTGCTTCCGCTCGGTGCGCGGCGTGCTGCTGCCGACGATGACGATCCTCGTCACGCTGGTCTGGACCCTCGGCATCATGGTCCTCGCCGGCACGCCGCTCAGCCTCGGCACGATCGCGCTGCCGCCGCTGCTGCTGGTGCTGGCGAGCGCCTACTGCCTGCACGTGCTCGCCGAGTACTACGAGGCAGCAGAGGGCGGCGGCACGCCGCACGACGTCGTGCTGCACCTGCTGCGCAGCACCGGCACGCCGATCGTCATCACCGCGATCACCACGGTGGTCGGCTTCCTGTCGCTGGTGACGAACCAGATCGGCAGCATCCGCGAGCTCGGCCTGTACTCGTCGATCGGCGTGCTGATCGCGATCCTGCTGTCGCTGGTCGTCGTGCCGGCGGTGCTGGCGCTGCTGCCGCTGCCGAAGATCGAGCACGGCCAGTACACGCCGACGCTCAGCCGGCGTCTCGCCGCGATCGCGAGCTTCGGCATCGAGCAGCGCCGCGCGCTGATCACCGGCACGGTGCTGCTGTCGCTGCTCTGCTTGACGCAGGTGCCGCGCATCCAGGTCGACAACAACCTGCACTCGTTCTTCCGTCCCGGCGATCCGATCCGCGAGGCGACCGACCTGATCAACGAGCGGCTGGTCGGCAGCATGGCCTTCTACGTCGCGATCGACGCCGACCAGCCGGGCACGATGAAGAAGCTCGACACGCTCGAGCGCATCCGCGCGCTGCAGCACGAGATCGACCGGCTGCCCGGGGTCGACAAGACGATCTCGTTCGTCGACTACGCGGAGCTGCTCGACCGCGGCAGCCAGGCCGGCGGCGAGGCCGGCGACATCGTGGTCGACGACGCGGGCAACGTCGTGCAACCCGGCGGCGCCGCGGCGGCAGCGGGCGCGGCGGACGGCGACGCGAAGAGCACCTTCTGGGACAATCCGGCGCAGCTCGACACCGTGCTGCAGCTCGTCGCCTCGAGCCCGAAGTCGTTCCAGCGCGTGATCAACAAGGACTTCTCGCGCACGCACATCCTGGTGCGCACGACGCTCGCGCGCTCGAGCGAGATCACGGCGCTGGTGGCGAAGATCGAGCAGCTCGCGGCGGGCCTCTTTCCGCCGGAGCTGCATGCGCACCCGACCGGCAACCTGATCCTGATGACGCGCACCGCGAGCGACCTCGTGAGCGGGCAGGTCTCGAGCCTCGCGATGGCGACCGGGGTGATCTTCGCCGTGATGGCGCTGATGTTCCTCTCGGTCCGCGTCGGTCTGATCGCGATGATCCCGAACTTCGTGCCGGTGATCATCTTCTTCGGCCTCATGGGGCTCACCGGTGCACCACTGAACCTCGGCACCAGCATCATCGCGTCGGTGGTGCTCGGCATCGTGACCGACGACACGATCCACTTGATGAGCCGGCTCTCCGCCGAGATCAAGGCCAGCGCCGATCAGCACGCGGCGATGCTGCGGACGTTCTCCAGCGTCGGCAAGCCCGCGCTGTACAACTCGGCGCTGCTGTTCTTCGGCTTCGCGAGCCTCGCGACCTCGACGTTCGTGCCGCTGCAGCAGTTCGGCATCCTGTCCGCGGTCACGATCCTGGCGGCGATCCTGACCGAGCTCGCACTCTTTCCGGCGCTGCTCGCGACCACGCGCATCATCACCCTGTGGGATCTGCTCGGCGTCAAGCTCGGAAAAGACCCGCACAAGACCATCCCGCTGTTCTCGGACCTGCGGCCGTCGCAGGCGCGGCTCGTCGCCCTGCTCGCCGGCCTCGAGTCGTACCCGAGCGGTGCCGCCGTCGTCCGCCAGGGCGAGCTCGGCGACGAGATGTACGTCATCATCGACGGCAAGGCGCGCGTGGTCGTCGACACCGGCGGCGAGCGCCGGCACGTGCGCGATTTCGGCCGCGGCGACGTGTTCGGCGAGATGGGCCTGATCCGCAGCCACGAGCGCACCGCCGACGTCGTCGCCGACGGCCCGCTCGAGGTCATGACCGTCGACCAGCGCGCGCTCACGCGCGTGCAGCGTCGCTATCCGCGGACCGCAGCGCAGATCTTCCTGAACCTTTCGAAGATCCTGAGCGACCGCCTGCAGACCGAGACCGAGCGCAGCTGACGCGCGGTCGGCCCGCGCGCCGCCCGTGCGACCGCGTCAGTGGGGCGTGACGATCCGGTCGGCGGGCAGCACGGCGCGCGCCGACCCGTGCGACGCAACGCTCGCGAAGCGGGCCCGACGTGCCTCGCGTGCGCGCACGCGCTCGA
>JAIEPK010000083.1 GCA_019749875.1 Candidatus Binatia bacterium | reverse complement strand
AGCGGCTCGAGCGCGCGCTCGCGTGCGAACTCGACGAGCGACGTCGTGCGCCACGCATCGAGCTGATCGGCGCTGGCACTGTTGAACTCCTGATACACCTCGCCGAGGCTCGCGAAGATGCGCGGCGGGACGCCGTACAGCGCGCGGATCGCGTCGAGCGTCGACGGGGACGTCGCTCCGCCGGGCACCGGGATGCGCAGCGGATCGAAGGCGTTGCCGCCCTCGCGTGCGACCACGAGGCGAAGCGCATCGCGCTCGTGCAGCGTGCCGACGCTGACGTTCTCCGCCCCGATCGCCGCCAGCACCTCGGGGATGCCGATCGCGTCCCAGAACAGCGGCCCGGTGTCGACCGCCCAGCCCTGGTGCGACACGGTCTGCAGCTGTCCGCCGGGGCGCTTGCCCGCATCGACCACGAGCGTGCGTGCACCCGCACGCGCGAGCGCCGCGGCGCAGACCAGACCCGCGACGCCGGCGCCGACCACGACCACGTCGTAGCGCTCGGGACCGCCGCGACGCTGCAGCAGCTCGACCGGCAGCGTCATCGCGCGCCGCCCGGAACATCAGTGGAAGAAGGTGCCATATCCTGTGCTCGGCGTGTCGCCGAAGGCGGACCGGAAGCCGGCGACGTTGCCGGGCACGATCGGGCCGTCCAGCGGCTCGGCATAGACGACGTAGACGTCGGGCGCGAGACCGTCGATGCGGTAGCTGCCGTCGGGCGCGCTGTACGTCGCCGCGACCACCGGGCCACCCGCGCGCACGGCAACCACCTGCGACAGATACACCGGCGCCCCGGCCTCGGTGATCCGACCCGCGATCGAACCCGTGCCGGCGAGGAACCCTGCTTCCGGATACAGGAGCGAGGCGCCGATGCGGTCGTCGTCGGACGGCGTGCGCTGCTGCGGCTCGCCGCGGTCGGTGAACGGCACCATGGTCGCACGCGCGAGACCGCTGTGCTCGAGCCCGAGCAGGTGGCCGATCTCGTGCGTCGCGACCGATTCGAGGTCGTAGCTGTTCGGATCCACGGTATCGGACGTGCTGAACGCAGCGTCGCGAGAGAAGACGATGTCGACGTCGAGCAGGTTGCCGCTCGCGTCGCTGGTGAGGAAGGTCGCCGCGAGCACGCCGCTGCCGAGCGACTCGGTGGTGTCGAGCGTGACGAGATTGACGCGGTCGCCCGCGCTCCGGTTACGCGTCTTGCTGGTGCCGTCGAACGCGAAACGGATGGAGCTCGTCGGCAAGTCTTCCCAGCGCGAGAAGGCAGCCTGCAGGACGTCGAGCGCGCTGCGGTCCCCGGTGACGTTGCGGGCGATGCCCGCGGAGATGCGCCACGGCACGCGTCCGTCGGACAAAGCCGCCTGGTTCCAGCGCCGCGGCACGCCGGCCGACGACGGGACGTAGAGGAACGCGAATCCCGCCGCGCTGCGCGCCTGCGCCAGGAGGTCGCCGACGCACGCGATCAGCAGCGCCAGCAGCAGCACGACGCGCCGTCGCGGCACGCTGCCGCGCCAAACGCACTTCGCACGGCGCGCGCGTGCGCTCATCGCACCGCCGCTCCGCCCGCGATCACGCGCACGCGCTCGAGCAGCTCGTCCACCGGATGCACGGCACCGTCGGCGAAGACCCCACCGAGCATGCGCGACGTGCGTACCGCCGCGCCGGTCCCGGGCAGCGCGACCACCGGCATGTACCCGAGCGCGAGACCGACCACCCCGTGCGTGCCGTCGTCGCGTGCCTCGAGGAAGAGCACCACGTCGTCGTCCGGCTCGGACAGCGGCGCGCCGGGAACGATCAGCTCGGTGCCGTCCACGCGTCCACCGAGCTGCCGCACGGTGACGACGTCCGGTGCGGCGCCCTTCGCGCGGGTCACGACGTGAAAGCGCGCGAGCGACGTGATGCGGCCGTCGGCGCTGCGCGTGACGGTGCGGTCGATGCAGCGCGCGCGAACGACGATCGACGCGGCGCGGGTGAGCTCCTCGAGCGTCATCGGCGCGAGCGTGAGCGCCTGCACGGGGCTCACGGACCCACACACGAACATCACGCCGAGGAGCAACCTCGGCATGAGGCAGATCGCGCGGCGCGCGCGGCCGGCAGCGCCACCGATGCGGCACGGGACGTCGGGAGCGCTTCCTGCGGCGCTCACGACGTCACCTCGACGGCCCCCGACAGCAATGCGAACTCGTAGCCGCGCACTGCCATCACCGAGTACAGCCCGGGCGACGCGTCGGGCGGTACCACCAGGGACAACACCGCCGCGGGGGTCGTGCCCGATCCACCCTGCGTCTCGGCATAGCGGATCACGCTCGCGCGAAAGCGGGCGCCGAGCACGACGAATCTCGTGCCGGGGATCATGCCCGGGCCCATGACTCCGATGGTCGCGGTCTCGCCGCGCGCGACCGCGATGCCGGTCGCGCGCAGCACGATCCGCCCGTCCTGGTCGGCGCGTCCGATGCCGACGATGTTGATGTTCGAAACCGGCAGAGTCGGCACGGCCACGTCGGCCGCCGTCGTCTCCTGCGGTCGCACCACCACCGGATGGCAGGCCGCGAGCGCGAGCAGCGCCAGCAGCGGCAGATTCCGCCGGGGACGGAGCACCGCTCCGGTATACCGGCGTCCCCATCCCTTGACCACTCGCGACGCGCCGGGGTACGACCCTGCGATGAGCCACTCGCGCCGCCTCGCCCTCACCTCGGCCCTGCTGCTCGGGCTGACCGGATCGGCGTGCTCGATCCCGACCGATCAGGACCGCGCGAAGGCCGCCGAGGAGAGCGCGAAGAAGTCGCTGGTCGCGATCGACCATGCGGCGCTCGAGCAGAAGGTCGACGCCGAGAAGGTCAAGAAGATCCAGCAGCAGCTGACGGCGCTCAGGGAGTACAAGGGCGACATCAACGGCAAGCTCGATCAGGTGACCATCAATGCCTACGAGGCGTTCCAGCGCAGCAACGGCCTGTTCCCCGACGGCATGCTGAACGACAAGACGCTGAAGCTGCTCGACGAAGCCGCAGCGAAGCAAGGCGGCGCCGCGAACAAGGGCTGATCCTCGACGACGTGCGCGCTCAGACGAGCGCGCGTGCCCGCGCGAGCACCGACGCAAGCATCTCGCGCGTGAGCCGTCCGGTCTGCGTGTTCTGGCGGCTCGGGTGATACGACCCGAGCAGGACGCGGCGCGCGTCGATCGGCACCTCGGCCTGATGTCCGAAGCGCGGCCGCGGGCGGAACACGACGCCTTCACAGGCCAGTGCCGCGAGCACCGCGTCCCAGGCGATCTGGCCGAGCGCCAGCACGACGCGCGCCCGCGACAGCAGCGCGAGCTCGCGGGCGAGGAACGGCCGGCAGGCGGCGATCTCCGCCGGGCTCGGACGATTGCCGGGCGGCGCGCAGTGCGCCGCCGCGGTGACGTACGCGTCACGCAGCGCGAGACCGTCGTCGCGATGCAGGGATTCCGCCTGGCTCGCGAAGCCTGCGTCGTGCAGCGCACGATACAGCCAGGCACCACTGTCGTCGCCGGTGAACATGCGGCCGGTCCGGTTCGCACCGTGCGCCGCCGGCGCGAGACCGACGATCAGCAGGCGGGCGCGCGGGTCGCCGAACGACGGCACCGGGCGGCCCCAGTACTCCTGATCGCGGAAGCGACGAACCCTCACCCGTGCCGTCTCCGCGCAGTGTGCGCGCAGCCGAGGACAGCGCGCACAGGCGACCACCTCCTGCGCGAGCGCACGGACGGCGGCAACCGATCCTGCCGGAGTCCGCACCACGCTCACACGCCGCGGCGCGCGGCGAGCGTGCACACCGTCGCCGCGAGGATGCGCAGGTCGAGCAGCAGCGAGCGGTTGTGGACGTACGCGAGGTCGTGGCGCAGCTTGCCGGCCGGCGACGTGTGATACGCGCCGCGCACCTGTGCGAGCCCGGTCAGACCCGGCTTGACGAGCCAGCGCTCGCCGTAGCCCGGCAGCTCGCGCAGCAACGCGTCGGCGAGCTCCGGGCGCTCGGGACGCGGTCCGACGAGGCTCATCGTCCCGTTGAGCACGTTCAGCAGCTGCGGCAGCTCGTCGATGCGGGTACGGCGCAGGAAGCGGCCGACTGGCGTCACGCGACCGTCACCGTCGCGCGCGAGCACGGGACCGGTCGCGCCTTCCGCATCGTCGCGCATCGTGCGCAGCTTGTAGATCATGAACTCGCAGCCGTCACGACCGATGCGTCGCTGCCGGAACAGCACCGGACCGCGCGACGTCAGCCGGACGGCCAGCGCCGCGAGCGCGACCAGCGGCAGCGACACCACCAGCAGCACCACCGCGAGCGCGTGATCGAGCACATGCTTGACGGAGAGTGCGGCGCCACCCGGCGGCTCGCGCGTCACGTCGATCAACGGCACGTCGCCGAGGCGGCTCGTCGCGACGCGTCCGACGCGCAGCTCGTGCAGCCCGGGCACGATGGCGATGCGCAGGTCGGCGATTCCCGCGGTCGCGCGCAGCACGACGTCGAGCAGCCGGGCGCCGTCGCGGGCAGCGGGGACGACCACCACCTCACCGACCCGATGGGAGCGCACGACACGCGCCAGGTCACGCGTCGTGCCGAGCACCGGAGGAGTCGCGCGCGCTCCGCCGATGCACGGCCGAGAGGCGGCCGTGCCGACGTGCCCGACGATCTCGAAGTCACCACCGTCGAGTGCGATCAGCTGCTCACGCAGCCGGAGCACGTCGGCCGACGCACCGACCAGCACGACCCGACGCGCGCGCGCACGTCGCAGCGAGAGCCGTGGGAGCGTCCGCGCGCGCCGCGCGGGAACGCGCGGCAGCGTCGCGACCACCGTCAGCTGGCGCGCTCCCACCGCGGCTGCGCGCCCAGCGTCGGCGACGCCGAGGCAGCCTCCTCGATCCGCCGGTAGAGCCCGGCGCGCGAGAACAGGTAGCCGTGCGTGCGGTACAGGTGCGCGAGGCCGCGGATGTGCCGCAGCGTCAGGGCATTCAGCCGGCGCCGCGTCACGCGCTGGCATTCGTGGCGGACGATCGCGTCGCCGACGTACGTCACGCGCCAGCCGCGCAGCCGCATGCGCAGGCAGAAGTCGACGTCCTCGGGCCCGTAGAAGATGCGCTCGTCGAGCCAGCCGACGGAGTACAGCGCCGACATGCGGATCGCCTGGCATGCCCCGACCACGTAGTCGACGTCGCGCACGCCGGTGTGGTCCCAGTCGGCGAGCTCGACGTCGCGCAGCCAGCGCTCGCCCATGCGTCCGGGCAGCTGGCGCACGATCTTGTCGATCACCGTCGGAAAGAGCTGGCAGCTCGCCTGGATCGTCCGGTCCGGCAGCACGAGGCGCGGGCCGCAGACGCCGACCGAAGGCGTCGCCTCGAGAAACTCGAGCAGGCGCGAGAATGCACCGGGCTGGACCACCGTGTCGACGTCGAGGATGATCGACACCGGCGAGCGTGCCAGCGCGAGACCTTGGTTGCGCGCCGCCGCGACACCGCGGTTCGCCTGGTTCTGCACCAGACGCGCATCGGGCGCGAGCTGGCGCACGACGTCGGGCGTGCCGTCGGTCGAGCCGTTGTCGATGACGATCACGTCACCGCGACGTCCCGGCGCCGCATCGCGCAGCGATGCGAGGCAAGCGCTCACGTGCTGGCGCGAGTTCCAAGTGAGGATGACGACCGTGTAGTCCGCACGTTGATTCATGGCACCTCGGTGGGATGCGGCTTGCTCGACGTGATCGGCGCCCAGACGACGCTCCGGCCGCGCCGCGCGGCGACCTCCGCGAGCGCACGCGCCACGCCGCGCACCGCCAGATTGACGGCGAGCAGCGGGATGTCTTCGACGCCGAGGGCCGCGAACATGGCGCGCCAGCGATAGCGCGCGATCGGCTGCCGAGCGCGCCCTTCGTCACGACGCTGCTCGCGAATCTGCAGCTTGCCCGCCTCGGTCCGCATGCGCTCGCGGAAGTAGTCGGCGAGCGTCGTCGGCGGATGGAAGCGAACCTCGGCGTCGGCGACGGTGCGCAGCACGTCGTTGCCGAGCGTCGCCGACAGCCAGCCGTCTTCGAGCAGCAAGCCTTCGGGCATGCGCTCGACGGCCGCGGCGCGCATGACGTACAGGCGGCCGCCGACGACCTGGAAATCGAAGCGGTACGGGATCGCCGCGGCGCGCGCGACGAAGGTCGGCTGCCGCTGCGAGCCGGCATCGGCCTCGGACACGAACGGGCCGAAGATCGGAACTTGACGCGCACTCGCGAGCTGGACTTCCGGTGCGGCATCGAGCGCCGCGACGAGCTTCGCGAGCGCGTCCGACGCGACCTCGACGTCCGCGTCGCAGAACGCGACCAGCGGCGTGGCACAGGCGGCACGAACGAGATTCCACGCGCGTGCCTTGTCGGCGCGGGCGTCGGTCAGCACGCGCACGCGTCCCGGCGCGTGCCGCTCGGCCATCGCTCGCGCCGCCGCCAGCGCCGCTCCCGAGCCGGCCGGGCCATTGACGCAGATCGCGTACGCGACCTCGCGGCCCGCGCGCGCGAGCCGCTGCGCGGCGTCCTCGAGCGAGCGCAACGTACGCTCGAGCGCGGGCTCGTCGGCACGGCAAAGCACCGCGACGGTGATCGCAGCACCGCGCTCGTCGCGCACCGGCCCGGCCCCGCTCACGGCTTCCCCATCGTGGCTGCCGAGGCAGCGCTCGGCCGGAGAAATGCGTCGGCCGCGATGCCGCCGCGCAGCGCCACCGCGGCCAGCGCAGCGTAGCGCTCGGCGAGCGGCGATCCGGAGACCCGGTAGGCGAGTGCGCGCGCGCCGAACGCCAGCGTCGCGACAGCCCGCAGCAGCGCGGTCGCCGCGACGCCGTGCACGCGCCGGTGGAACGCGAGCTGGCTCGCGAAGATGGCGGCCGCGCGGCGCTCCCCGAGGAGCTTGCTGCCGGCCGCGTTTCCTTCGTGCAGGATCGACACCTGCGGCAAATAGACGACGGACTTACCCGACTCGTGCACGCGAAAGCACAAATCCATGTCTTCGGCGTACAGAAAATAGCGCTCGTCGTAGCCGCCGAGCGCGAGCAGCTCCTCGCGCCGCCCGAGGAAGAACGCGCCGTGGCACCAGTCGATCTCGACCGGACCTTCGCCCCCGGGCGCGCTCACCCGGCGGTGCGAGGGCCGCCGCAGCGCCGCGAGCGAGAAGAACGGCTCGACGGTCGGGATCACGCTGCCGTTCCGGCCGCGCTGCGCCACCCCGACCAGCCCCACTCCCGGCCGGTCGTCCAACACCGCGCGCGCCGCAGCAATCGCCTCCTCGGAGACGATGGCGTCGGGATTGAGGAAGAGAACGTAGCGGCCGTGCGCAGCGCGGAGCCCGCGGTTCGCCGCGCGGGCGTAGCCGAGGTTGGCGTCGTTCACGAGCAGACGGACATCGCCGTGGCGCTCGCGCACCAGTGCCGTGCTGCCGTCGCGTGAGCCGTTGTCGACCACGATGAGCTCACGACCGGCTCCCCGCACGGCGTTGAGACAGGCGCCGAGGTACGCGGCGCCGTTCCAGCTCACCACCACGACGCTCAGCTCGACGTCCGCCGGCTGCGACGCGGTGCTCACGACCAGAAGCGCAGCCCCCGATACGCGTGGCAGGCATCGCCGAGGATGAGCTTGTAGGCGCGCGGCTCCTGCGCCTGCAGGCCGTCGAGGTCGTACTCGCCGACGAGGCGCGAGACGATCGCCGCCAGCTGCTCGCGGGCCTGCGTCACCGTCTGGGTCTGCGCGGCGTCGAGCTTCAGGACGTCGTACTGCACCGCGTAGCCGAGATCCTCCACGGCATGGCCGAGGAACGTCAGCTTCGCGGCATCCGCGTTGAGCCGCACCATGGCGTCGCTGCCGCGCAGGGACAGATCGATGAGCTGCGGCTCGGCGCGCATGCGGAACAGCAGCGCGCGCGTCAGGCGCTCGGTGTGCGGGCGCAGATCGCCGGTCGTGTAGCCGTTCTTGAGCGCGTCGATCAGGCCGTACAGCATGTGCGTGCCGTTGCAGGCCGAGCGTTGGATCGCGCCACGCGCGTACGGCGTCGCACCCGCCATCGCGGCGAACGTCTCGGAGTACGCGGCGTCGGTCTCGCGCAGGTGTCGCTGCACGATGTCGGAGACGCGGATCTCGAGACCGCGCGCGGTCTTGAACGTATCCCGGTCCTGCGGAAACTCGTGCGTCAAGACGCTCACCAGCCACGACAGCTCGTCGGTGATCTGCTTCGGATCGAGCAGCGCTTCGCTGCCCGAAAGAATGTCGCGGCGTGTGAAGCGCCCGACCGGCGTCACGAACACGCGATCGTACGGCACGTCGGTCACCTGCAGGATCTGCAGGAAGTGGAACGGGTGCCGCTCGACGTCGGTCGGGAAGTACGGATACTTCTTCAGGTCGACGGCCTCGGTGCGCAGCGTCTCGGCGACGAGCGCGTCGACCACCGGCTTGCCGTCCGCCTTTGCCTCCGCACCGAGCGCGAGCACGACGTGCGCCTGCACCCATGGATCGTCGCTGTTCGACGCACGCTGCAGGATGAGCTCGCGCAGCAGGGCGATCGTCTCGGCGCTCGAGAC
>JAIEPK010000471.1 GCA_019749875.1 Candidatus Binatia bacterium | reverse complement strand
GCCTCGTCGGGCGTCGCGATCCGCCGGCCGAGCTGCCGGGCGAGCGCCGCCACCTCGCGCACCCTCTCGACGTTGCCGCGTGACGGGTCGCTCGTGTCGTCCTCGAGGCCGACGCGCAGGTGCCCGCCGCGACGGATCACGTGCTCCGCGATCGGCAGCACGTCCCCGCCGTAGCAGGCGGCCATCCACGGCAGGCCGGAGTCGCCGAGCAGGTGGAGGTAGGCGTCGACGAACACCGGATCCGCCGGGAACCCGAAGGGCAGGCGGTCGCCACCGAACATGAAGCGGACGACGGCCGGACGGATGCCGGGATACTCCGGCAGCAGCAGGAGCAGCTGGCGAACGAAGTGCGGCTCGTACGCGGCGACGCTGGGTGCGAGGCGGTGCTGCACGCACAGCGCCAGCGCGTACCGGTTGTCGGCGACCGGATTGTCGTAGGTGAAGCCGCGTGCGGCGAGGCGTCCGTCGCGGCACGGGATCAGCACCGTGGTGCCGGTGTCGACCGGCGCCCAGTCGAGCAGTCCCTCGGCGCCGAGCTCGTCGACGTGGCGGAAGCGCGCCGCCGGGTCGTCGCGCGTGAACATCATCGACGGGTAGACCAGCAGCCCGTCCGCGCGCAGCGCGCTGAACGCCTCGCGATGCGCGCCGGCGTCGTCGAATGCCCACGCGCCGTCGGGCTTGCGTCCATGGACGTGGATCACCGAGGCGCCCTCTGCGGCGCATGCGCGGGCGTCGGCGACGATCTCCTCGGGCGTGATCGGCACGCGCGGGTGCTCGCGCCGCTGCGTGCCGCCGTTGACCGCGACCTCGAGGATCAGCGGCTCGTCCATGCGGTCGTTCGAGGCTCGTCTCGTCGCTCCCATCGCATCCTCCCGATTGACTTCCCGCCGTCGCGGCGGTACCCGACATGCGCACCTTTTAAGTCGAATCCAGCGAGGTTCGGAAAGGTCATGAATGAGAGCTCCGCAAAACGATCCCCCTAGCCGCATCGTGCTCGACGCGGCAGGCGTTGGACGTGCTCTCGCCCGCATCGCGCACGAGGTGGTCGAGCGCAACAAGGGCATCGCCGACCTCGGCATCATCGGCATCCGCTCGCGCGGCGACCGTCTCGCGCTGCGCCTGCAGAGCGAGATCAAGAAGCTCGAGGGCGAGGATGTCCCGTTCGGCGCGATGGACATCACACTCTATCGCGACGACATCACGCGCGGCGCCGACCACGCGGTGATCAAGAGCACCGAGATCCCGTGGGAGGTCGACGGCAAGACGATCCTGCTGGTCGACGACGTGCTCTTCACCGGACGGACCATTCGCGCGGCGCTCGACGCTTTGATGGACTTCGGGCGCCCGCGCGCCATCCAGCTCGCGGTGCTGGTCGATCGCGGCCACCGCGAGCTGCCGATCCGCGCCGACTACGTCGGCAAGAATCTTCCCACCCAGCATTCCGAGAAGGTGCAGGTCCGCCTGCGCGAGGACGACGGCATCGACGAGGTGGCGATCCTGCCGCCGCCGACCGCGTCGCAGGCGAGCGATGCGCACGGGGCGAGCCGCCCGGTGCGGAGGGTGTGAGCCATGTTCGAGCGACGACATCTGCTCGGCCTCGAGGGCGTCTCTGCTGCGGAGATCGCGTTCCTGCTCGACACCGCGGAATCGTTCAAGGAGGTCTCCGAGCGCGAGATCAAGAAGGTTCCGACGCTGCGTGGGCGCACGGTCGTGAACCTGTTCTACGAGAACAGCACGCGCACGCGGACCTCGTTCGAGATCGCGGCGAAGCGGCTGTCGGCGGACACGATCAACCTTTCGGCGTCGTCGTCTTCGGCGCAGAAGGGCGAGACGCTGACCGACACCGCGCGCAACCTCGCCGCGATGCGGCCCGATGCGATCATCGTACGCCACCCGTCGGCAGGAGCGCCGCACCTGCTCGCGCGCCACGTCGACTGCCCGATCATCAACGGCGGCGACGGCGCACACGAGCACCCGACGCAGGCGCTGCTCGACCTGCTGACGATCCGCTCGCACAAGGGACAGATCGCCGGCTTGACGGTGGCGATCGTCGGCGACCTGCTGCACAGCCGCGTCGCGCGCTCGAATTTGTTCGGGCTGCGCACGATGGGCGCTCGCGTGCGCTTCGTCGGACCGCCGACGCTGGTGCCGCCGGAGTTCGCCGATCTCGGCGCGGAGCTGGTGAACGACCTGCACGAGGGCCTGCGCGACGCGGACGTGATCATGATGCTGCGCATCCAGCGCGAGCGCATGAACGGCCGCTACTTCTCGTCGCTCGACGAGTACTCGCGGCTCTACTGCCTGTCGGGCGAGGCCGTGGCCAAGGCGCGCAAGGACGTCATCATCCTGCACCCCGGGCCGATGAACCGCGGCGTCGAGATCTCGAGCACGGTCGCCGACGGTCCGTACTCGGTGATCATGGATCAGGTGACCAACGGCGTCGCCGTGCGCATGGCGGCGCTCTACGTGCTGGTCGGACGTCGGCGCGAGATCGAGAGCGCGGGCGAGGACGCGGTGAACGAGCCGGTGCCGCTGCGGCGCGCGGCGGCGGCAGAGTGAGCTTCACGGACACGACGGGAACGGGAGAGGAATGAGCCTGACAGCGCAGGACGCGCAGCTGCTGATCACCGGTGGCCTGATCATCGACCCGGTGCAGCGCACGCAGCGCGTCGCCGACATCCTGATCCGCGACGGCAAGATCGTCGCGATCGACGAGAACATCCCGGCGCAGGCGAAGCTGCGCGGCAAAGTTCCGACGATCGACGCCGCCGGACTGGTGGTCGCGCCCGGCCTGGTCGACATGCACGTCCACCTGCGCGAGCCGGGCTTCGAGTACAAGGAGACCATCGCGACCGGCACGCGCGCGGCGGTCGCGGGCGGCGTGACCAGCGTCGCCTGCATGGCGAACACCAAGCCGGTCAACGACTGCCCGTCGGTCACGCGCTACATCCTCGAGCGCGCGAAAGCCGCGCAGCTCGCGCGGGTGCACCCGATCGGCGCGGTGTCGGTGTCCCTCGCCGGCGAGCAGCTGGCGGAGTTCGCCGGCATGCACGAGGCAGGCATCGTCGCCGTCTCGGACGACGGCATGCCGGTGATGGACGCCGAGCTCATGCGGCGCGCGCTCGAGTGCGCGAAGATGTTCGACATCCCGGTCATCGACCACGCCGAGGACAAGACGCTCGCCGCGGGCGGTGTCATGCACGAGGGCGCGATGTCGCTGCGGCTCGGGCTGCGCGGCGTGCCGGCCGCCGCCGAGGACGTGATGGTCGCGCGCGACGTGGCGCTCGCGGGCCTCGCCAAGGGGCATCTGCACATCGCGCACATCTCGAGCGCCGGCGCGCTCGAGACGGTACGCCAGGCACGCTCGGCGGGCATCCACGTCACCGCGGAGGTCTCGCCGCACCACCTCTGGCTCACCGACGCGGCGGTCGAGGGCTACAACACCAACGCCAAGATGAACCCGCCGCTGCGCACGGAAGAGGACCGCCAGGCGCTGCGTGCGGCGCTCGCCGACGGCACGATCGACGTGGTCGCGACCGATCACGCGCCGCACCACAAGGACGAGAAGGACGTCGAGTTCGACCAGGCCGCGCACGGCGTCGTCGGGCTCGAGACGCTGCTGCCGCTGACCCTGCGGCTGGTGCACGACGGGCTTCTCGACTTGCCGACCGCGATCGCGAAGATTACCTCCGAGCCGGCACGGATCCTCCGGCTCGCGGCCGGCCGGCTCGAGGTCGGCGTGCCTGCCGATCTCGTCGTCATCGATCCCGATCACGAGTGGGTGGTGAGCAGCGAGTCGCTGCTCTCCAAGAGCAAGAACACCGCCTTCGACGGGTGGAAGATGCGCGGTCGCGCGCTCGTCACCCTGGTCGACGGCCGCATCGTGCACGACCTGCGCCCGAACGGCGTGGCGGCCGCGCGCTAGAGGGAAGCCGATCTTGACGGACAGCAACGAGCGGACGACGGGCAGCCGCAAGCCGGCGCTGCTGGCGCTCGCAGACGGCACGACGTTCCGCGGGCTCGCGTTCGGCGCCGAGGGCGAGGCGAACGGCGAGGTGGTGTTCAACACCGCCATGTCGGGCTACCAGGAGATCCTCACCGATCCGTCGTACGAGGGGCAGATGGTCGCGATGACCTACCCCGAGATCGGCAACGTCGGCGTCAACGCCGAGGACGTGGAGGCCGGCAAGCCGTACGTGCGCGGCTTCATCGTGCGCGAGTACTGGCCCGAGCCGTCGAATTGGCGCGCGCAGCAGTCGCTCGGCGACTACATGGCGAAGCACGGCATCGTCGGCATCGAGTGCATCGACACCCGCGCTCTCGTCCGTCACCTGCGCACGGCGGGCGCCCAGCAGGCGATCATCTCGACCATCGAGCTCGACGAGACGAAGCTCGTCGCACGTGCGAAGGAGCTGCCGTCGCTCGAGGGCCAGGACCTGGCGAGCCTGGTGTCGTGTCGCGACGCCTACGACTGGAGCGAGGGCGGCTGGGATCTGGTCAAGGGCTACGTGAAGCGTGACGACGCGAAGCACTTCGTGGTCGCGTACGACTTCGGCCTCAAGCGCAACATCCTGCGCAACCTCGTCGACGCCGGCTGCCGCGTGCGCGTCGTCCCGGCGCACACGCCCGCGAAGGACGTTCTCGCCATGAGGCCCGACGGCGTGTTCCTGTCGAACGGTCCCGGCGATCCCGACGCGGTCGCGTACGCGAAGACCGAGGTCGGGAACCTCATCGGCGAGGTGCCGCTGTTCGGCATCTGTCTCGGCCACCAGATCCTCGGCCTGGCGCTCGGTGGCAAGACCTACAAGCTCAAGTTCGGCCACCACGGCGCGAACCAGCCCGTCAAGGACCTCGCGACCGGCAAAGTCGAGATCACGTCGCAGAACCACGGCTTCGCGGTCGACACCGATTCGCTGCGCGGCACGGCCGTCCTGACCCACGTCAATCTCAACGACGACACGGTGGAGGGCTTGCGCCACGAGCGCCTGCCGCTGTTCTCGGTGCAGTACCATCCCGAGGCGTCGCCCGGCCCGCGCGAGTCCGCCTACCTGTTCAAGCGCTTCGTCGACCTGATCGAGCGCGAGCGAAAGTAGCGAGCGCGCGCGCCCGCGAGCGAAAGATACCCACGATGCCCCGTCGCACCGACATCAAGTCCGTCCTCCTCATCGGCTCCGGCCCGATCGTGATCGGCCAGGCGTGCGAGTTCGACTACTCCGGCGCCCAGGCGTGCAAGGCGCTGCGCGAGGAGGGCTACCGCGTCATCCTGGTCAACTCGAACCCGGCGACGATCATGACCGACCCGGAGTTCGCCGACGCGACCTACGTCGAGCCGATGACGCCCGAGATCCTCGAGCTGATCATCGAGAAAGAACGGCCGGACGTCCTGCTGCCGACGATCGGCGGCCAGACCGGGCTCAACCTGTCGCTCGAGCTCGCCGAGCGCGGGATCTTGAAGAAGTACGGCGTCGAGATGATCGGCGCCAACGTCGACGCGATCAAGAAGGCCGAGGACCGCGATCTCTTCAAGGACGCGATGCTGAAGATCGGCCTCGACGTGCCGCGCTCCGGCTACGCGCGCTCGATGGACGACGCGCGCAAGATCCGCGACGAGCTCGGCTACCCGATGATCCTGCGCCCGTCGCGCACGCTCGGCGGCATGGGCGGCGGCTTCGCCTACGGCGACGACGACTTCGAGGCCGCCGTCAAGTGGGCGCTCGAGGCCTCGCCGCACCACGAAGTCCTGCTCGAGGAGTCGGTCGAGGGCTGGAAGGAGTTCGAGCTCGAGGTCATGCGCGACCGGCTCGACAACTGCGTGGTGGTCTGCACGATCGAGAACCTCGATCCGATGGGCGTGCACACCGGCGACTCGATCACCGTGGCGCCGATCCAGACGCTGACCGACAAAGAGTACCAGATCATGCGCGACGCCGCGTTCGCGATCATGCGCGAGATCGGCGTCGAGACCGGCGGCTCGAACGTCCAGTTCGGGACGGACCCGAAGACCGGACGCATGGTCGTGATCGAGATGAACCCGCGCGTGTCGCGCAGCTCGGCGCTGGCGTCGAAGGCGACCGGCTTCCCGATCGCCAAGATCGCCGCCAAGCTCGCGATCGGCTACACGCTCGACGAGCTCAAGAACGACATCACGCGCGAGACCCCGGCCTGCTTCGAGCCGACCATCGACTACGTCGTCACCAAGATCCCGCGCTTCACCTTCGAGAAGTTCCCGCAGGCGGAGGATCGGCTCTCGTCGCAGATGAAGTCGGTCGGCGAGGTGATGGCGATCGGTCGGACGTTCAAGGAGAGCCTGCAGAAGGCGCTGCGCGGGCTCGAGATCGGCATCTCGGGCTTCGACCCGACGGCCGGCACGATGTCCGAGGAGCAGCTCGCCGAGCGCCTGCGCACGCCCAACGCGCAGCGCCTGCTGCTGGTCGGCGACGCGTTCCGGCGCGGCTGGTCGATCGGGCGAATCCATGACTTGACGAAGATCGACCGCTGGTTCCTGCGCAACATCGAGGAGATCCTGCAGGCCGAGGGACGCATTGTCGCGGCCGGGCACGCGGCGACGTCGCGCGGCGGCATCGATCAGGTGAGTGGCGAGGACCTGGAGTCGTGGAAGCGGCTCGGCTTCTCCGACCGCCGCCTCGCGGCGCTGCTCGACGCGCACGAAGACGAGATCCGCGCGCTGCGGGTCCGTCACGGCGTGACGCCGGTCTACAAGACCGTCGACACCTGCGGTGCGGAGTTCGCGGCCTACACGCCGTACCTCTACTCGACCTACGAGGTAGGCGACTGCGAGGCGGCGCCGACGGGCAAGCGCAAGATCATGATTCTCGGCGGCGGTCCGAACCGGATCGGGCAGGGGATCGAGTTCGATTACTGCTGCGTGCACGCGGCGTACGCACTGAAGGCCGACGGGTTCGAGACCATCATGGTCAACTGCAACCCGGAGACCGTGTCGACCGACTACGACACGTCGGACAAGCTCTACTTCGAGCCGCTGACCCTCGAAGACGTGCTGGCGATCGTCGCGCGCGAGCAGCCGTACGGCGTGATCGTGCAGTTCGGCGGGCAGACGCCGCTCAAGCTCGCGGTCGCGCTCGAGAAGGCCGGCGTGCCGATCATCGGCACGCCGCCCGACGCGATCGACCGCGCGGAAGATCGCGAGCGCTTCAAGGACCTGCTCGACGATCTGAAGCTCGAGCAGCCGCCGAACGGCACCGCGCGCTCGGTCGACGAGGCGGCGAAGATCGCGGACCGCCTCACGTACCCGGTGCTGCTGCGTCCGAGCTACGTGCTCGGCGGCCGCGCGATGGAGATCGTCAACGACGAGGCGGGGCTGCGCGACTACATGCAGCGTGCGGTGAAGGCCTCGCCCGACCATCCGGTGCTGGTCGACAAGTTCCTCGACGACGCAATCGAGATCGACGTCGACTGCATCGGCGACGGCCACGAGGTCGTGGTCGGCGGCGTGATGGAGCACATCGAGCCCGCGGGCGTCCACTCGGGCGACTCGGCGTGCGCGCTGCCGCCGCGACTCTTGCCGAAGGACGTGCAGGACGAGATCCGCCGCCAGGCGATCGCGCTCGCGAAGGAGCTCGGCGTGATCGGCCTGATGAACGTGCAGTTCGCCGTCAAGGACGGCAAGGTCTACGTTCTCGAGGTGAACCCGCGCGCCTCGCGCACGGTGCCGTTCGTCTCGAAGGCGATCGGCCGTCCGCTCGCGAAGATCGCGTCGCGCGTCATGGCCGGCAAGACGCTCGAGAAGCTCGGCGTGACGCACGAGATCGTGCCGACGCACCAGAGCGTGAAGGAGTCGGTCTTCCCGTTCATCAAGTTCCCGGGCGTCGACACGATCCTCGGCCCGGAGATGAAGTCGACCGGCGAGGTCATGGGCATCGACGCCGACTTCCCGCGTGCGTTCCTGAAGGCCGAGGACGGCGCGAGCACCGTCCTGCCGGCGAGCGGCGTGGTGTTCGTGAGCGTGCGTCCCGAGGACAAGGAGGCCGTCAAGGCCATCGCCGCGCTGCTCGCCGGGGCGGGCTTCGAGCTGGTCGGCACGCGCGGCACCGCGGCCTACCTCGGCGAGACGGGGATCCCGTGCCGCGTGATCAACAAGGTCCGCGAGGGCTCGCCGCACATCGTCGACGCGCTCAAGGCCGGCGAGGTGAGCGTGGTGCTCAACACGACGTCGAGCCCGGAGTCGATCGTCGACTCGTTCTCGATCCGCCGCACGGCGCTCGAGACGCGCACGCCGTACTTCACGACGATCGCCGGCGCCGGGGCGGCCGCGGTCGCGATGGTCGAGCGCGCCCGCGGCCGCTTGACGGTGCGCAGCCTGCAGGAGTTCCACGGCGCGCTCGCCGACGGGCGCTGACGGCGGGAGCTTGGCGGCAGATCCGCTCGAGGAGCTGATCGCGAGCGCCGGTCCGCCGCTGCGCTTCCTGCGCGACGGCGACGCGACGCAGCGCACGCGAACGCGCGTGCCGGTGCGCGTGTGGCACGAGCG
>JAIEPK010000596.1 GCA_019749875.1 Candidatus Binatia bacterium | reverse complement strand
CGGCCAGGCGCAGATCGACGTCGCGCGCGCCGCGCTCGAGCGCACGATCCTGCGCGCGCCGTTCCGTGGCATCGTCGCCGAGGTGAACGGCGAGCTGGGCGAATTCGTCACGCCGTCACCGGTCGGCATCCCGACGCCGCCGACCGTCGACCTGATCGAGATGGGCTGCGTGTACGTGAGCGCGCCGATCGACGAGGTCGACGCGGCCGGCGTACGCGTGGGCATGCCGGCACGGATCACCCTCGACGCCTTTCCCGGGCGCTCCTTCCCCGGCCGCGTGCGACGCATCGCTCCGTACGTGGTCGACGTCGAGAAGCAGGCGCGCACCGTCGACGTCGAGGTCGATTTCCTCGATCCCGGCGACACGGCCGACCTGCTGATCGGCTACAGCGCCGACATCGAGGTCGTGCTCGAGACGCGCGACGACCGGCTGCGCATCCCGACCGAATCGTTGCTCGAGGGGAAGCGCGTTCTCGTTCTGCTTGACGGTGCGCTCGCGAGCCGCGACGTCGAGACCGGGATCGCCAACTGGCAGTTCACCGAGATCACCCGCGGCGTCGAGCAGGGCGAGCGCGTCGTGCTGTCGGTCGCGAGGGAGGGCGTGCGCGATGGTGTCGCGGCGGTGCCGGACGAGAGCCCGCACACCGGCGCGGCACGACGATAGAGCCGTGCGGTGATCGAGCTCGCCGGCATCCGCCGAACGTTTCACGTCGGCGACCAGGAAGTGCTCGCGCTGTGCGACGTCGACCTGGTCATCGGCCGCGGCGAGTACGTCTCGATCATGGGGCCGTCGGGCTCGGGCAAGTCCACCTTGCTGAACGTCATCGGGCTGCTCGATCGGCCCGACGCCGGCACGTACCGGCTCGACGGCCGCGACGTCACCGCCCTCGACGACGCCGAGCAGGCGCGCGTGCGACGCGAGCACATCGGCTTCGTGTTCCAGTTCTTCCATCTCGTCTCATACTTGACGGCCGAGGAGAACGTCGAGCTGCCGCTCACGCTCGCCGGCATCGCACCGGGAGAACGGCGTGCGCGCGTCACGGACAGCCTCCGCGACATGGGCATCGCCAACCGCGCACACCACCGGCCGGACCAGCTCTCCGGCGGCCAGCGCCAGCGCGTGGCGATCGCGCGCGCCACCGTCACGCGCCCGAGCGTGCTGCTCGCCGACGAGCCCACCGGCAACCTCGACCGGACGTCGGGCGGCGACGTCGTCGCGATCCTCGAGCAGCTGCGCGAGAGCGGACTGACGCTCATCGTCGTGACGCACGATGCGGAGCTCGGCGAGCGCGCGCAGCGGCGCATCCGCATGGTCGACGGGCGCGTGGCGACCGACGAGAGATCGCGGTGAGGACCGCCGACCTGCTGCGCGCTGCCGTGCGCGCGCTCCTCCGTCACCGGACGCGCAGCCTGCTGATGCTGATCGCCATGGCGATCGGGGTGGCCGCCGTCGTGACGCTGACGGCGCTCGGCGACTCGGCACGTGGTTACGTGACCAGCCAGTTCACCTCGCTCGGAACCGAGCTGTTGATCGTCAGCCCCGGCTGCTCGGAGACGCACGGCGCCGGCTTTTTCGTCGGCGACACGACGCGCGACTTGACGCTCGCCGACGCGCTCGCGCTGCTGCGCAGCCCGGCGGTGTCGCGCGTGGCGCCGCTCGTCGTCGGCACGACGCTCGCGTCCAGCGGCAGCCTGCAGCGCGAGGTGCCGCTGATCGGCACGACCGCGGAGTTCCTCGATCTGCGACGCTGGCACCTCGCACAGGGCAGCTTTCTTCCGGTGGGCGATCCGGAGCGCGCCGAGAACCTTTGCGTGATCGGCGGCAAGGTCCGCCGCGAGCTGTACGGCGCACGCCCGATCCTCGGCGAGTGGTTGCGCATCGCCGACCGACGCTGCCGCATCGTCGGCGTGCTCGCGACCGAAGGGCGCTCGATCGGCATGGACGCCGACCAGGTCGTGATCCTGCCGGTCGCGACCGCACAGGACCTGCTCGACGAGCCGTCGCTGGCGCGCGTGCTGGTCGAGACGCGCGACCGCGATCGACTTCCCAAGGCACGGCAGGACGTGATCGACATCCTGCGCGAGCGCCACCAGGGCGAAGAAGACGTCACCGTGGTCAGCCAGGCGGCGGTGCTGGCGACCTTCGACCGCGTGCTGCGCAGCCTGACCTACACGCTCGCGGGAATCGCAGGCGTCAGCCTGGCGGTGGCGGGCATCCTGGTGATGAACGTCATGCTGGTCTCGGTCTCGCAACGCACCGAGGAGATCGGCTTGCTGAAGGCACTCGGCGCGCCCCGCCGGCAGATCCTGGCGACGTTTCTCGCCGAGGCGAGCCTGCTGTCGGCTTGCGGTGCCGCCCTCGGGCTCATCGTCGGGTGGGGCGGCAGCGTGCTGATCGGGACGCTCTATCCCGTCTTGACGGTACGACCGCCGCTTTGGGCCGTGGTGACGGCGTTCGCAACCGCGGTCGGGACCGGGATCCTTTTTGGCACGCTGCCCGCGCGGCGCGCCGCGGCGCTCGATCCGGTGCACGCCCTGGCACGCCGGTAGCGGCGGGAGCGAGCGAGCCGATGATGCGCGCGCGCGATCTTCTCCATCTGAGCCGCCGATCGCTGGTGTCGCACCGGCTGCGCAGCGGGCTCACGGCGCTGGGCATCGCGGTCGGGATCGCATCCGTGGTGCTGCTCACGTCGATCGGCGAAGGCATTCATCGCTTCGTGCTCGAGGAGTTCTCGCAGTTCGGGACGAATCTGGTGTCGGTCAATCCCGGCCGCGAGCAGACGCTCGGCACGTCGGCGGGCATGCTCGCCACCACGCGTCCGCTCACGATGGACGACACCGAGGCACTGCGACGTGTGCCGCACGCGCGTGCCGTGATCTCGGTCGCGGTCGGCAATGCCGAGGTGAAGGCCGGCGCGCGCAGCCGGCGCACGACGGTCTACGGCACCGACCCCGCACTCCCGGAGGTGTTCCGCCTGGAAGTCGGGATCGGGCGCTTCCTGCCGCAGGACGACGCCCGTGCGCCGCGCCCGTATGCCGTCCTCGGGGCAAAGGTCGCCCGCGAGCTGTTCGGCGAGACGAGCCCGCTCGGACGCACCGTGCGCATCGGCAGCGAGCGCTACCACGTGATCGGGACGATGCGGCCCAAGGGCGACGTGCTCGGTATGGACCTCGACGACTCGGTCTACGTCCCGACCGCGCGCGCGCTGGCGCTGTTCAATCGCACCGGGCTGGTCGAGATCGACCTCCTGTACGACGAGGGCGCGCCGGTCGACGAGGTGGTCGCGGCGATGCGCAGGATCCTGGTCGCGCGGCACGGGCAGGAGGACTTCACCATCACGTCGCAGCAGCAGATGCTCGACGTGCTCGGCAACGTGCTGCGGATCTTGACGTTCGCCGTGGGCGCGCTCGGCGGCATCTCGCTGCTCGTCGGCGGCGTCGGCATCGCGGCCATCATGACCATCGCGGTCGCCGAGCGAACCTCCGAGATCGGCCTGCTGCGCGCCCTCGGTGCGGAGCGCGGCGAGGTGCTGCGTCTGTTCCTGCTCGACGCGATCGTGCTGGCCGGCGGCGGCGGGTTGCTCGGCTTGCTCGTCGGCACGGGCGGCGCGCAGCTCCTGCATCTCGCCTTTCCGCTCCTTCCCGTGCGCACTCCGTGGACGTTCGTCGCTGCGGCGGAGCTGCTGGCGGTGGCCATCGGGCTCGCGGCAGGTGCCCTGCCGGCGCGACGCGCCTCTCGCGTGCAGCCGGTCACGGCCCTCCAGGCCGAATGACCCCCCAACGCGTTGCATCGCCGACCGCGGCCCGCATACTCGTAGGACGGGTGGAGCCGTCGCGGTTCCCGACCCGACGATCCACGAACCAGCCCGGCGCCATTCGCGCGCCGCCGCTTCCTGAGGGAGGAGAATCAGCGAATGGCCAACTCGGTGGGACTGCACGAACCCGAGCAGCGCATGCGTGCCGAGACGATCGACGCGCACCGCGCGCTCACGTCGATGATGGAGGAGCTGGAGGCGGTCGACTGGTACGGCCAGCGCGTCGACGCCGCCGACGACCCGGAGCTCAAGGAGATCCTGGCACACAATCGCGGCGAGGAGATCGAGCACTTCGTGATGACCCTCGAGTGGCTGCGGCGCCGCGATGCGAAGTTCTCGACCGAGCTCGAGTCGCGGCTGTTCACCACCGGCTCGATCGTCGCGCAGGAGGCCGCCGAGAAGGAAGGCGGCGCCGCGGCGGCGTCGAGCGCATCGAACCCCGGCGCGGGAGCGCTCGGCATCGGCAGCCTGAAGGGAGGGTCGTCGCTGTGAACAACCTGCACCGCGAGCTCGCCCCCATCTCCGCCGACGCCTGGCGCGAGATCGACAAGGAAGCCGCCCGGACGCTCCGGCTGAAGCTCGCCGGCCGCAAGCTGGTCGACTTCGACGGGCCGCACGGCCCCGCCTTCGGCGCCGTGAACACCGGCCGCCTTCATCCCATCGAGAAGGGTCCGGCGAACGGTGTGGTCGCCGCGCGCCGCGAGGTCTTGCCGCTCGTGCAGCTGCGAGCCGACTTCTCGCTGTCGCGCGCGGAGCTCGACGCGGTCGAGCGCGGCAGCGAGGATCCCGACCTCGACGCCGTCAAGGACGCCGCGACGCTCATCGCCCAGGCGGAAGACGCCGCGATCTTCCACGGCTACCCGGCGGCCGGGCTGCGCGGCATGAGCGAGCGCACGCCCCACAAGCCGATCGCCATCCCGAAGTCGTACGACGAGTATCCGAAGATCGTCGCGGAGGCGATCCGCATCCTGCGCACGGCGGGTGTCGAGGGGCCGTACGCGCTCGCGCTCGGCAACCGCTGCTTCGAGAACCTCTCGCAGGCGACCGACGACGGCTATCCGGTCTTGAAGATCGTCAAGAACCTCGTCGAAGGGCCCGTGGTGTGGGCCCCGGCCGTGAACGGCGCCGTCGTGCTCAGCACCCGCGGCGGTGACTTCGAGCTCACCGTCGGCCGCGATCTGTCGGTCGGCTACGCGAGCCACGACACGGCGAGCGTGCACCTCTACTTGACGGAGACCATGGCCTTCCGCGCGCTCACGCCGGAGGCCGCGGTGACCCTCGTCTATCCGTGACCGCCCGGCTGACGCCGTCGGCGCGCGACGCGCGACCCGACGGCGTCAGCCGCGGTACGGATGCCCGCGCCGGCGCTCGTAGGCGGCATGGTAGAGGTCGCGGTACTCGCCCGCGGCGCGCGCCCAGGAGAAGTCCTGCGCCATGGCGCGGAGCCGCATGCGCGCCACGTGCTCGGGGCGCTGGTACCAGGTCGCGAGCGCCCAGCCGATGGTGTCCGCGAGGCTCTCGGGCCCGAGGTCGTCGAGGCGAAACCCGGTGCCCTCGCCGCTCTCCTGGTCGTACTGCACGACGCTGTCCGCGAGCCCGCCGGTCGCGCGCACGATCGGCAGCGTGCCGTAGCGCAGGCTGTACATCTGGTTCAGCCCGCACGGCTCGAAGCGCGACGGCATCAAGAAGAAATCCGCTCCGGCCTCGATGCGGTGCGCGCGTGCATCGTCGAAGCCGATCCAGACGGCGAAGCGATCACGATGCGTCCCGGCGAGCCAGGACAGGTGCCGCTCCACGTCGGCATCGCCGGTGCCGAGCAGCACGACCTGCAGATCCCAGCCCAGCACCTGCGGCAACGTCGCCGCCAGCACGTCGACACCCTTCTGCGCGACCAGCCGCCCCACGAGCGCGAACACCGGAACGTCGGGGCGCTCCGGTAGGCCCGCCTCGCGCTGCAAGGCGCTCTTGCAGATCGCCTTGCCCGAGAGATCGCGTGCGTCGTAGCGCGCGGCGAGCCGCGCATCGGTCGCCGGGTCCCACTCCGTCGGGTCGATGCCGTTCAGGATGCCGCGCAGGTCGCCGCTGCGCTCGCGCAGCACCCCGTCGAGCCCTGCACCATAGGGAGCGGTCTGGATCTCGCGCGCGTAGGTCGGACTCACCGTCGACAGCAGCGTCGCGTGGTAGAGGGCGCCCTTCGTCAAGTTGAGCGTCCCGAAGTGCTCGAGCTCGCGTGCGTGCAGGTGCTCGACGCCCAGTCCGGTGATCGGAATCGTACGCGGGTCGAAGACGCCCTGATACGCGAGGTTGTGGATCGAGTAGATGCTGGCGCTGCCGTGCAGCGGCTGCGCCCACTCGACGGTGTTCAGGTAGATCGGAACGAGCGCGCTCTGCCAGTCGTTCGCGTGCACGACATCGGGCAGGAAGCCCAGCGCCTTGCACAGCTGGAGCGCACCGCGAGAGAGAAACGCGAAGCGCTCGAGGTTGTCGGGATAGGAGTCGCCCGGCGGCCCGTACAGATGCTGGCGGTCGAAGTAGTGGTGGTGCTCGAGGAAGTAGACCGGCACCTCGCTGCCCGGCAGGCGCCCCATGCGCACGCCGCACCAGGCGGTGCCGAACCCCATCGGCACGCCGAGCGTTCCCTCGAGACGGTCGAACGACCGCCAGTCCATTCCGGCATAGAGCGGCAGTACGATGCGCACGTCCATGCCGAGCGCGTGCAGCGCCTTCGGCAGCGCACCGACGACGTCGCCCAGTCCGCCGGTCTTCGCGAACGGCGCGCACTCGGATGCGACGAAGAGGACCTTCACGACGCGTACAGCCGGTAGTCGACGTCGGGAAACACGTTGTCGCGCGCCTCGAGGGCGGCGAGCGCAGGCTCGTCGATCGCACCGGCATCGATCTGGTCGCACAGCCGGCCGAGCTGCACGACGTGATCCTCGAAGCGCCGCGTCGCGTAGGGAACCGTCGTGCCGGTGCGCATGATGAACGTCCAGTCGCTGCTCTGTGCGAGCAGCAGCTCGCGTGCCGCCTGGGCGAGCGCGCGCGCCGTGAGCGCATCGGGCGTCGGGTGGCGCCGTGCGACCGCACACATGCGCTCGGCCGCGTGGTGCAGGTGGCGGTACACCCACGCGTTGCTCTCGTCGACCCAGTAGGCGTTGTAGCCCTGGTGCCCCCACGAGGACGCGCTCGGCGTCGCGACCTGGTTGGTCGGATGGCGCTCGAGGTAGTCGCCGGGGGTCAGCGTCTCGACCTCGCTCTGGTCGTGGTGCAGCTGGCGGAACAGGTCGCCGAGGAACAGCGGCCCCTCGAACCACCAGTGCCCGTAGAGCTCGGCGTCGTAGGGGCTCACGATGATCGGTGGGCGGTCCATGCCGGCCGCGAGCCGTCGCACCTGCTCTTGACGCGCATGGCGGAAGTGCGCCGCGTGCAGGCCCACGCGACCGCGCGCGACGTCCGGATCGTAGACCCACTTGTCGTGCAGCTGCGCGTGCGTGATCGCGTGATACTTGATGCCGGTGTAGAGCCGGTGGCCCTCGGGATGCACGTACGGTGCGATCACCTCCATGGGCAAGTCGAAGCCGATGTCGCGGTAGAAGTCCCGGTAGTGCGGATCGCCGGGATAGCCCTCGCGTGCGCTCCACACCTGCTGCGACGACTCGGTATCGCGTGCGAACGCCGCCACGCCCGACGGGCAGTAGACGGGCGCGTAGGCGCCGTGGACCGGCTTCCGGTCGGCGTGCAGCAGCCCGTGCGTATCGACGAAGAAGTAGCGCACCGCGGCCTCGCGCAGCAGCTCGTCGACACCCGGCACGTAGCCGCACTCGCCGAGCCACATGCCCGTCGTGCGTCGTCCGAAGAGCCGCTCGTACAGGTCGGCCGCGGTGTGGACCTGTGCGCGCATCGCGGCCCAGTTGCGGTCGAGCAGCGGGAAGAACGCGTGCGTCGCGGTCGCGGTGATCACCTCGAGCACGCCCGCGTCCTGCAGCGCACGGAACGCGGCGACGAGATTCCCGTCGTGACAGCGCCAGGTGTGGCGCAGCGACAGGAAGCGGTCGCGATACATGACCGCGAGCCGCTGGTAGTGCGGCTCCGGACGCGTGCGCTCGATCTCACGCTCCGCGAGCTCGATGAGCTGGTCGAGGTGCGCGGCCGTGCGCTCCTTCAGCAGGTCGTCGGTCAGCATCGTGAGCAGCGGCGGCGACAGCGAAACCGTGCAGCGAAAGCGCACCGCTTCGGCGACGAGCCCTTCGAACGTCTGCAGCAACGGCAAGTACGTTCCGGTGACCGCCTCGAAGAGCCAGCGCTCTTCCATCACGGTCGGATCGTCCGGATGGCGCACGAACGGCAGGTGCGCGTGCAGGACCATCGCGAGATAGCCGGTCGCCATGTCGCTCACTCGGACGCCGGGCCGCTGCCGTTCTTGCCGAGCGCGACCGACGCATCGACCTGCGATCGGGTCTCGCAGTGCCGCAGCCGCTCGGGCTGCCGGTGCGCGGCGTCCGCGCCCGACGTCGCGACGGACGGACGGTGCCCGTCGAGCGAATGCACCGCGTCGCGCGGCTTGGACTCCGCCGGCGCACCCGAGTCGGCGCGCGGTGCCGCGAGGCGCGATCCGGCGGCGGCGAA
>JAIEPK010000042.1 GCA_019749875.1 Candidatus Binatia bacterium | reverse complement strand
CGTCGTCCGCGGTCGCGGGCTCGTTGCGCGCGCCGCGCTCGCCCATGACGTACGCGCGCAGCGCGCCGTGCGGGACCTGCGCCGCGACGTCGACCACGCGCGGCAGACGCTCGAGCGCGTCGAGATACTCGGGAAAGCTCTCCCACGACCAGCAGATGCCGTCCGCGAGTGCCGCACCGGGGATGTCCTCGACACCCTCCATGAGGCCGATCAGCCAGTCGCGGCGATCGGGCGCCGCGGGCGCGAAGCCGACGCCGCAGTTGCCGAGCACCATCGTCGTGACGCCGTGCCACGACGACGGCGCGAGCTGCGCGTCCCACGTCGCCTGGCCGTCGTAGTGGGTGTGCACGTCGACGAAGCCCGGCAGCACCGCGAGACCGCGCGCGTCGATCTCCTCGCGGCCGGGCGCGGCGACGCGACCGACCACGCGGATGCGCCCGCCGTCGATCGCGACGTCGGCCTCGCGCGCGGGCGCACCGGTGCCGTCGACCACCATGCCGCCGCGGATCACCAGGTCGTGCATCGCCGACCTCTACACCCGTCCGGCGGAGCAAGAGAAGCCGCGTCCGGTGCGGTGCGCTGCCGGACGCGGCAGCGCACCACGCGATCACGGTGCCGCGATCGCGTCTCGCCGTGATGCCGCGACGGCGCGCACGGCGCGCTGCGCCGACCACACAGGGCTCGGCAAGGCGCCGCCGACGGCGTGTCCGACGCCCGGAAGCTCGATTGACTGAGCTGTCCGAACGATCCGATAGTGCCGCGGCGATTGACGGCAGCGGCGGGCGAGCCCGCGGCGTCGAAAGGATGTTCCATGCGATCTCTTGACCTCCGCCGGGTGCTCGCGGCTGCTCCGCTTCCCGGCAGGACCCTGCTGCTCTGTGCCGCGCTGCTCGCGCTCGCGACGCCAGCGGCCGCCGACGTCGTGACCTGCGACGACAAGCGCGGATTGCGCCTGCAGGCCGGCAGCGAGACCACGGACCTCGAGGTCACGGGCCCCTGCGACGTGAAGGCCGGCGAGACCTACACCTACCGCAACGTGAACGTGTTCCGGGACCGCCGCACCGATCCGGATCGCGAGTACGGCGGCACGCTCAAGTTCCTCGAGCCGCGCGCCGGCGGCGAGACGCACTTCTTCGCGCAGTCGATCGTGGTCGAGGATCGAGGCAGCCTGATCGCGGGCACGCCCACGCAGCCGATCGGCCCCGACGGCAAGATCACGATCCACCTCTGGGGTCCGGAGGACGCGCCCGGCATCACGTGCAAGACCGACGATCGCTGCGGCGTGCCCAACGGAATCTGGACGTCGAACCCGAACCCCAACCCCTCGTCGTGCGAGACGACGAAGTTCCCGACCGACGACTCGTCGGTCACGCCCGTCGGCGCGGGTGGGTCGCGCATCGGCACGCGTCGCGAGCGCGCGCCGGTCGAGGACTGCTTCTACCGCTACGAGAAGCTCGACGGCAGCGATGCCGATGCGCGGGCGTACTTCGGCCACAAGGTGCTGGCGCTCTCGTACGGCGGAACGCTGCAGCTCTTCGGCGCGAAGGGCGCGACGTACGACGGGCGCGAGCGCTCGAAGTGCAAGGAAAAGGATCCGTCGTGCACGGGCACGAGCTGGGTCCGGCTGAAGGGCTCGATCCAGCCGGCCGACGCGAGCCCGAAGAAGCTCACGGTCGACGGCGCGGTCGACTGGCGCGACGGCGACCACTTCGTCGTGACCACGACCGACTACCTGCCGAGCCACTCCGAGGAGCTGATCGTCGTCGGCCAGCCGACCGTCAGTGGCGGCGTGACCACGATCACGTACCGCAACGCCGACGGCGTCACGCCCGGCGTCAAGTGGCCGCACAACGGCGAGGCCTACGATCTCGCGGGGCTGCCGTCACGGCTCGGCATCCAGCGCAAGACGGCGGAGACGCGCGCGGCGGTGGCGCTTCTTTCACGCAACATCGAGATCGTCTCCGAGGGCGACCATCCGATCGCGAGCTCGTTCCCGGTCTCGGCCGGCTACTACGGCGGCCACACCATCGTCCGCCAGGGCTTCGACACCTACCAGGTCCAGGGCGTCCGCTTCCGCCAGCTCGGCCAGGGCGGGCGCATCATGCACTACCCGGTCCACTTCCACATGGCGCGCCGCACGCCGCAGTCCTTCGACCCGGACGAGCCGGCGACCTTCGTCAAGGACTCGTCGATCGACGACTCGATGACCCGCTGGATCACGATCCACGGGACCCAGGGCGTCACGCTGGCGCGCAACGTCGGCTACATGTCCATCGGGCACGGCTTCTACCTCGAGGACGGCACCGAGACGGACAACATCCTCAACGCCAACATCGGCGTGTTCGCGCGTCCCGCCGTCAAGAACGACGCGATCAACCCGCGCAACGTGCCCGGCATCCTCACCGCGACCGCTCCGGCCGAGCAGAAGGACAGCAGCGGCTTCGACAACTTCCCGTACTACTCGGACTCGAACAATCCCGCCGTGTTCTGGATCATGAACGGCTGGAACGACTTCCACTACAACATGGCGGCCGGCGCCGGGACCTGCGGCGCCTGCTACTGGCTCGTGCCCGGCGCGATCAGCGGCCCGTCGCGCGATCGCAAGTGGTTCGGCTACGCGGGCGAGCAGCGCGGCAAGGATCGCGCGGCGCTGACGCCGCTCAAGGAGTTCATCGGCAACTCGTGCTCGTCGGCGATGACGGCGTTCACGGTCAACAGCACCACCGCGACCTGCAACGGCGTCAATCAGCGCGATCCGAGCAAGTACAAGTCCGGAACGATGCTCACCATGCTGCCGTCGGCGGGCGCGACCGCGGCCTACAAGGACCAGGGAGCGGGCAAGGCGCCGCTCATCGACGAGGGCTACTGGCCGACGGTCGGCGGCGGCGGACGGCTCGCGACGCGCTGCCCCGCCGCGGACCAGCAGGCGAAGGAGCCGTTCCTCGACGTGAAGTCCGACTGCTCCAAGGTTCCGCGCTGCGGCGAGGGCTTCGAGAAGGATTGCGACGTCACCGTGGTCGACAAGCTGACGACGTCGTTCAACTGGGCGGAGAAGAACCTGGCGGCGGTCTGGATGCGGCCGTTCTGGTCGCTGGTGAACGACAGCGTGGTGACCGACGTGCAAAACGCGGGCGTCAACTTCGTCACCAGCGGCGACTTCAGCAAGGCGTCGGTGATCACCGGCTTCTGGTCGCTGGCGCGCAAGACCGTGTTCATCGGCAGCACGCAGAAGGACAACCCGTTCGCGTCGAACGCGGGACCGTTCAACCCGATCAAGAGCAGCACGCTGAAGACCGTCAAGAACGAGCCGGTGAGCGGGCTCGCCTGCGCGGTCGATCCGATCAGCGGCGCGAACAACGTCTCCTACTGCCTGTCGCAGGACGACGGCATCAGCATCCAGCTCGGCAGCTTCTCGGCGGGACAGCGCTTCTTCAGCGTCTACGACGGACCCGCCTACCAGGAGTCGAACGCCTACCTCGACATCCACCCGACGTACTTGACCAGCACCGGCAAGGTCGACGGCCAGGTGGTCGCGGGCTGCAAGCCCACGCCGAACAACCCGAACCCCTGCCCGTTCTCGGGCTACATGAACGGCGGCGCGCCCGGCGTTCTGGCGGACATGCTGCACGACCGCTGCTACCTGCCGAACGCGGCGATCGGCTGGAAGCAGCCGAACGGCTTCTACTACGCGCCGGCCTTCCACTCGCGAAACCTGTTCTTCGGCGACGGGGCACGTTCGGTCGACATCCGCCACTTCGTCACCGAGCCGCTGTTCGACGGTGCCACGTTCGACACCGACGTCGAGGAGGTGAAGAAGCAGTACTGCTATCGCGGGACGGACCAGCCGAAGCCCGGCATGTTCCAGGGCTTCACCGACATCGACCGCGAGACGGTGCTGAACGACGACGACGGCACGCTCACCGGGCTCACCAGCAAGGGTGCGTGGGTCGAGACCATCTCGGTCAACAAGGAGCCGTTCTTCGACGCGCCGGTCGAGACGCCCGAGTGCGCATCCGACCTGCCGCTCAACGCGACCTCCGACGCGAAGTGCGCGCCGGCCACCGCCAAGACCAGCCCCTACGAGTACGTGACGACGGCGATCTACCCGGAGTGCGCGCTCAGCGTGGCCGACTCGGACGCGCCTCTGCGCAAGTGCGACCCGTACGTCTGGGGCAGCAACTGCACGACGTCGGATCCGTCGCAGGTCAACAGCTGCGTCGGCGTCAACATGTACCGCCAGCTGCTGCTCGACCAGAACGACCCGTTCGGCAACCGGCAGCTGAAGCGCATGATGGGCCAGAACACGTTCCAGAGGAGCGCCCTCACCGCGAACCGCGGCGTCTACTACATCGACACCACCGTCTCGGCCGCGAAGCAGATGGAGCAAGGTGCGAAGAGCATCAATGTGTTCACCAGCGGGCAGAAGTACGATCTGTTCTTCCTCTACGCGAAGAAGACCACGCAGCAGACCTACGAGATGTACGTCGGCACGGGGAAGAGCCCGGACTACGGCGCCACCGCCGTCAAGTTCGGCTACATGAACATCGACACCGCGAAGTACCGCTTCGGCGCCGCGACGCCGCCGGGCGGCAAGACGGCCGGCGAGCTGCCGAAGGGCTGGGAGAGCCTGTACGACCCGGCTTCCGGCTACTTGACGCTGACCATCGACATGGCGTCGCTCGCCGACGACTTCGACCTGAAGAAGCCGATCGATCCGACGAATCCGAGCTCGCCGACGCTCGGCCAGACCCTCTGCCAGCCGCGCACGATGTGCGCCTGGGACCAGGGCGCCGGCACCTGCGCCTGCACGATCCACGATCCGAAGGATCCGCGCTACAAGGCCTGCCAGGAGAAGAACGCCGACAACCAGGACGCGATCTGCAGCTGGTCGGTGAAGGAACTGGACTGTCCCGCAAAGGGCTGCCCGGCGTTGCAGATCGCCTTCGAG
The DNA here is from genome assembly GCA_019749875.1 of Candidatus Binatia bacterium. GTDB lineage: Bacteria > Desulfobacterota > Binatia > UBA12015 > UBA12015 > VGTK01. The sequence goes on along the minus strand of JAIEPK010000042.1, from coordinate 3,481 downwards.
AGCTACACGCCGGACGACGCGCCCGATCATCACCGTCCGCCGGCCGACGACTTCTCGAACCCGGAGATCGCGAAGGACTGGCAGGTTCCGCTGAACCCGGTGTCGGCGTCCCTTTCCGGCCAGCAGTGCAGCTACACGTCGCTGCCGGTGGCGTGCGGGCCCTGATCCGCCGTCTCCGGCGCGACGTGCGACGGACGCACGATGCCGCGCGGGCGTCACGGCACGACGGCTGCGGCACCCGCGCGACCTCGTGCCCGCGCGTCTCGACGGCGTGAGCCCGATCAGCCGGACTCGCGAACCATGGCTCCGGGCGTGAACGTCACGGCAGGAGGAACGGCGGATTCGGATGCGGGCAATCCGTGCCCGTTTCCCCGCACAGGTTGCCGTCGATCGTGGTCGTGCCGCCGCCCGACGTCGAATGCGTGATGGCATTGGTGGCTGCGGTACGGCCCACACCGATGACGTTGTCCACGATCGACGTCGAATAGCCATGTGCGCTGGTGACGCGGATCGCGTTGGTGGCCCAGTTGCGCACGTAGTTGTTCTCGATCGTCGCGCCTGCCGAGCTGGGGCGGATGTAGATCGCGTACGAGGGACCGCTCAGATCGGTGACGCCGCTCACCGCACCGTCGATGTAGTTGTCGCGCACGATCCGGGCACCGCCGCCCGCCCCGTGCGTGTTGTAGATGCACGAGTAGAGACAGTTCTCGAACACCGAGTTGGTGACGTCCTTGATGTTGACGGCACCGTAGGCAGCCGCCTCGATCTTGACGTCCTTCACCAGATCCGCTGGTGAGCCGTACGGTCCGGTGACCGCCGTGTTCCAGGACGAGCCGGACGCGGCCTTGATCCCGCCCGGCGATGCGGACGAGCTCGAGGTCTTGCCGTACAGCTTGCCGCCGGTGCTGAGGCTGACCGCCGTCGCGCTGGCACCGCAGCCGCTGCACGTGATCGTGTGTCCGTTGAGCTCGAGCTTGGCACCGTTGGTGACCGTGATGCAGGTCCCGTTGCCGGTGAGCTGGTAGTCGTCGGCCAGCGTGGTGTCGCTGGTGAAGGTGATGCCGCCGTTGCAGCTCGTGAGCGCGTGCGCGCTGCCGTCGAGCAGCACCACGCCGAGCATCGCAACCAGCACGCCTGCCGAGTGCGATACGAACTTTCGAATCATGACAGGACTCCTTCGCGGCGCGGTCCGCGGTCCTCGCGCACCGCTGCCGTCAGATAAAAGCGCTCAGGGCATCTGCATCGCTTCGTGGTCGGCGAAGCCGATGCGGACGTCAGTTGGTCGACCTTCGTCGCGAACCGATCGGATCAGGGCAGGAAGAAGGGTGGCGTCTTGCGGGGGCACCAGGTGGTGTCCTCGCAGATGTTGGTCGAGGCGCTCCAGCCGGCCGCGGGCGGTGTGCCACCCACCTGGCTCACGGGCGAGATCGTCGGTGGATACGAGCCGTTGCCACGCTCGACGATGTTCCCCGCGGCGCTCACCGTCGATGCGACGCGGATGCCAGCCGAGCCGTAGCCGCGCACGTAGTTGTGATCGACCGCGACCGCGGATCCCGCGCTGCTGACGTCGATGCCGTACGTCGTCGAGTCGACGACGTAGTTGTCGGTGATGCTCCCCGTCGCCGAAGCCCAGATCCCGACGTCGCAGTTGCGGATCACGTTGCTCTGAACGAGACAGCTCGAGCCGCAGGTCGCCGCCTCGTTGTAGATGCCGTAGTCCGGTCCATCGATCCGGATCCCCGAGGCGTAACCGTTGCGGATCCCGTAGGTCCACTCGCCGAAGATGCCCGCCGTCGTCGTTCCGGCGGTCGAGTCGACGAAGTACAGCGAGGCGCCGGCACCTCGCGTGATCGCGGCACCACAGCCCGAGCCGTTGCTGCACGTGATCGTGAAGCCGTTCAGGTGGACGTCGGTGACGCCACCGGTATTGGTCAGAACGAGGCAGTTCGCATTCAGCGTACCCTGGACGAGGTCCGCGGCGACGTCGATGGTGGCGGCGCCGTAGGTGCCGCACGACGTCACGGAGGCAGCGCCCGCCGTAGCGGACGGGAGGACCGTCGCGAGGGTCGCCAGAAGCGCGCAGGCCGAGAGCCTTGGTCGCATGAGCTGCACAGAGTGTCTCCCTTCTTGCATGCGTTGCGTTCTCTGGGATTGCCGTCGTTTCGTGCGGCCCGCGGGGGCGGGGCTCGCTGGTGTCGGAGTCGCACGCGTCGTCTGCGCGCCGTCGCCTCGCGCGGCGGAGTGGCGGGGACGACGCCGCGAGGCCGTCCGCCCGAGCGCGCGTCCACTGCGCGGCGCATGCGCTCGAGATGCGGCATGGCGACGCGAGCTCGCAAGATCGCGGCCCGCGTCCGGCTCCACGCCGGTGCGACGAAACTCCGCGTGCTCTGTCCGCGACAGGGCACAGCGACGTCCTGCGAGGAGGACGCGGCGACCTCTGCAGGAGCCGCGGTCGCCGTCACCGTCAAGCTCTCGATTCCTGTGGGCAGGAGAGGACCCGCGGCCGACGCGCCGGGCGAGTCCCAACGGCTGTCCGATCCGACGCGGGCGAGCTCGGGCTGCCGGTGTGAGCGCCACCGTCCGCGACTGCACGCGAGCACGGCGCGCCCCGGAGTCGCGCGGCCACCCCCGTGGGTACGGCGCGGACCGCCGACGCCGCCCCCCTACACGCCGGGCCCGGACCATGTCAGGATGCGCCGCCATGCAGGACCACTCGTTCCGCTTCGAGGTCGACGCGACGCGCGAGGAGATCTGGGCGCTGTTCTGGAGCCGCCGGCAGCGCGTGATCGAGCACGGCGACGTGCGCATCGAGTACCTGCACTGGGGCGACGAGACCGGCGAGGGCCGCATCCGGCACTGCCGCTTCCGCGTGCCGCGCTACCTGCTGTCGGGCGGCGTCGGCCTGTCCTGGGAGTGGCTCACCGAGGTGAAGCCCTGCGAGAGCTGGCGCTACGACGCGGTCGGCAAGCCCCTGTTCTCGCGCGCAACCGGCTGGACGCGGCTCGAGCCGCTCCCGGACAACCGTACGCGCGTCCACTTCCGCGAGACCTACGAGGCGTTCAACCCGATCCTGCGCCGCTTGCTCGAGCGGCGGGTGCACGCGTTCATCTCGCGCGACAACGACCGCATCATGAAGGCCGCGATCGAAGCGGGCGTGACGCACGCGCGGCGGGCGCGGGGGGGCGCGACCACGACGACCTGAGCCGCCGAGGTCGGCACGAGCCCCACCCGGTGCGCCGCAGATTTTTGTTGCCTGCTCCTTGCCGGCACGATAGGCGGCGCGCATGTCGGGGGAGCCACGCATTTCGTGGCGCCGTCGGATCGCACGCTGGTCGCGGACGGCCGCCATCCTGATCCTGCACTCCACCTCGCTCGCGAGCGCGCAGAGCTTCGTCGACGTGACGTCGAGCGCGCTGCCGGGCATCGCCGACGCGCCCGGTGCGGTCGGCGCGCCGCCGGACCCGACCGGCGGGGGCGCCGT
>JAIEPK010000116.1 GCA_019749875.1 Candidatus Binatia bacterium | reverse complement strand
CGTGCCGCCGAACGACTGCTCCCACGCGATCTTCTTCGGCGCCTGGACCGGCTCCTCGTGCCAGCCCGCCTGGCCGTCGACGAAGGGCGCCTTGAAGTCCACCGGGCACGGCGACGGCGCGGGGACGGCGTCGGCCGGCGGCGAGGCCGCTCCCGCTCGTCCGTCGGCCGGAGCCGAGGCCGCTCCGGCACCACGTGCGTCGGCCGGGGTCGAGGGCACGGCACCACGCACGACACGCGCTGCGGGCGGCGCGTCGGCGGCGCGCGCGTGCGCGACCAGCAAGAACGTCACGATCAAGGGGATCGCCACGGCCAGCACGACGAGCAGCACGGAGCGGGCGGACATGCGAAGCGTCATGCGCGTTACCATCGTGTCCTCGTCGGGACAATCGGCCAAGGCCCCGGAGCGCGCGAGGGCGCCCGCGACCGTCGCGCCGTGCGGGCCGCGGACGACCGCGTGTCGCCCGGCTTCCGGCCCCGAACACCGCCACGGGCGGTCCGGTCGACCGCGCCTGCCGGCCCGTCGCTCAATCGACGATCGACGGCACGCACAGCTCGGACGGTGCCTTCACGTCGAGGGTCTCGCCGCCGAACGGATTCGCGAGGTAGAGCGGCGTGATCTTCGCGAACTTCGGCGCGCTGGTCTGCTTGACCTGGTAGCAGGCGAGGTAGGCGCGGTGCGACGGCGCATCGGGGTTCGCGCCATGCCGGTTGGCGGGGGCGCACAGGCGCTTGAGCTTGCGGACGCCCACCGTGAACGACCCGAACTGGTCCGCGAGCACGACGCCGGTCGCGGGCACGAAGCGCGGCGCGCCCCTGGCCGGCCGCACGCGGTAGCACTGGAACTCGTCGAACGCGGGCGACGCGAGCGGCGGCGGGATCGCGACCCGGCTGGTCGCGGACGGCAGCGCGAATCCGGACGGCTTCACCACGTCGACCAGCGTCTCGCCGAGCTGGTTCGTCACGTGCAAGCTCTCCACCTTGGTGAATTTTTCATCGACGCTCGTGACGTAGGTCTCGAGCGTGTCGCTCGAGGCGGCCGCCGCGGGATCCCGACCGTCCTTGCTCGCCGAGGCGCACAGCAGCTTCGACTTCCGCACGTCGGCGATCGTCGTCCCGAAGGCGTCCTCGAGCGGCAAGCCGTAGACGGCGCGAAAGCGCTCGGTGCCCGGTGTCGCCGAGGCGGCGTAGCACGTGAAGTGGTCGAGGCAGACCGTCGCGTCGAGCGTGCCGACGCACGCGCCGGCGGCACAGGCGTCGTCGCCCGAGCAGGCCTCACCGTCGTCGCACGACGTGCCGTCGGCGACGAAGCCGTTCGCCGGGCACGCCGCTGCGGCGCCGGTGCACGCCTCGGCGACGTCGCACTGCCCGGCCGACGGCCGGCACTCGGTTCCGGCCGCGACGAACGCGTCCGCGGGACACAGCGCGCTCGTGCCGTCGCAGCTCTCCGCGACATCGCACACGCCGGCCACCGGACGGCACGACGTGCCGGCGGTGCGCACGACGTCGGCCGGGCAGCTCGTGCTCGTGCCATCACACGTCTCCGCGACGTCGCACGTGCCGGCCACGGCGCGGCAGGTCGCTCCCGCGTTGCCGGCGGGGTGCGCGCACGTCCCGCCGCCGTCGCAGCGGTCGGACGTGCAGACGTTGCCGTCGTCGTCGCAGGCGGTGCCCGCGAGGTCGAAGCAGTCGTTGGTCGCCTCGTTGCACGCATCGCTGCACTCGCCGCCGCCGAGGCACGGATCGCCGGCATGCCCGCACGAGCCGCCGCTGCAGACGTCGGCGCCGTTGCAGAACAGGCCGTCGTCGCACGACGCGGCATTGGGCGTCGCTGCGCACGTACCCGCACCGTCGCACGCATCGTCGGTGCAGACGTTGCCGTCGCCGGCGCAGCTCGTGCCGGCGGGCGCAAAGCAGTCGTCGGTCGCCTCGTTGCACGCGTCGTTGCACGCGTCGCCGCCCGCGCACGGATCACCGGTGTGCCCGCACGTCCCGCCGCCGCAGGTGTCGCTGCCGTTGCAGAACAGGCCGTCGTCGCACGGCGCGGTGTTCGGTGTCGCCGCACACGCGCCCGCACCGTCGCACGCGTCGTCGGTGCAGACGTTGCCGTCGTCGGTGCAGCTCGTGCCGGCGGCGACGAAACAGTCGTCGGTCGTCTCGTTGCAGGTGTCGTTGCACTCGGCACCGCCGCTGCACGGATCGCCGTCGTGCGTGGTGCAGCGCAGCGTCGCATCGCAGGCGTCGGCGCCGTTGCAGAACAGGCCGTCGTCGCAGGTCGTGCCGCCGACGTCGCAGAGCACGACGTCGAACGGCGCGCTCGCGACCCACTCGTAGGCGGCGCCCGTGACGCTGCCGTCCTGCGCCAGCTCGACCGCGTCGTCGACCATCGTGCCGACCCCGTCGTCGAGCGCCCAGCGCGCGACCAGCGTGCCGTCGAAGGGATTCTGGACGTTCACCGTGGCGCGGACGTCCGCGGCGCTGCGCGCGACGCTCCACACGCGCGCCTCGTCGAGCGTGCCGTCGAAGAAGCCCGACGGACTGGCGTCGGCGGCGAGCATCGTGCCGAGCGCCGCGGGCAGCGTGCCGTCGGCGCGCACCGGCTCGCCGACCACCAGCTCCGCCTCGAGGACGCCGTTCAGGTAGAGGCGCCAGGTGGTGCCGTCGTAGGTCGCGGCGGCGTGGTACCAGACGTCGTTGACGATCGGCGTGGTGCCGAGGACCGGATGGTTCGCCCCGGGCGACGTCCCGGCGGCGCCCTCCTGGAAGTCCGCCGCCAGCACGCCGGTCGCGGCGTCGATGCCGAGCAGCCAGTTGGCGTCGGCGGCGGTGCCGCCGCCGGCGCCCGCGCCCTTCGTCAGCAGCGGCACGAACGACGCGATGCCGCCGCTGCCCGTGCTCGCCGCGACACCCGGTCCTTGGCGCATGAACCACGTCTCGAGCGTGAAGCTCGAGAGCCTGAGCTTCGCCGCATCGTCGAACGCAACGTAGGTGTCGGTGTTGCCCGGGCCGAGCCGCAGCGCGCTCTGCGCGGACGCGGTCGTCACGGCGGCGACGAGCAAGACGGCCGCGAGGACGGCGTGGCGCAGGGGCGCGGTGCGGAGGGTTCGCATGAAGGGCCTTTCGTGGCGTGGGACCGCTGCGGCACGGCAGGACGTCGTACCAGGACGCCGGATGTCCGCCGGCAGACTCGAATCGCCGCTCGGGAGCCCGAAGTCAATGCGGAAAGTGGCGCGAATCCGGGCCCTTCCGCCGCTGCCGGGCACGCCCCCGGGCAGCGGCGCGGGTCCTCACGGCGTGACGACCGGGAAGTTCGTGTCGATCGGATCGATCATCGCGGCCAGCGCCGGGTACGCGGTGTCGTCGCCCTCGGTCTGGATCGCGCCCGACGCGCTGCGCACCGACACCGGCACCCCGGCAAACAGCGTCATCAGCAGATCCATGCGCTTCATACGGACCGTCGGGGCACCCGCCTCGGTCACGCCCTCCTCGTGGATCAGGACGCCGTTCTCGATCGACAGCAGGTGGCGCTCGTCGGTGTCGGTCAGCACGACGTTGACCTTCAGGGGATGCGCCAGCGCGCGCTCGGGATTGATGCGCACGGCGGCGAAGTCGAGCAGCATCGAGGTCGGCGTCGACGACAGCACGTCGGGGCTGAGCGGCGGCGGCGGCAGGCGCACCGCGCCGGTGCGCAGCTCCTGCGCCCCGGTCAAGTAGATGTTGCGCCAGGTGCCGGCCTCGGCCTGGTAGGCGAGCTGCGAGTAGACGTCGGCGAGCAGGTCGCGCGCCTTCTGGTTCTGCGGGTCCGCGAACACCGCATGGTTGAGCAGCATCGCGGCCCAGCGGTACTCGCCGGCGTCCGACGCCTTGCGCGCGCGCTCGACCACCGCGTCCGCGCCGCCCATCGCCTCGACGTAGAGCTTCGCCGCCGGCTCGGGCGGCAGCGCGTGCAGGTTCGCCGGGTTGGCGTCGTACCAGCCCATGTAGCGCTGGTAGACGGCCTTGGAGTTGTGGCTCATGGTCCCGTAGTAGCCGCGGTTGTACCAGTGCTTCGACAGCACCTCGGGCAGCTCCAGGACCTCGGCGATCTCGATGCCCGTCAAGCCCGCGTTCATGAGGCGCACGCTCTGGTCGTGCAGGTACTTGTACGCGTCGCGGTGCGACGTCAGGAACGCGCCGATCTCGTCGCGGCCGAAGCGCGGGATGCCGTGCGCCGCGAACATGACGTCGCTCTGCCCGGCGTAGAGCCGGATCGATTGCGTCAAGTAGTCGGCCCAGGCCTTCGCGTCGCGCACCAGCGCGCCGCGCGCCGGCAGCAGATTGTGCATGGTCAGGTTCGCGTTCTCGGCCATGAAGAGTGCATGTCGGTCGGGGAAGAAGACGTTCATCTCCGCCGGCGCCTCGGTTCCCGGCGTGAGCTGGAAGACCATGCGCGTGTTGCCGACGGTGATCTCCTGCCCGGTCTTGGTGATCAGCTGCGAGGGCGGCAGCATCGACATGGTGCCCTTCGAGATGCCGGGGCCGAGACCCGAGGTCATCTCGCCGGCCGGCCCGCGCGGCAGCGTGTAGCCGAACTGGAACACCGCGCGACGCCCCATCGCCGGTCCGGCGATGATGTTCTCCGCCACCGCATGCTCGAGGAAGCCCTGCGGTGCCACGATCTGGACCTTGCCCGACGCGACCTCGTCGCGCGTGGTGATACCCGCGACGCCGCCGTAGTGGTCGACGTGGCTGTGCGAGTGGATCACGGCGAGGATCGGCTTCTTGCCGAGCTTCTCGTCGACCAGATCGAGCGCGGCCTTCGCGACCTCGGTCGAGGTCAGCGGATCGAGGACGATCCAGCCCGCACCGGCGTCGACGAACGACACCGTCGAGACGTCGAAGCCGCGCACCTGGTAGATGCCGTCGGCGACCTTGAACAGACCGTGCTTGGTGACGATCTGCGCTTGACGCCACAGGCTGGGGTTGGCCGTGTCGGGCGCCTTTGCCGCAAGGAAGTCGTACGACGACAGGTCCCAGACGACGCCGCCCTGCGCGTTGCGGATCACCGGATCGCTGCGCGTCGCGATGAAGCCGCGCTCGGCGAAGTCGAAATCGACGCGATCGTCGGCGTCGACCAGCTTCTGCATCTCGGCGAGCTGCTGCCGCGACGCGGCCGACGCCGCGACCTTGGTCATCTCGGGCAGCTTCGGCTTGCCGAAGAGCATCGGCGCGATCACGCCGCCGAAGGCCCACAGCCCTCCCGCGGCGACGGCGCTCGCGAGCACCACACCGACCAGCAATCCGAGCAGGAATCGTCCTCGTGCGACCGCCATCGTCCCTCCAAGCGTTGCCCTGCTCTCTTACCGAATGCGGCGCGGGACGCGAGCACGCGTAATGCCGGCGAGCGGCTGCTTGCACCGGCACGCCTGCCGTGATGGTCCGGTCCGCCATGCAGCCACGCACCGCGACGCTCGAGCGAGCGCTGGTCGCCCTCGCGACCTGCCTCGCGCTCACCGCCTGCAGCCAGGCGCGCCAGACCGGCGGCTTCCTCGCCGGCGAGGCCAAGGTCTCGAACCAGCAGGTCGCGCCGGACGCGGGACCACCGCCGCGGGTGATCTACGTCACGACGTTCGGCGTCGCGCCCGACGCGATCCAGAAGCAGGGCGGGCTCTTCGGTGCCGCGGAGCAGGCGGTGCAGAGCCGGCCGCGTCTGCTCGGCGGCATCCTCGGCGGCGGTGGTGGCGAGGGCGGCGGCGGCATCATCGAGCGGCGCACCGCGGGCGACAACCCGTCGGCCGAGCAGGTGACGCAGGTGCTCACCAAGTCGATCATCGACGGGCTCCAGTCGGAGCAGCTCGGCTTCCCGGTCGAGTACCTGCCGCCGGGCGCCGTGCCGCCGTCGGCCGGCTGGCTCGTGAACGGCGAGTTCCAGAGCGTCGATCCCGGCAATCGCGCGCAGCGCGCGGTGATCGGCTTCGGCGCCGGCGAAGCGACCACCGAGGTCGACGTGGAGGTCGATCGCGTCGACGGCGGCGCCGCCACCCCCGTCCTGCGCTTCGGCTCCGACGCCGACAGCGGGCACGCGCCCGGCGCGGTGGTGACGATGAATCCCTACGCCGCTGCCGCGAAGTTCGTGCTCGGACGCAACGCCACGCAGCGCGACGTGCAGAAGATGGGCGAGGCGATCGCGCAGGAGATCGCCAAGTACGCGCGCGAGCGCGGCGTGGCGCCACCGAAGCCGAGCTGAACGAAGCGTACGCGGCGCGTGCGGCTGCAGCGCCGCACGACGCCGTGCACGCCCGTGCGTCGAGCGCCGGCCCCGAACGCGCACGGGGGCGGCCTCCTGCCGGAGACCGCCCCCGCGTCGCGTCGACCTCTCCGCCCGGACGGTCGAACGATCGGATCTTGCTCTTGCTCGATGACGGTGCCGTCGCGGCGGATCAGAGGCCGTCGCAAGAGGTCGCGGTGCAGAGGCCCGCGCCCTTGTCGATGCCGCCCTGCGCCGCGCACTCGGCCGCGGTGCGATCCTCGCACTCGACGCCGCTGTCGTCCGGCAGGCAGCACTGCACGTCGGCGTCGCCCGGCAGCGGTGCACCCTGGCAGGGGTTCTCGGGCAGGCACGAGGCCGCCTCGACCACCGTGCCGCCCTGCGCCGCGCACTCGGCCTGGGTGCGGTCCTCGCACTCCGGACCGCCGTCGTCGGGGAGGCAGCACACGACGTCGAGATCCGCGGGCGGCGTCGCACCGCACGGATCCGGCAGGCACGACGCCGCGCCGGTCACGGTGCCGCCCTGCGCGACGCACTCCGCCTCGGTGCGATCCTCGCACTCGGTGCCGCTGTCGTCGGGGATGCAGCACGCGACGTCGGAGCCGTCCAGGTCGTTCGGATCGGCCGGCAGATTGCCGGTCAGGACGTCGTCGCCCGAAGCGCCCCGAATCTCGATGGCGTCGCCGCGCGGATCGAAGCCGAGCAGCACGTCGTCGCTCTTCGGCTTGCTCGAGAAGCGGATCTTCGCCGAGCCGTTGTTCTTCGTGCTGATGCTGCCGACCTTGATGCCGCCGACGACCACGTCGTAGGCGGTGTTGGCGGCGAGCTTTTTCACCTTGACCTCGAAGCGTCCCTTGGTCGCGCTGCGCACCACGGCCGTGGCCTTGCCGCGCGCGTCGGGTGCCGAGGCCGTCGCCGCGAGCTCCGTCTTCACCTTGCTCGAGCTCGCCTGCGCGACGCCGGTCGCCGCCGCGACCAGCAGTGCTGCGACCATCATCGGATTCGTGAGCTTGATCATTGCCGTCTCCTTCGTTCGACCGCGTACGGTGCCTTGCCGGCCACGCGGCCGGGGATGGCGGAGCGGCAACGCAATGCGCGTACCAGCGCCAAAGCGTTGAATTCCAAGGTCTTTTCAGCCTCGTCCGGGCTTCCCGGGAGTGGGGCATCCGCCCCATCTCAGGCGAGATCCCCAAAGCACGGCGCGGGCCCGGAGCGATTCCCGGAGCGAGCCTTGACGACCGGCCGGCGCCGCCCGTACGTTGGCCAGTCGGCCAATATCGTGCCCGGATCGGCGGGCACCACGAGGCCGCGAGGACGCACCATGCCGCCCAAGCTCACCTCCGTCACCGGTCTGCGCGCCGTCGTCACCGGCGCGTCGAGCGGCATCGGGCATCACCTCGCCGAGCGGCTCGCGGCGCAGGGCGCCCGGGTCGCGCTGGTCGCGCGGCGCACCGAGCGCCTCGAGGAGCTCGCGGCGCGCATCCGTGCGACCGGCGGCGAGGCCCTCGTGCTGACCTGCGACGTCGCCGACCGCGCGCAGTCGCTCGACTGCGCACGCGAGATCGAGCAGCGCTTCGGCGGCGTCGACCTGCTGGTGAACAACGCCGGCTACGGGCACCACCGCAAGTTCCTCGACTGGGACCTCGACGACATGGAGCGCATGATGCGCGTCAATTACTTCGGCGCGCTCTACTGGACCAAGGCGCTCCTTCCGGGAATGGTCGAGCGCAAGCGCGGCTGGCTGGTGTTCGTGTCGTCGGTCGGCGGCAAGCTCGCGGTGCCCGAGGAAACGGCCTACGCCGGATCCAAGTTCGCCATGAGCGGCTTCGCCGAGGCGCTCTCGTACGAGGTCGAGGACGACGGCGTGCACGTGATGGTCGTCTGCCCCGGCACGATCCGCACCGAGTTCTTCGACGAGGAGGCGCTCCGCCGCATGCCGCCGGTGTCGCGCAAGATGATGGCCGACGTCGAGCCGATGGTCGCCGCCATCCTCGACGGCCTCGCGCGCGGCAAGTACGAGGTGACGTTCCCGCGCTTCGTCGAGATGGGCTACGTGGTGCGCGCGATCGCGCCCGGGATCATGCGCCGCAACACCCGCAAGCAGACGCTCGAGGCGCTGGCGAAGGAAGGTCGCTGACCCGCCGACGCGGACGCGGCGGCGCGGGCCGCCGGCC
>JAIEPK010000025.1 GCA_019749875.1 Candidatus Binatia bacterium | reverse complement strand
GCGGAGAGCCGCCGTGCGTTGGCGGCGCTCGCCCCGGCGCTGCTGACCGCGGTGCGCCGGACGGTCGCGCCGGACCGCGCGCTCGCGCACCTCGGCGAGTTCTTGACGCGGGTCGGGGCGCGCCGGACGTTCCTCGCGCTGCTGGTGGAGAACAAGGCCACGCTCGAGCTGCTGGTCGACCTGTTCGCGACCAGCGACTACCTCTCTCGCGCGCTGCTCGCGCACCCCGAGCTGATCGACACGCTGGTGCGCGCGGACCAGGCGATCGCGTCGAAGACCGGCGACGACTTCGCGCGCGAGCTCGACGCGCTGCTCGCCGATACCAGCGACTTCGAGGAGCGCCTCGACGTGCTGCGGCGCTACCGCAACGACGAGTTCTTGCGCATCGGCTCGCACGACGTCGCGGGGCAGCTGCACTACGAGGAGGTGAGCGCGCAGCTGTCCGCGCTGGCCGAGATCTGTCTCCAGCGTGCCTACGACGTGGCGCTCGCCGAGCGACTGCAACGCTACGCTGCGCCGCAGGGGCTGGCGCTCGCGGTGGTGGCGCTCGGCAAGCTGGGCAGCGGCGAGCTCAACTACCACTCGGACCTGGACCTGATCTTCGTCTACGGGCCGGCTTCGGGTGAGGACGCCGGCCAAGCGGACGCGGACGGCGACGCGGTGGGCGCGCAGGAGTTCTTCGCCAAGGTCGCGCAGCTCCTGCTGCTCGTGCTGCAGCTCGCGACCCGCGAGGGCTACGTCTACAAGACCGACACGCGTCTCCGTCCGTCCGGTCGATCGGGGCCGCTGGTGACCTCGCTCGACGGCTTCGCGCGCTATCATGCCGACTCGTCCGCGGTGTGGGAGCGTCAAGCGTTGATCCGCGCGCGCGTGGTCTGCGGCCCGGCGCCGCTCGCGCGGCGCATCGAGGCGATCGTCGAGGGCTTCGTGTTCGGCCGGGGCCTCGCGCCGGACGAGCTCGCGGAGATCGTGCGGCTGCGGGCGCGCATGGAGAGCGAGCTCGCTCGCGAGAGCGCTCGCGTCGCGAACTTGAAGCTCGGCCGCGGCGGCCTGGTCGACATCGAGTTCGTCGCGCAGACGCTCGCGCTGGCGCACGGCCACGAGCGTCCCGAGCTGCGGCAGCGGGCGACGCGTTCGCTGCTCGCGGCCGCGGGCGAGCTCGGGCTCCTTCACCCCGCGGACCACGCGGTGCTGGCCTCCGCGTGGTCGTTCCTGCGCGGGCTCGAGAACCGTCTGCGCATCGAGGGCGAGCACCCGATCGAGCGCATCACGCGCGAGCCGGGAAAGCTCGTCAGCGCGGCGCGTCGGATGGGCTTCGACGAGCCGGGGGAGACGGCGGGCATGCATCTGCTAGAGGAGCTCGATCGCCATCGCGAGCGCGTGCGGGAGGTCTACGACCGTCTCGTGGGTCGCTTCGCCGCGGCCTGAACGGAGGACGAAGAACGTGGACAAAAGCAGCTGGATCTGGCTCGACGGCAAGTTCGTGCCCTGGGACGAGGCGAACGTTCACGTCCTGACGCACACCCTCCATTACGGCCTGGGCGTCTTCGAGGGGATCCGCTGCTACCGCGGCGACGACGGCCGCTCGGCGATCTTCCGCCTGCGCGAGCACAACCGTCGCCTGTACGACTCGGCGCGCATCCTCGGCCTCACCATCCCGTTCGGCGAGAAGGAGCTCGACGACGCGTGCGTCGAGACGGTGCGCAAGAACGGCCTCGACGAGTGCTACATCCGCCCGCTGGTCTTCCTCGGCGACGGCGAGATGGGGCTCGCGGCGGAGAACCCGGTGCGCGTCGCGATCGCCGCGTGGCGGTGGGGGGCGTACCTCGGCGCCGACGGTCAAACGAAGGGCATTCGCGCCAAGACGTCGTCGTTCCACCGCTTCCACTCGAACACGCTCATGTCGAAGGCGAAGACGGTTGGAAATTACGTCAACTCGATCCTCGCCTCGCACGAGGCGCGCTCGGGCGGCTTTCAAGAGGCGATCATGCTCGACACCGAGGGCTTCGTCGCCGAAGGCAGCGGCGAGAACATCTTCGTCGTCCGCGACGGCGTGGTGAGGACGCCGGGCGGGCACTCGATCCTGCCCGGCATCACGCGCGACACCGTGATCCGCCTGCTCGCCGACGAGGGCATCTCCGTGCGCGAGGAGCGCATCACACGCGACGAGATCTACATCGCCGACGAGACCTTCATGACCGGCACGGCGGTCGAGATCACGCCGGTGCGCGAGCTCGACGGGCGCGCGATCGGTCGCGAGACGCCGGGACCGATCACCGTCAAGCTGCAGAAGGCCTATTTCGACGCCGTCCGCGGTCGCAACGCGCAGCACCGCGAGTGGCTGACGCACGTCTGAGGAGAACGCGATGAATCGCGCGATCGATCTCGCATCGTCGTTCGCCGTGTCCGTGGTCCGCGCCGGCAACGGCATGAACGTCGGCGCGCTCGGGCCGCGTCCCGAGAAGCTGCTCGAGCTCTACGAGTTCGAGGCGTGCCCGTTCTGCCGGAAAGTCCGCGAGGCGCTGTCGATCCTCGACCTGGACGTGTTGGTCAAGCCGTGCCCGAAGGGCGGCACACGCTTCCGGCCGGAGCTCGTGCAGCGCGGCGGCAAGGCACAGTTTCCCTACCTGGTCGATCCGAATGCGGGTGTCGAGACGTACGAGTCGACCGACATCGTGCGCCACCTGTTCGCGCGCTACGGCGCCGGCGACGTGCCGTTCGCGCTCGCGTTCGCGCCGCTGTACCACGCGAGCAACGCGCTGGCGTCGCTGAGCCGTCCGCTGTCGGGCGTGCGTGCGCGCGCCGCACGGCTGCCGGCGGAGCCGCTCGAGCTGTGGAGCTTCGAGGCCTCGCCCTACTGTCGGCTGGTGCGCGAGGCGCTTTGCACGCTCGAGCTGCCGTACGTGCTGCACAACGTCGCGAAGGGAAGCCCGAAGCGTGAAGCCTTCGTCGCGCGCTCGGGCAAGATGCAGGTGCCGTACCTGCGTGATCCCAACACGGGTCGCGAGATGTTCGAGTCGGCGGACATCGTGGCCTATCTCGATGCGACCTACGCGCTTCCGGCGACCAGCGTCGCAGCGACGACGAGCGCCGCCGGCGCGGATCGGATCGGCGCATGAGCGTCGCGCCCCGTCTCGGACGGCTGCTCGCGGCGGACGGCCGCTGCTTCGACGTCGCGATCGACCACGGCGTGTTCAACGAGCCGACGTTCCTGCCGGGCATCGAGGACATGCCCGCCGCGGTCGCGACCATCGTCGCGGCGCAGCCCGACGCCGTGCAGCTCACGCCCGGCCAGGCGCCGCTCCTGCAGGAGGTGCGCGGGCCGCGCAAGCCGGCGCTGGTGCTGCGCGTCGACGTCGCCAACATCTACGGCCCGAACCCGCCCGACGAGCTGTTCTGCTCGCTGATGGACGGCGGCGTCGAATCGGCGCTGCGCCTCGACGCCGCATGCGTCGTTGCCTTCCTGCTCTGGATCCCCGGCGAGACGGACCTGCACCGCCAGTGCGTCGAGAACCTGTGCCGCCTGAAGCCCGAGTGCGATCGCTGGGGCATGCCGCTCATGGTCGAGCCGATCGCGATGAAGCCGGACGGGAAGGGCGGTCTCGGCGTCGACGGCGACCCCGACCGCATCGCGACGCTGGTGCGCCAGGCGGTCGAGCTCGGCGCCGACGTGATCAAGGCCGATCCCACCGACGACCTCGACCACTACGGCCGCGTGCTGCGCGTCGCGAGCGGCAAGCCGGTCCTCGTGCGCGGCGGCGGCAAGGCCAGCGAGGAGGAGATCTTCGCGCGCACGGAGCGCGTGATCCGCGCGGGCGCCGCCGGCATCGTCTACGGCCGCAACGTGATCCAGCACGACAAGCCGAGTGCCGTCACGCGCGCGTTCATGGCGATCGTCCACGACGGCGCGAGCGCGGCGGACGCGACGCGCATCCTGCGCCAGGGCTGAACGCGTGCGGCAGCGCGCCGCGCGCAGGGCGCTGAAGAGCGTCGCGCTCGTCGCGCTGCTCGTCGCATGCGACCGACCGGCGCCGTGGCGGGACGATTTCGCGGGCGGTGCCGGCGGCGACCCGACGCGCTGGTGCGAGCGCTACCACCACGCCCACGTGACCATCGGCGGCATCCGGGTGGAGCGAAGCGAGCGCTCCGACGACGCGTGTACGTCCGGCGGCGGGCGGTCGTGCCGTGACGCGGGCTGCGACGCGTGCCTCTGCGACCCACCTTGCTCGCCGTGCGCCAAGGTCGCCGACCCGCAGGGGAATGCCGTCCTGATGACGAGCTCCGACGCGGTCGGCACGGAGCGCGAGGCGACCGCGCGCTTCACCATCGAGCGTCAGCTGCCCGTGGACGCGCACGTCGGCCTCTACGTCGCGATCCATCCGCACTGCCACACGACCGTCCAGGGATTGCTGGTGGCGGACGCGCCCGGCGAGTTTCACCTCAACGTCGCCGCGATCAATCAGTTCATCGGTGGCCGCGGGCCGGCCAACGACCTCTGTCGCGTCGATCCGGTCGCGGACATCTCAGCGGCGCTCGCCGAACGGATCGCCCTCGAAGAGGGGCGCTCGTATGCGTGGCGGCTGACGGCCGCGCTCGCGGAGCGCGAGCGCATCGACGTCACCACCGAGCTGCGCGACGCGACGGGACGACGTCTCGCGAGCGCACGCCATGTCTTTCGTGTTCCCGGTGCCTGGCGCTGGTTCGGCGTGGCGGGCGGTGCGGCGCGCTACGCCTTCGGGGCGCAGTACACGCTCGCACCGTCGCCGTCGGGGGGCGATCCCGCGCTGCTGCTCGAGTCGTTCTCCGCCCGTCCCTGAGCATCGACGACGTCCGTCAGCGCCGGAACTTCGCGAAGTCCGGCTTGCGCTTCTCCTCGAAGGCCTTCCTGCCTTCCTCGCCCTCGGGGCTGCCGTAATACATCTCGAGCGCGGTGAAGCCGAGCTCGGTGGTGCCGTGCAGCTGGTCGGTGTCGGCGTTGAACGACTGCTTCGCGATCTTGATCGCCGTGGGACTCATCGCGTTGAGCTCGGCGCACCACTTCTCGACCTCGGCCTGCAGCTCCGCCGCCGGCACGACCTTGTTGACGAGGCCCATCGCGAGCGCGTCGTGCGCCCCGTACTGCCGGCACAGGAACCAGATCTCGCGCGCCTTCTTCTCGCCGACGACACGCGCGAGATACGCCGTGCCGAAGCCCGGATCGACGCTGCCCATCTTCGGTCCGACCTGGCCGAAGATCGCGCGGTCCGACGCGATCGACAGGTCGCACACCACGTGCAGCACGTGTCCGCCGCCGATCGCGTAGCCGTCGACCATCGCGATCACCGGCTTCGGCATCGAGCGGATCACGCCGTGCAGGCCCGCGACGTCGAGCCCGATGCCCGGTCGGTCGCCGTAGCCGGTGGCACCGCGCGCCTTCTGGTCGCCGCCCGAGCAGAACGTGCCGTTCGCACCCGACAGCACGGCCACGCCCACGCCACGATCGGCCCAGGCGCGCTTGAACGCGTCGATCAGCTCGTCGACGGTCTCCGGGCGGAACGCGTTCTTGCGCTGCGGGCGGTTGATGGTGATCCACGCGACCTGGTCGCGCACGTCGTAGAGAATGTCCTGGTAGCTCATCACGGCTCTCCCGACGCGAATCTGGCACGGTTGCGGAGCGCTCTGCTAGAGCCGCGCCATGGCCGCCGTCGAGAAGTACGACGCCGCCGCCCTCGAGCGCGAGGTCGCCGCGCTGCGCACGGGGGCCGCACTGTCACCGCTTTCCGAGCGCATGGTGCTGGCCGCGCGCGGCGCCGACCGGACGTCGTTCCTGCAGGGCATGCTGTCCAACGACGTCGCGAAGCTGGTACCCGGTCAGGGCACGCATGCGCTGCTCTTGACGGAGCAGGGCAGGGTGGTCGCGGACATCTGCGTGCTGGTGCTCGACGACGCGCTCTGGCTCGACCTGCCGGCCTCGTCGCGCGAGCGCGTGCGCACCGCACTCGAGCGCTTCGTGGTCGCCGACGACGTCGAGCTCGACGAGCTCACGCTGGCGGGCATGGCGCTGCGTGGTCCCGGCGCCGACGCGGTGCTGGCGCGGGTTCTCGGTCCGGACGTCGCGGCACTGCCCGAGGGGGCGCACCTCGAGCTGTCGTACGGCGGAGCACGCGCGCGCGTGGCGCGCCTCGCCGAGTTCGGAGCGCACGGCTTCCACGTCTGGTGCGCTTCGGAAGACTGCGAGGACGCGCTCGCCCTTGCCCTGCTCGACGCGGGGGCGGTCTCCGTCGGACCCGACGCATGCGAGATCTTCCGCATCGCGAACGGCTGGGCGCGCGAGGGCGTCGACTACGATGCGCAGACGCTCGCCGCCGAGATCCCGTCGCTCGCGCGCGCAGTGTCGTACAAGAAGGGCTGCTACCTCGGGCAAGAGGTGATGGAGCGCATCGCTGCGCGTGGCCACGTCAACTGGCTGCTCGTGCGCTTGACGGGCGAGCCCGGAGCGACGCTCGCGCCGGGTGGGCTCGTCCGCGACGGCGAGACCGAGGTCGGGCGGGTCACCAGCGCCGCGGTCCTGCCGGATTCGCGACGCCCGGTCGCGCTCGCGCGCGTGCGTGCCGCCGCGGCGAGCCCCGGTGCGCGGCTCGCAGTGCTGGACGGCGATCGGTCGACGACGGTAGAGGTCGCTGCGACACCCACTGCCGAGTGAGGTGCCGAGCGGCTTCGCCGAGCGAGAGCGAGCCGGCGAAGGAGGGTCCGGGCAAGCGCGCCGGGCCGCGATTCCGACAGTCGAGGAGAGAGAGCGATCATGAGCAACATGCTGGGCAAGCGCTACGTGTGCGAGAAGTGCAACGCCGAGGCGCTGTGCAACAAGGCGGGAGCCGGGAGCATCTCGTGCTGCGGTGCGGAGATGAAGCTCAAGGAAGCGAAGCCGCTGCCGTCGTCGGACTGAGGCCGGCATGCATCGTCGGCCGGCCGCTCGTCGTCGAGGACGGGCGGCTGGTACCGGGCGCACCGCGCCGGCTCCGTCTCGCGGCGGGCCGCATCGCGGCCTGCGAGCCGCTCGGCGAACGCTCGCCCGCCGACGACGCTGCAGCGACGGGCGGTGAGGACGCCCGCCGAGAAAGGACGACGTCCGCCGGCGCAGACGAACCGCGCGGCGCGACCGGGCTCGGCGACGCGGACGCAGGGCGTCACGGACCATCGCGTCGCGAGGAGGATCGTCCGCGCGACGGTGCGATCCTGGGCGACGCCGACGCGGTCTTGATCCCCGCGTTCGCCGATCCGCACGTCCACCTGCTGGCGTGCGCGGCCGATCGCGCAGGGCTGGACCTCGCCGACGACCCGCCGGCGAGCATCGCGCAGCTGCTCGATCGCCTGCGGGCGGCGGCGCGCGGGCTGCCGTCCGGCACGTGGCTCCGCGCTTCGGGGTACGACGAGGCATGGCTCGCGGAGCGTCGGCACCCGACGCGTCCCGAGCTCGACCGTGCCGTCCCGTCGCATCCGCTCCGCCTCCGTCATGCGACGCGGCACGCGACGCTGCTCAACTCTGCGGGCTGGGCGCGCGTCGAGCAGGCCGTCGGCCTGCCGTCGGCGGACGTCGCACCACGCGCCCCGGACGGACGTCCCGCGGGCGTCGCATTCGGGCTCGAGCCCGAGCTCACGCGGATCGTCGGGCCGGTGGATGCGGCGGCGCTCGGTCGCGGGCTCGGCACGGTGGGCGCGCATCTCGCGCGACTCGGCGTCGTCCACGTCGACGAGGTCACGGCGAGCAACGACGCGACGCGTGTGGCTCGTCTCGCGGAGGCGGTCGCGGCGGGCGATCTGCCGCAGCGCGTGCGGGCGTTCGTCCAGGATGCGGAAGACGCGGCACCGGCACGGCGCGCCGCGGCGGGACACGTCGCGATCGCCGGCGTCAAGCTGCTCGCGCGCTCGACCGACGAGGTGCACTCGGCCGGCTTCCTCGATCGGCTGGGCCGCGCGCGCCGGCTCGGGCTCCCGGTCGCGGTGCATGCGGTCGAGCCGGACGTCGTGGTCGCGGTGCTCGATGCGCTCGCGGCGGCGCCGGCGCGGGCCGGTGACGATCGAGCTCCCGATCGTCTGGAGCATGCATCGCTCTGTCCGCCGGAGGTCGTGCGCCGGATCGCGCGGGCGCGCGTCGCGGTGGTCACGCAGCCCGCGTTCGTCGTGTGCCGTGGCGACAAGTACCTGCGCGAGGTGGAGGGACCGCTGCACGACTGGCTCTACCCGCTGCACGACCTGTGTGCCGCGGGCGTGCTGGTGGCGATGGGCAGCGATGCGCCCGTGGTGTCGTTCGATCCGCGCCTCGGCCTCGACGGCGCCGTGCGGCGCACGACGCGGAGCGGCCGGCAGGTCGCGGCGCGGCAGGCGCTCGGCGAGGCGGCTGCGCTCGAC
>JAIEPK010000646.1 GCA_019749875.1 Candidatus Binatia bacterium | reverse complement strand
GCTGGCGGCGCTCGAACGCTTGCTGGCGCCCGAGCCGGTGATCGACGTCGCGCGCGCGGCGCCGCGCACGCAGGATGGGCCGGTCAAGTTTCGCGCGGTCGTCGCGCTGCCGTCCCGCTCGCGCTGAAGCTCCGCGCGGCCTGGCGGAACGTCCGTCCCCACTGCGCCGCGAACGGCGCCGGATCGTTCCACGACCACACCGCCTCGACCAGCGGCGTCCGGTAGGGAGCGACCAACGCGCGCACGTCGAGCCGATCGTCGCGGCGCAGCAGGGCGTGCAGCACGTCGGCGTGCAGGTTGATCCACGTTCCCCGCCAGCCATTGCTGCGCGCGCGCACCGGGCGCCGCTCGACGTGCTCGAGCCATGCGAGCTCCGCCACGTCGAGCCCGGCGCGGCGCAGCAGCGCGTTGTAGATCACGCTGCGGCCGTTGATCTCGAGGAAGCGGAAGCGCCCGTCGCGCGGATCGCGCTTGAACTCCGAGGTCACCGCGCCGCGGAGCCCGATCGCGCGCGCCACGGCGAGGGTCGCGTCGCGCAGTCCCGGCACGTCGTCGACGACGCGCGCCACGCGCGCGACTCCGAAGGTCTGCGGGCTCTGCCGGATCTTCCGCACCGTGACACCCGGCGCGGCCTCACCGCCGGCAGCGATCCACGTGGAGTAGGTCCAGATGCGGTCGTCGCCGCCGGGCACGAAGTCGAACAGCTCGCACGGGATGCCGGACGCCGCCACCCGGGCGACGGCGTCGCGCAGCTCCGCCGCGTCGCGCGCGACCAGCAGCTTGACGCCGAAGCGCGCGAAGAAGCGGTAGCCGACCACCGGCTTGACGAGTACGGGAAAGCACAGGTCTGGACGTGCAGCGCTCTCCGGCGTCGCCGCCCCCCAGCAGTGCGGCACGTCGATGCCGGCCGCGCGCGCGGCGCCGAGGAGCTGCGTCTTGTCGACCAGACGGGTGACGACCTCCTCGGGCGGCGTGATCGGCCGGAAGCTCGCGGCGAGCGCGTCGCGGTGGCGCGCGAGCGCCACCAGCGCGTCGTCGGTGGTGGGCAGCAACGCCCAGCCGGCGAAGCGCGTGCGCCACGGGTCGAGCGCGGCGACGATCCGCTCCGGATGCTCGTCGAGCCCCTGCGCCTCACGAGACGCCATGCACCAGCGCGAGCGCTGCGCGAGGTCCCACGGCTGCGTCGTGACGACCGCCGACGGGATGCCGCGCGCCGCGAGCGCGCGGACGATCCCGAGCGCGTTCACGTAGCCGCCGACGACGATCGCTCCTCTGCCCTGCATGCGCCCGCTTCCCGCGGCGGCGGACGCTATCCGATCGAGGGCGGCCGCGATAGGATCGCGCGGTGCGCGACGCCGCCTACCGCCTCCTCCAGGACGCCTGGAGCGCCTGGCTCGCGCGCCGGCTGCGCGACGACTTCGCGCGCGTCGAGCGCTTCTGCCTGTTCCTCGGCTATCCGCGCAGCGGGCACAGCATCGTCGGCACGATGCTCGAGGCGCACCCCGACGCGGTCATCGCGCACGAGCTGAACGCGCCGCCGCTGATCCTCGGCGGCATCGGCCGCGACCGGCTGTACGCCCGCATCGTGGCGCGCGCGCGCTGGTTCCACCTGCGCGGCTCACGCACCAACTACGACTACCGCGTGCCCGGGCAGTGGCAGGGGCGCTTCCGCACGCTGCGCGTGATCGGCGACAAGCGCGGCGGCGCGGTGACGCGCGCGCTGGGCGAGCACCCCGATCTCCTGCAGCGCACGCGCACGCTCACCGGCGTGCCGCTGCGCCTGATCCACGTGGTGCGCGATCCGCTCGACAACGTCGCCGCGATCGCGCGCTGGCACGGCATGACGCTCGCGGACGCCGCCGACTACTACTTCGCGCACTGCGCGACGCTCGAGCGCTGCAGCGCCCTCTGGTCCTACGACGAGCTGATCACGGTGCGGCACGAGGACTTCGTGCGCGATCCCGAGGGCACGCTGCGCGCGCTGTGCGCGTTCCTCGGCCTCGCGCCCGAGCCCGGCTGGCTCGCGAGCTGCCGGTCGGTCGTGTTCCCGGAGCCGACGCGCAGCGGCCGGCGCACCGCATGGCCCGATGGGCTCGCCGACGCCGTCGTCGAGCGCGCGCGACGCTACGCCCACCTCGCGAGCTACGCGGAGGCGGACGCGGGCGGCTCCATGCGTACGAAGCTCGGGTAGCGCGTCACCTCGACGTAGCCCATGCGGCGGTAGACGGGCTCGCCCATGACCGACGCCTGCAGTCCCGCGATGCGCGCGCCGAGGTCGAAGCCGGCGTTGCCGGCGGCGCGGGTGCACAGCTCCGCGAGCCCCTTGCCGCGTCCTTCGGGGCGCGTCCCGACCCAGTAGATGCCCGCGACGCCGTGCGTGACGACCACCATCGCGCCGGCCGCCGGCGTGCCGTCGACCTCCGCGAGAAACGTGACCACGTGCGGCGCACGCAGCACGTCGAGCGTGCCGACGAGTGCCGCCCCGCACTCGGCCGGCATGCCGTAGGTCGCATACGCGTTCCCCATGACGTCGCCGAAGGCGCGCGCGTCGGCGTCGCTGTCCACGCGGCGCAGCGTGACGCCCGGCGGCGGCGTCGCATCGGGCAGGCGCTGCTCGAGGACCATCGCCGGGGAATCTCCGAACTGCAGCAATCCCGCGTCGGCCGCTGCCGCCGCCAGGTCGGCGTCGGCGTGCGCACGGCAGAGCACGCTGTAGCCGCGTCCGCGTGCTGCGAAGAACGCGTTCGCACGCGCCAGCACCGTCGCCGCGTCGCAGAGCTGCGGTCCGGTGCGGAACACGCCGTTCACCAGCACCGGCAGCGGGTGATTGCCGGCGAACAGCATGAGGCCGTCCTCGTCGTGGACGGCGCCGCCGGCGCGCCGCGCGAGATCGCGCGTGGCCTCGACGAAGTTGAGGTCGGAAAGCTCGATCAGCTCCTCGAGGCGGCGCTCGTCGGATCGCATGCGGCGCACGCTAGCGGTGCGGGTGCTGCGTCCACAACCGCGTCGTTTCCACGCCCATCCGGCGCGGGCAGGTAGGTCTGCCAGCCGCCGCCGAGCGCCTTGTTGAGCGCGACCAGGCTCGCCGACACGCTCGCATCGCTGCGCACCAGCTCGGTCTGCGTCAAGAAGAGGTTACCCTGCGCCTGCAGGACGTCGAGGAAGTCGGTGAGGCCGCGCGTGTAGAGCGCCTGGGCCAGGTCGACCGCGCGCTGGTTGGCGTCGACCGCGGCGGCGAGCGTCGTGCGGCGCTCGCGCTCGCGGGTGTAGGCGACGATCGCGTTCTCCGCCTCTTCGAGTGCGCCGAGGATCGTCTGCCGCCAGCCGAGCAGCGCCTGCTGCTCGCGCTCCTCCTGCACCCGGATGTTGCCGACGATGCGGCCGCCCTGGAAGATCGGCCACTGAATCTGCGGGCCGAACGACCAGAACTTGCTCGCCCCCTCGAAGAAGTCGCTCGCCTGCAGGCTCTGCAGCCCCGTCGCACCGGTCAAGTAGAAGCGCGGATACAGGTCGGCGGTGGCGACGCCGACGCGCGCCGTGGTCGCGGCGATCTCCTGCTCGGCGCGGCGCACGTCGGGCCGACGCCGTACGAGGTCCGACGGCAGGCCGTCGGGCAGCCCCGGCGGGGCGGGCGGGATCGGCGCCGGCGGCGTCAGCTCGGCGAGCAGCGCGCCCGGCGTGTCGCCGAGCAGCACGCTCAGGCGGTGGATCGACTGGCGGATCGAGGTGTCGAGCGCGGGCAGACGGGCTGCGGTCGTGCGCACCTGGGCTTCGGCCCGCGCGACGTCGAGATCGCTCGCGAGCCCGCCCTGAAAGCGGGCGCGCGTGAGCGTCAGCGTGTCCTCCTGCGTCGCGACGTTGCCCTTCGCCACCGCGAGCTCGCGCTGGTAGCCGCGCAGCTCGACGTAGTTGCGCGCGACCTCGCCGATCAGCGTCAAGAGCACGTCGTTGCGCTGCTCGACCGACGCGGCGACATCGGCGTCCGCGGCCTCGACCGCGCGGCGCGTGCCGCCGAACACGTCGATCTCCCAGCTCGCGTCGAAGCCCGCCTCGTAGAGGTTGAACGGCTGGCCGCCGAGATCGCCGACCGGACCGCCGCCGACGAAGCCCGCGTTCTCGCTCTGCCACTGCCGGGTCAGCCCGGCCGAGCCGTCGAGCATCGGAAACAGCGGCGCCGCCGCGATCTTGCGTGCCGCACGCGCCTCGCGGATGCGCGATTCCGCGACCGCGAGATCGAGATTCGCCGCGACCGCGCGATCGACCAGCGCGTCGAGCTCCGGATCCCCGAACGCCTGCCACCACCGCGACGGCGGCCCCGCCGCGACGTCGTGCTGCGGCGCCTCGGCGAAGCGATCCGGCACGTCCGGCGTCGGCCGCACGAAGTCCGGCCCGACCATGCACCCCGCGAGCGCGGACGAAAGCGCGAAGACGACCGCGAGCGCACCGGCCGCACGCAACGCTCGAACGGCGCGAACCACTCCCTCCGTGCGCCCGGCGAGAACCGCGCCCGACACGACGTCGCCACCACGCGCAGCCGCGCCCGGCACGACGTCGCCACCGTCACGAGCAGAGCGCATCACGACGAAGCCCCGGGCGACGCAGCAGGAGCGGCAGGAGACGTACGTGTCTCCATCGGTGGAGCCTCGATGAAGACATCCATCTGCTGCCCGACGTAGACCGGCAGCGCGCCCTCGTCGAAGCTGTAGATCACCTGCAGCACGCGCGTGTCGACGCGCTCGCTGCTCATGCCCGTGAGCGAGACCTTCGGCACGACGTAGGGCTCGGTGCGCACGAAGTGCAGCGGCGTCTCGAGCTCCGGGTTGCCGCGCACGAACGCGACGGCGCTGGCGCCCTGGCGAAGCGCCACGCGTCGTTCTCGTCGATGTCGACGCGCACGTGCAGCTTGTCGTTGTTGCCGAGCAGCATGAGCGGCGTGGCCATCACACCGGCCGCGGCGAACTCGCCCGGACGCGTCTTCACCTGCAGGATCTGGCCGGGCACCAGGGCGCGGACCTGACGGCGGTCGAGCTCGATGTCGATCTGCTCGACCTGCGCCTTCGCGGCCTCCAGCGTGGCCTCGTCGATCGCGACCGCGGAGCGGCGGTTGCTCAGGTCCTCGGCGCTGATCGCGCGCTTGTCGGGCACGCTCTCGGCGAGCTTCAGCAGCACGCGCGAGCGCGCGAGGCTCGCCTCCGCCTCTTTGACGCGTGCCACCGCCGGCAGCCGCATCGCGCGCAGATCGCGGTCGTCGATCTCGAACAGCACGTCGCCCGCCTGCACGACGTCGCCGATCTTGACGTGGACCTTGGTGACGATGCCGCCGACCGGGCTGCCGACGGCGATGTTCTCGCTGCTGGCCTCGATGATGCCCGCCCCGGCGACGTACGAGGAGAACGGCGGCTTCGCGGGCTGCGCGACCGGCGGTGCCGCCGGCACCGGCTGGCTGCCGCGCACGACGCTGACGATGGCGAAGGCGAGACCGAAGGCCGCGATCAGCGGCAGGACGTACTTGCGGATCATCTCTGGGACTCCTGTCCGGGAGTGCGGAGCATCGGCGTGGATGGCGGTCCGGACGTGCGCATCATGGCTGGTGGGGCTCCTGTCCGTTGCCGCGCGCGTGCTGGCCGGCCACGACCTCGAGGATGTGGCCGTCGTCCATGCGCGCGATGCGGTCGGCGAACTCGAAGATGCGCGCGTCGTGCGTGACCACGACGAGAGCGCGGTCGGGCCCGGTCGCGACGCGGCGCATGAGCTCCATCACGTTGTGGCCGGTCTCGTGATCGAGCGCGCTGGTCGGCTCGTCGCAGACGATGAGCTGCGGCTCGTGCGCGAGCGCGCGCGCGATCGCCACGCGCTGCTGCTGGCCGCCGCTCAGCTGCGACGGCAGCGACTTGACGCGTGCACCGAGCCCGACGGCGTCGAGGACCTCCGCCGCGCGCTCGAGCGCGTGCTTGCGCGGCACGCCGTTGATCAAGAGCGGCACCGCGACGTTCTCGACCGCGCTCAGCGTCGGCAGCAGGTTGAACTGCTGGAACACGAAGCCGATCGTTTGCCCGCGGAAGCGTGCGCGGGCGCGCGCGCCGAGATGGCGCACGTCCTGGCCGAGGACGATGCACTCGCCGTCGTCCTGATCGAGGATCGCGGCCAGCACCGAGATCAGCGTGGTCTTGCCGCAGCCCGACGGGCCGACCAGCATCAGCAGCTCGCCCAGCCGAACGTCCAGGTCGACGCCGCGCAGCGCGGTGACCTTGGCGTCGCCGGTGCCGTAGGTCTTGGTGATGCCGCGGCAGCGGACCGCGAGATCGCTGGTTCGTGCAGTCGTCATCGCATCAGCCCTTGAAGACGATCGCGGGCTCGAGCCGCATCACCTTCCAGATGCTGAGCAGCGCCGTGAACACGGTGATGATCGCCACCGCAGTACCGCTGACCGCGAGCAGCTGCCACGGCATGCGGAAGGCGAGCTCGCTGCCGCGCGACACGTAGCCGATCAGCGACGCGAGCCCGACGCCGAGCCCGTAGCCGATGAGCCCGACGGTCACCGCCTGCAGCAGGATCATCTTCAGCAGCGTGCCGTTCTGGGCGCCCATCGCCTTCAGCGCGCCGAACTGGCGCAGATTGTCGAGCGTGAAGTTGTAGAAGGTCTGGCCCGCGATCGCGGTGCCGACGATGAAGCCCAGCACGACCGCGATGCCGAAGTTGATCGGGATGCCGGTGTACTTCATGAAGTAGTTGACGGTGAGCTTCTCGAAGTCCTCGCGCGTGTACGCCGCGAGGCCGGTCACGCGGGTGATGCGCTCGGTGAGCTGCTTCAGGTCTTGACCGGGCTTCGCCTTCACCAGCACGAACGAGAGCAGGCGGCGCTCGGGCGGCGCGTAGCCGAGCGCGCGCGAGTACGTCGTGTAGACGATCGGCTGCGACTGGAACGTCCGGCTGTTGCTCGAGATGCCGACCACCGTCGCACGGCGGTCGTTGATCTCGAGGGTGTCGCCGACCGTCAGCGGCACGCGCGGACCGCCGGGCTCGCGCGGCGGCTTCGCGAGCTTGTCGGCCGCACCCACCGCATCGACGATCACGCCCTCGTTGCGGCGCAGGTCGGCGAGACGACCCTCGATCATCGTCGGCGGCCCGCCGATCAGGGTCGCGTCGTCGAGACCGATGACGTTCACCGTCTGGAAGTTGCCGTTGTCGAGGCGCGCCTTCAGCAGGCCCTTGTAGAGCGGGACCGCCCACTCGACGCCCTCGACGCCGCGCACATTGAGCAGCTTGGTCGACTGCATCGGCTTGATGTCGTCGATGAACTGGACCTTCGGGTCCATCACCCAGACGTCGGGCAGGCGGAGGTCGGTGATCGCGCTGTACGTGCGCGTCATGAGGCCGACGAAGATCGCCGACTGCTGCGTGATCAGCAGCGACGCGAAGGTGATGCCCATGACGATGCCGAGGTACTTGGCGCGGTCGCCGACCAGCATCTTGATCGCGATGCGGTTCACGAGTCGTGGCCTTTCCGTGCGGCCGCGCGACGGACGCGGCCGTTCCTGCGCCGCGCGGAAGCCGTGCGACGCGAGGGCTTCGCGGACGACGCGATCGCCGCCAGGCCCGCGAGCGAGAAGCGCGTCACGTGCTCCGCGAGCGCCGGGACCTGCGCGCGACCGATGCGCACGTCGGGATGCAGGCGCGCGATCACCGGCTCGCAGTGCCGGTAGAACAGGCACTGGCCGGTGATGCTGAAGGCCGAGGTGCGGACCTGCTCGTCGGTCGCGGCGGCGCCCATCAGCTCGCGCACGATGCCGAGCAGCCGGTCGTTGCTCTCGCGGATGTGTCCGTCGACGAGCTCGTCGAGCGCGGCGGTCGGCTCGATCATCTCGCGCGCCATGAGCCGCCCGTGCCAGGCCGGCCGGCCCTCGTCGAGCAGATGCAGCAGGAACCATTCGACGTGCGCGTGCAGGCGCTCCTCCGCGGAGGCGCTCGCGGCGAGAGCGCGCGGATGCGCGGCGCCGTGCTGCTCCTCCGCGTACCGGATCACCTCGCGGTACAGCTGCTCCTTGTCGCTGAAGTGGTAATTGACCGCGGCGATGTTGGCGTCGGCGCGGCGGCAGATCTCCTGCACGGTCGCCGTGCGGAAGCCGTGCTCGGCGAACACCTCACCGGCCGCCTCGAGGAGGCGGCTGCGCGTGTCGGCTGCTCTGGTGGATGCGGAGGACATGAAACGAAGGTTTCAAATAGTCTTTTGAAGTGCACGTTTGGCTCAGTCAAGCCCCGCCCTGCCAGCGGCGCGCAGGGGCATGGCCGTGCGGCCGGCGCCCGGCCGCGGGCCGGCGGTCCCGGCGACGGCGCCCCGGCTGGGCAAT
>JAIEPK010000162.1 GCA_019749875.1 Candidatus Binatia bacterium | reverse complement strand
GCGGCGACGCGGCGCGCGCGGGCACGCACCGAGCTGATCGCGCTGGTGCGGCGCATGGCCGAGGTGAGCCGGGCCGCGGGGGCGAAGCTCGCGATCGCGCCGCGCTGTCCGCTCGCTCCGGCGAGCGACCAGCCGAGCCTGTGCGGCCAGCACGTCGTCCGACGAGCCGCCCCAGATCGGCATCCCCTCGACCTGCGCCGCGAGCGAGCCGACATCGGACCAGCCGATCTGGTGGTAGGTATTGTCCGCGCTGTCGCGGAAGATCAGGTAGTGGTAGCTGCCGTCGGCGCCGTGCGCCGGCTCGAGGATCAGATCCTCGGCGAGCTGGCGGGTCGACTTCGTCCATCCCGGCGGCAGCACCGCATTCGCGAATGCTTGCCCGACCTCGTCCTGATCGAGCTGCCCCGAGGCGTGCATGACGTACTCGTTGCCCCACTGGTCGACGATGAAGTAGCGGTCCAGCGGCAACGCGCCGGCGGTCCCGGGCGCCTCGCCGTTCTCGTTGGCGTAGAACTTCATGTCCTGCGCCTTGAAGTTCGCCGCGACCTTGACGACCTCGGGGCCGGGCGTCGTGACCAGGTTTCCCGCGTAGTACGGATTGACGGCGGCGAGCCCCGTGTAGTCCGTATGGACGTCGGGCCACATCGCGTTGATCACCTTCGACATCGCGCCCCAGGTGTAGCCGTCGCTCGTCGTGAGGTCGCTCGTCTCGCCGTCGGGCATGCCGGGCGAGGCGATGAAGCGCGACTCGTTGAACTCCAGGTTGCGGGTGGTGTTCTTGGTGTACGCCTCCGGCGGCGTCTAGTCCGGCCAGACGTCGTCGGGAATGGCGTCGTCGGTGGGAGTGCTCGGGTCGTCGGAGCTCTTGAAGGTCGAAGCGGCTCCTGCGGCGCGGTCATCACCGTGCCGGTGTCGACGATCTCGTACGCCTCCTCGAGCGGCGTCCACTGGATGTCGTCAGTCGAGCTGCCACTTCCGCCACCGCTGCTGCATGCGGCGAGCGCGGTCGCGAGCGCGAACCCCGCCGCGCGCGCGCTCTGCCACCCCGCCGGCTTCCGACCTCTCCGCTCGTCCATCTTCGCCCCCGCATCCGGGCCTGTGCGCCCCTGGACGCCGGAGTCGCCCCGAGCAACGCCTTCGGGCTGAAGTTCGGAGCCCGCCGCGGCGAGCTTGAGGCTTCCGGGCCGCCGCAAGCGAAATTTTGTCCGTCAGGGTGTCGAAATCTACCCGGCGTGCGGCGACCGCGACCGTTCCCACCAGGTCGAACGGGCGTGTCGGACGCGTCGTCCGCGAATTTCGTGCGGGTCAGCGACCGAACAGCAGCAGGCACACGGCGTCGGCGTGCGCCTCGATCACCGCGTCCGACGTCGGGTCGAGCCCGCTCAGCCGGCGGCACTCCGGGCCGAGCACGAACATCGTCGGACCGGCGCCGGTCAGGATGTAGAACAGGTGCGCCGGCGCGATCGGCGGCACCGTGCCCTCGCGCGCCAGGCGGGCGAACAGCGCGGTGGTCGCCGCGTAGAACGGGCGGACGTGCTCGGCGATGTAGTCCATGCGCGGTCCGTCCGCCTTCGACTCCTGCATGATGATCCGGTGCAGCTGCGGGTTGTGCGCCGAAAAGACGACGAACTCGCGAACTCTGAGCTTGGCGCTGGTGAGCGGATCGACGCCGCGCAGGCCGCGCGTGCGCTCGTCGAGCGTGCGCGCCAGCCGGTCGAACAACGCGACGACGACGGCGCGCCACAGGTCGTCCTTGGAGCGGAAGTGATAGTTGAGGAGCGGCTGGGTCACGCCGGCCCGGGCGGCGATCTCGCGGGTGCTCGCGCCGGCGAACGAGCGGTCGGAGAACAGGTCGGCCGCGGCCGCGAGGATGCGGTCGCGGGTCGGGTCCGCGGACGGACGCGTGGTCCGCGCCGGACGTTTCGGCGGCGTCTTCGCACTCTTCCTCGCGCTCGTCTTCGCCACGACCTCCTGATCGCACGAGAATGGGATTGACGAAAGCCTGATCAGATGATCAGACAGTAATCCATGAGCTCGACGATCTCCGACAAGATCGACGTCCACGCGCACTACCTGCCGGAGGCGTACCGGTCCGCCCTGCAGGCCGCGGGTCACGACCGGCCGGACGGCTTCCCGCAGATCCCGGAGTGGTCGGCCGGCGAGCACGTCGCGATGATGGACCGTCTCGGCATCGCGACGTCGCTGCTGTCGATCTCGTCGCCGGGCGTGTTCTTCGGCGACGCGAGCGCCGCGCGCGACCTCGCGCGCGAGGTGAACGAGGTCGGCCGCCGCGCCGTCGTCGACCATCCGGGACGCTTCGGCTTGCTCGCGTCGCTGCCGCTGCCCGACGTCGACGCGGCGCTCGCCGAGATCGCGCACGGCTGCGACCGCCTGCACGCCGACGGCTTCGCGCTGCTCACCAACGTCGGCGGGACGTACCTCGGCGACCCATCGTTCGAGCCGGTGTTCCGCGAGCTGAACCGGCGGCGCGCGCGCGTGTTCCTCCATCCGACCTCGCCGGCGTGCTGGCAGCACACGTCGCTCGGACGGCCGCGACCGATGCTCGAGTTCCTGTTCGACACCACGCGCGCCGTGGTCGACCTGGTCCTGAGCGGCACGATCGCGCGTCACGCCGACGTCGAGCTGATCGTGCCGCACGGCGGCGCGACCTTGCCGCTGATCGTCGACCGGGTGAGCGCGTTCGCGCTCCTGCTGCAGGTCGATCCGTCGGTCGACGTGCTGCGCGACGTCGCGCGCCTGCACTACGATCTCGCGGGCTTCCCGCTGCCGCGCCAGCTCGACGCGCTGCTGACGATCACCGCGCTCGAGCACCTGCACTACGGCAGCGACCACCCGTTCACGCCGGAGTTCGCGGTGGCGCTGAACGCGCAGCGTCTCGACGGCGTCGGCGAGACGCCCGGCGCGCTCGTCACGGCGCTGCGCCGCAACACCGAGCGGCTCTTTCCCCGGCTGGCCGCAGATTCAGAGGGACGCGCATGAGCAGCGGACGCCCCGAGCTCGACACCGACCTGTACACCGATCAGGCGATCCTCGACCCGTACCCGAGCTACCGCGCGATCCGCGACCGCGGCCCGGCCGTGTGGTTGACGGCGCACCAGACGTGGGCGATCGGCCGCTTCCACGACGTGCGCGCGGCGCTGCTCGCGAGCGACGTGCTGCTGTCCGGGCACGGCGTCGCGATGAACGACGCGCTCAACGTGCCGGACTCGCGCATCACGCTGACCAGCGACGGCGAGCTGCATCGCCAGCTGCGCGGCGTCGTCATGCGGCCGATGACCGCGAGCGCGGTGCGCGAGATCCAGGACGACATCCAGCGTCTCGCGGACGCGCTGGTCGACGACCTTCTGGCGCGCGGCTCGTTCGACGGCGTCGCCGACGTCGCGGCGCACCTGCCCGTGGCCGTCGTGTCGCACCTGGTCGGCCTGCCGGAGAGCGGCCGCGAGCGCATGCGCGACTGGGCGGCCGCGACCTTCGACGCGCTCGGACCGATGAACGCGCGCGCGCAGAATGGGCTCGGCTCCGTGAGCGAGATGATCGCGTACGCGGCGGCGGTCGAGCGCAGCGCGCTCCGTCC
Organism: Candidatus Binatia bacterium; assembly: GCA_019749875.1. Lineage (GTDB taxonomy): Bacteria > Desulfobacterota > Binatia > UBA12015 > UBA12015 > VGTK01. The sequence goes on along the minus strand of JAIEPK010000162.1, from coordinate 4,714 downwards.
GGACGGCTGGGCGGCGCGTCTGTTCCGCGCCGCCGACGAAGGGCAGATCGGGGCGAGCGACGTGCCGACGATGCTGATCGACTACATCGCGCCCAGCCTCGACACGACGATCCTCGGCACTGGCCACCTGCTGTACCAGCTCGGCCGCAACCCGGAGCAGTGGGATCTCGTTCGCGCGCAGCCCGATCTCGTCGCGCGCGCGGTCGACGAGGCGCTGCGCCTCGAGGCTCCGGTGCGCGCGTTCAGCCGTCTCGCCGCCGTCGATCATCGCGTCGATGGCACGACCATCCCCGCCGGCAGCCGCGTCCTGGTGCTGTTCGGCTCGGCGAATCGCGACGAGCGCCGCTACGCGGACCCGGACCGCTTCGACGTGACGCGCGACGCGAAGGACCACGTCGGCTTCGGGCACGGCGTCCACCGCTGCGCCGGCGCGTTCCTGGCACAGCTCGAGATGCAGTCGCTGCTGCGCGCGATGGCGGCGCGCGTCGAGCGCATCGAGGTCGGCGAGCCGGAGGTCGCGCTCAACAACGTGCTGCGCGGCTACGCGAGCTTCGCGGCGACGTTCCGCCCGCTCGCTGCTCGGCGCGCCGGGCGTCTCACGGCACGCGCGTGATGCGGTCGAGCGCCGGCGGGGTGACGGGCAGGCCGCCGCCGAGGTAGGTCGCGAGCGCGTCGACGTCGCGCGGTCCCGTCACGCGAGCGGTGCCCGCTGCCCGCGCACCTGCCAGTTCAGCTCCGCGCACTGCGCGAGACCCGTCGCGCCGAGCGGGTGGCCCTTCGAGATCAGGCCGCCAGACGGATTGACGACCACCTTGCCGCCGTACGTGTTCGCACCCGAGTCGATGAACTCGCCGGCCTTGCCCTCGGGGCAGAGACCCAGCGCCTCGTACGTGATCAGCTCGTTCGCCGAGAAGCAGTCGTGCAGCTCGACCACGTCGACGCTCGAAGGACCGACACCCGACTGCTCGTACACGCGGCGCGCGGCGCGCCTTGGTCATGTCGTAGCCGACCTTCGGCTGCGTCCTCGACATCGTGACGACCGGTGCGACTCGATTCGAGTCAGGCCTCGTCGAAGCGCACGCCATCGATCGCTCCGAGACGAAGCCCGATGCCCGATTGACAGGGACTCCCCGCCTGCCTAGGTTGGTCACGATTCTGACCAACCAGGAGTCGGTCGCGAAATGAAGACAGTGCCACTGTCGGAGGCAAAGGCGCATCTCAGCCGCCTGGTCGACGAGGTCGAGGGCCGAGACGAGGAGGTCGTCATCACGCGCAACGGGCGCGCCGCCGCCGTCCTCGTCAGCCCGAGCGATCTGGAGAGCCTCAAGGAGACCGCCGCCGTGCGTTCCGACACCGCTCTCGTCGCCGAGATCCGCCGCGGACTGAGCGCGCTCAAGCGGGGCCGCGCAAAGCTCTACACGCTGGACGCACTTCTGGAGGACTGAGCCCACGTGCCCGAGCGCCGACTCAGGGTCCCCGGGGACGTCGCGTCGCTCATCCAGGGCCTCCACCCCGACCTGAAGCGCAAGCTCCGCGCTGCCCTCGACGCCATCATCGTGGATCCGTCGGTCGGCAAAGCACTCCGCGATGATCTGGCCGGACTGCGAAGCTACCGCATCGGGCGAGTCCGGCTCGTCTACAGGGTCGCGGGCTCGATCATCGAGATCGTCGCGGTCGGCCCGCGCGCGTCCATTTACGAAGAGACTTGGCGCCGTGTGCGGCGCGATCTCTCTTCGCGATGACCGGCGCTCGGCGTCCGGCGCACCTCGTCGAGCCGCGCGGCGCTCCAGCCGGTACCGGATCGGGGCGCCGGCCGCCTGACACTGGGCACCCGGGCGACCGCTCGTCGCGAGACCCGGACGCTGACCTCACAGCCAGGCGCACCAGAGATCAGTCCGGCCGGTCCCGTCGGCGCGGGATGTGATGAGATCATCGCGCTTGTACGATCATCGCACTGATGCGGTAGCGACGCGTGGTCGAAGTCGAGCTGCACGACGAGGTGGCCGACTGGATGGACTCCCTCGACGATGTCGAGTGGATGCGGACGGTCGTGGTGATCGACCGGCTCGTCGCGCTGGGGTCGTTGGCGAGGATGCCGCTGTCGAAGAGTCTCGGCGACGGACTGTTCGAGTTGCGCTTCACGCTCGGCCCAACGGCTCGTCGCATCACCTACCGTTTCACCAACGTACGCAGCGGACAAAGCACCCGTCAACGGAACTCTGGCCGCGACGTCGTCGCGCCGCCCTGGTCGTGCCACGACCGGCCCGTAAAACGGGCCAACGAGACGCACAACGACCGCCCGACTCACGTCGGCAGCCGCGTCGAGCCATGACGACACCCGCGTCACGCCCAGTCGAATGACGCCTGCGTGAGCCCGGGCGGTGACCGCGGCGGTCGCGGCGGCGCGATCGAGGTCGGGAGCCCGAGGTGGCCAAGGATCCGCCGGACCACCTCCGGGTCGTCGACACTTGTCGCAGCGGAAGGCTCGCGGAGCCGGCAAGTGCGCCGACGGCGGAATTCCCGCACCTCGGGGACGCGTGCTCGGCCGACACCGGCTGCCGGGCGACGGTCGCCACGACCGGGGTGCGGTCGGCGGCTTCGGCGTCGTTCCCGCCACCCGAGACCGGCGCCGCCCCGCGGCTCATGGTCGGCACCTGCCGCGGCGACGGCAGTGCGTGCCGTCGCGCTGACGTCAAGAGACGGTTTCACGGAGCGTCCACCAGCAGGCGCGCGACGTAGGGCGGCAGGACGAACGCCGCACGGTGGATCGCAGGCGTCCAGTACTGCGTCCGCTCGCCGATCGCGCGACCGCGCTCGGCGAGCGGCTCGCACGCCTCGACGGTGGCCCCGCAGTGCGCGAAACCCCACGGTCCGGACGCGTAGATCGGCGCCGGCGCGCAGTACGGGGCGGTGCGCGGGAACACGCGGCGCAGCGTCGCGATCGCGTCGCGGAAGCGCTCCGGCATGAAGAACGGCGACTCGCACTGCATCGCCAGCACGCCGTCCGGCGCGAGCGCACGACGGCAGGCGCGCAGAAACGGCTCGCCGAACAGGACCGCCGAAGCACCGATCGGATCGCAGCCGTCGATCAGGACGACGTCGAAGGAGCCCGCCGCGACCTGCGCCGCAAACGCGACGCCGTCCTCGATCCGCACCTCGAGGCGCGGGTCGCGCCACGGGCTCGGCTGCGGGGCGAGCAGGCGTCGCGCCGCGTCGATCACCACGCCGTCGATCTCCACCAGGACGCAGCGCTCGACGCCGGCGTGCTTGAGCACCTCGCTCGCCGTGAAGCCGTCGCCGCCGCCGACGATCAGCACGCGCGCGATCGACGGCGCGGTCGCGAGCGCCGGATGCGCGAGCATCTCGTGGTAGAAGAACGCGTCGCGCTCGCTCACCATGAAGCGTCCGTCGAGGGCGAGGACGCGACCCCACCCTGCCGAGTCCATGACCAGCACGCGCTGCTGCGGTGTGGCTTGCTCGAAGAGCGGCGCGCCGCCGCGCAGCAGCAGCGTGGTGTGGCCGCCCCACGGCTCGGCGTACCAGGTCGCGGACCCGGCGAGCGCATCGGGATCCTCCGTCGGCCGAGCGGGACGCGCCGACGTGGCCGTGTCCTCGCGCGCTTCTGCGCCGGCCGCCGCCGGTCCGCGTGTGCTCGCGACCGCGTGCACGCGACGCGCGCGTAGGCGTCGTGCGACCTCGCGCGCCGCGGCGTGTGTATCGCAGGCGCCGCAGGTGAACAGGTCGACCGACGCGTACGCGTGCTCGGGCCAGGTGTGGATGGCGATGTGCGATTCGGCGAGCAGGGCGAAGCCGGTCACGCCGCCGGACGGGAAGCGATGCACACGGGCCTGAAGCAGCGTCGCACCGGCGCGCTCCGCGGCAGCGACGAGCGTCGCGCGAACGATCTCGGGATCGTCGAGCGCGCCGACGTCGCACTCCAGCATCTCGCAGGACACCTGGACGCCGAGGATCATCGCAGCGTGCTCATGCCGGCGCAGTCGTCCCGACCAGCCAGCGCAGGTGTGCGTCGAAGGCGCCGCTCGGGATCAGCGCCTCGACCACGCTGTGCCGCGACCAGCCGTCGATCGGCAGCAGCTCGACGCCGCCGATGCCGGCGAGGTTCGCGGCCTCGGCTCGATCGACGTCGTTGTCGGCGCCGTGCACGTGCCGCGGCCGCCGCGGCATGCGGACCAGGCGCCGGCGCACGTCGAGGTGGTCGCGCGGCACGCTCGCGATCGCCAGGCCGGCGTCGGTGAAGCCGCGCTCCACGTCGCCCAGGCTCTGGTCGATGCGCGTCGGGCCCGACAAGCACAGAACGCCGGTCGCGTGCAGATCGAGGGCGAGGTTCAGCGCGCCGAACGAGCCCGCCGAGTTGCCGAGGCAGACGATGCCCGACGCGTCGAGCGACGTCGCGAGCTCGCGCAGCGCGCCGCAGGTCGCGTCGTAGCCGGCCCCGAGCCCGCCGACGCCCGCCAGGTAGTAGACGCGCTTGAAGTCACGCGGGTAGACGACGTGTGCGCCGAGCCGCGCGAGCCAGCGGTGCGCCAGGTTGAGCGGCATCGCGAAGCGCTGCGCCAGCCCGCAGAACAGCAGCAGCACCGGCCGCCGACCCGGCGCGGGGTGCTTGACGTGCAGCTCGCTGCGCTCGGTCGCCGGCAGGTCGGGGCGGAGGAGCAGGTCGTAGCGTGCGGGCGCGTCGCCGCCATGGCTGAAG
>JAIEPK010000619.1 GCA_019749875.1 Candidatus Binatia bacterium | reverse complement strand
GACCGCCGTCGCTCAGCCTCAGCGATGACCATCATCCAGTCGGTCCGCGAACCCCTCAGCCAGCGTGAGCGGCAACATCCTTCGCGACGGTCGTAGAGGCCAGTCGTCCTTGACGACTCATGTCCCGCCATCTCTTGGGCGACATCAAGCTTGCCGCCTTGCTCGAGGTAGTTCGTGATTCCGGTTGCGCGGAACGTGTGGTTACAGACGCGCGTGGCAAGGCCAGCTGCCTTCGTACGCCGATAAACCATCCGGAGGGCATCCGTCCGGCTCAGCCCTCTTCCCGAGACAGCCGTTGCACATCGCCGGACAGAGCGGAAAAGGGGAGACGACTTCTCATCTCGGATTCCGGCTGCATCGAGATATGCGTCCAGGTAGCTCTCGGCTTTGTGGTGAGCGATGACGTCGTTTCGCTTTCCGCCCTTTTCGTGCAGTCGGAAGAACCAGGTCTTGCCTTGCGAGAAGAAATCCTCGACGCGCATTGAGACGGCTGCGCTGACCCGGGCAAAGCTGAACACCATGAGCCCGATGAGGGCCCGGTCCCGGAGGCCGATTAGCGTATCGGTCTCGATGGAGTCCAGAAGCTGCCTGGCCTCCTCGGCGGAAAGCACAGGGGTCTTGCCACGTTTGGCGTTGTGTTTCGGGCCCCTGACAACGGCTGCGGGGTTAACGGGTAGGATGCCGCCCAGGACCAGGTAGTCGAAGAGCATACGAATGGCGGCCAAGTGCTGCTTCACGGTCGGCTTCGAGTACTCGCTGGTGAGCTTCTCGATGTAGGCGCCGACAACCACGGGGTTCACACCGACCAGCTCGTTGAGGCCACGCTCGTCGAGCCATTCGAAGAAGAGCCTCACGGCGTGCGCGTACGCCGCACGGGTATTCTTGTTGCGGATCGTCGCGGTGAAGAATTCGAGGAAGCGTTCAGCCGCGCGCGCGCCCGCACGCAGGATGACCCCCGGCACGCTTCCACGAATCTCGGCGGACACGGCGCGCTGCTTCGCAACGACGGCGACTTCCCAAAGCCCCAGCTTGCCTTCTCCGTCGTCCGCCGGCGCTATTTTGCGAGTCCCCTGCTGTGACATTAGCCTCCGTTTCTTTGAATCATAACGTCCTTTATGATACGCTGACAAGCGCGACTTGGGGGCAGGGGCCATACCTTGACCGTCAATGGCTTTCACGACCGAGGAGTTTGGGTCGAATAGCGAGCTTACGGCGAGCCAGGAAGGAGTCGGACATCAGCACGAACCACGCGAGCGATGGCTGGGCGCCAAGAACCGCACGCGGTTCTGCCGGACAGCGGAGATGGAAGCGTCCGACACGACAGAGCTAAAGCTCATTGAGACTTCGAAGGCATTCCAGTGAGCTTTGTCTTCCACGCGGAGCGATTCTCCGTCGGTTCGAGGATCGACCTACCGGAAGGCGCGCAACGGGATCTCGGAGCGTCCAGCAACCTACCGTGCCATTGCGAACCCGCGATAGCACCGGCCCGGGCGTCACGACAGATTCGTTCTGCTCACTACGTACCTCGCGCGAGGGTAGCTAGCAGACCGCGAACGGGATAGAATTGGTCAATGAATGGAGAAACCCTTCTGCGGCGAGATACTATCAAGACACCACTCCGGTTCCTCTCGGAGTACCGCTTTTGGCTGGGCGAACTTTCGACCGTCATCCGCATCCGGCTGTTCCAGGAGATGGGTACCGAACGAGTGCACTTCGAACAGAGCCACTTCATCCATGCGCCGACTCAAGCAGGCCCATATATGACGAGCCGTCCATGGAACGACAACGAGGATGCCGCTCTCAACCAGGCCGTGATGTTTTTCGAGATGCACTACCACGAGGCGGTTGAGAAAGGACACATCCCGGACGAGTCTTGGCTCGTCGCTAATGACGCGTTCTCCTAAACGATCCCCTGAGGATCTCAGCATCTCGCACGGATGAGCGAGCACGGACCGTCGAGATGCCGCGTTCGTCGCGGTGGCGCCCGTTGGACCTCGCACCGCGTCGCTGCCGTCGCCACCAAGTGTGCGCGGCCGGAAGCCTCGGTCTTGCAGCCGCCCGAGCGGGATCAGTGCTTCGTCTCGCTCCGCCGCCCCAGTCCGCCTGTTCCACCGAGATGTCCACGCAAGACGCTACTGTGCGTTATGAGAATATGCCACTAATGGCCCACCCGACCCTACTCAGCATGAAACAACAGCTCCGCAGGCAGCACGCTACCGGACAGCCCCCCTCCGATTGCCGATAGCACCACATTTGAATTGCCTCCGTGTTCCCCGAAGTACAGCCGGATCGGCACAAGACCGGGGGCCACCTCCACAGGATCCATCGTGAAGGTTCGGAATCCCGTGTCACCTGGATATGACCCAATGGATCGATCGTTGACGACGAGATCAAACGCATCGTCGATGCCGACGCTGAACGTGACCGGCCCGCCGTAGGGAACGAACAGGAATCCCGACAGAACACCTCCGTAGTTTTCGTTTCCGCCGGGCGGCTGGATGCTGATGTCGTCTCCCAGAGGAGCATTGACAGTACTGCCCGGGTCGATCACGCCGTTAGGACCCACATTATACCAAGCCACCGTATCGAACTGCGAGCTTGGCACATTGACCACGGGGACGATGGTCTCGGTGACTGTCAAAGGCGTCGCGCCTGCGCGTGTTACAGTGAAGGCGTTGGGGGCGAGTCCCGCGAAGTGAGAGGGGACGGCGGCATGAATGTCCACCGGTCCAAACATTTGCAACCGCAGACCCGGACCTAGATCTGAGGTCGGAGCCACGGTGTCCCCCGGATCTGGTATTGTTGCAGGGGTTCCGGCAAACGCTGCGTCGCCGGTGAGCGAAACGTCCAGAATACAATTCTCTAACACAACCCCGTCTCCGACGCCGGCGGCGCGGCACGTACTTTCAGCCTCGTCGCGTGAGGCGGGGGGTACATTGCTCGATGTTACGATCGCGCGCGGAAAGTTGCGGTCCGTGAACGTTGCTGTCGACTGTCCGCCGACATAGTCAAACAAGCTGCCTTCTTGAGTTACGCGCCATGAGTTTGCGTAGACGTCATAGAGCGTCTCACGTGACAGCGGCAGCTCCAGCGCGATGCCCTCCCGCGTCTTCAATTCATTCTCACGTGATTCATTGTAATCACCGAGCAGACCACGCACATCGCCACTTCGGGCACTCGCTAGCGCGATTACAACGTCGAGATTAGTGCTTCTGCGTTGAATCGCCACACGACTGCCATCAGGCCATGTGACAAGGTAATCGTTGCCCTGTGGCGCTACGACTCCGCCGCCACTTAGGACTCGAGGCCCGGCGAGGCTGGTGGGGACTCCGTGGATGTAAAGCGGCGGCTCGCGGTCCACATACACGGCAACGCGATCACCTGCGACCCAGAGTGCAATCGCGACATTGATTGATATGACGGTCGAGTTCCCAAAGGGCGCCGTTCGAACCTGAACCTTCAGGTCGTCAGCTAACGACTCAACGAGCACAAACTCGCCGACCGCTTGAAGGTCGTACGCGAGTCCATCGAACGTGGTTAGGTGAGGGTCGCCCCAGCTGTTCCCAGATGTCGGCGAGGGGCCAGGAGTGGGTGTTTCATCAGGGGTAGGAGTCGGCGTACCGTCACCGGTCGGCGTGGGAGAGGCGTCTGGGGACGGCGTCGGTGTCGCTCCACCAGTAGGGGTCGGGGACGGAGCGGGGCTCGTCGGCGTGGGAGATGGCCCGGCCGTTGGTGTCGCCGATACACAGCGCGCCTCGCCGTCTTCGCCAACACACGTAGCTCCCATGGGCTGGCATCGCTCCCCCTTCGGAAGGCATTGGCCGTTCTGACACACACCGTGCGCGATAAACTCTGGGTTCAATCCACAACGAGGAAACGTATTGAAGAACCCGCTCGCCTCGCCATCGCAGACTGTTCCGTTCCTGGCCCGATCGCTGCCACGCGTCAAACAGTACGTCAGGCGACACGTCCCTATGTTGCCGCTACATACACTTGATAAGCATGAAGGGTCCACGCTGCATGATGCTCCCTCTGGCGTATTACAGGTCCCATTCAAGAGACCTGCTTGGAGAATGATCGCCAGTGGAATCGTAACTCCCTCTCCAGCGAGAGCAGCTATCAGGCTACATTGAATGAATTTTCGCCCATCCTTCGAACAGAAGTCTTGCCAGCATTGGAAAAACTGCGAGTATCCTGAATTACAGATCGTGTCTGAGCAATCCACAGCCGCCGCGCGAGCCATGCGGCTTGCGTTGGGGATGTTGCCTTCACCATCAACCGCCGAGAAGTCGCCGCCTGCGGTGACGGCAATTCCACCAGTCGGTGTAAATATCGCTATCGACCCATCTAGAGTTCGGCGCTGCAGCACAGAGTGCCCCAGAAACGGGAGCGCCATCACCTCAATTGAGTCATCGCCTTGCGGCGCTCGGCGCAACGTGGCGCGAGCCATCTGAACCTCAGTATCAGTACGGCTGGGGCACAGTTGCGCGTCGTCAATGAGTTGGTATCCCAATTTCCTGGCATGCTTCATTGACTCCAGCCACGGGCCGTATGAACGCTCTGCAAAATCGTCCGCCGAAACCCTTTCACAGCCCATCAAGTGTTCCTCGATCCTACCGAGTCCGCTGCTAACCAGCTGCAACGCCTCCTTTGCGCCTATAGCAACATCGCAATGCACAGGACGCGAGTTCGCGCTGAAGACCCTAAGAAAGCGCATCGCCGCGCGGCCGCGTCGAGCTGCAAAGCGTCGGGCATTAGGGTCCGACATCACCGCCACCAATGCGCGTATTGACACCCCCGCATAGCGGCCCGTTGCTCCGACTAGCTGCGCCGAGCAGCTGGGCGGCACCGCCTCCGTTGGCAGTAGGGCGCGGGTAAGATCGGAGGGCATCTGTCGAAGCTCATCCTCGATAAGCTCGCGATCGCCGCGCGAGATGCAATCCAGTTGAGCCTCAGCCTTCGTGAACCCGCGACGCAGGCGACCAAGGGATAAGTCGACGCATGTTGTCGCTACTTCCTCCTGGCCCCTGACAGCCTGACGTTGACATGCGAAGACGTCGTGAATCGCTTGGGCAACCGAGCGAAGCTTTTGTACTTGACACGACGAGTGCGCCAGCGCGAGATTTGGAATCAATGACAGTGCGGCGGCCAATAGTGCACCGACAGAGCGGTGCGCGATGATTGTCCTCAAGGACGTCGGGCAACCAGACGAGTGCGCCGGCAGGTGCTCCATTCTGCATGAGTTTTGGCAGTGAATTGGTCGAGTATGCGTGGGTGATTGCATGCTACCCTCATGGAAGTGCGCGAACTGTAGAGCGAAGGTGGCGATCAGCTGGTCACTGTGGGCAGAGCCAGAGACCCCGTATGTCTGTCCAACTTGTAAACTGACGCTCCGATTTGTGCCGAAGCGACGAATTGCGCGCCGGCTGTTTATTGCTGGTGTCATCCTCATTGCCTTTGGTCCACCATGGCTATGGACCTGGCCGGGTGTTCGGGTCGCGGCTCGAGTACTTGGAACTGTATGGCTTTCCGCAGTCTTGCTTCTGGCTGTTCCTGGAATGGTAGAAAGCGAGCGGCGCGACTTGTAAGTTTGCGCGGACGTCATATCGAGTCGTTTCTCCCTACTGCTGAGAACGACAGGACAGCATGGACTAATTCAGCTTGACGCGTCACACCAACTTTAGCGAACACTTCCTTCAGTCGGCTTCGCTCCGTGGAGACCTCGCGACCAAACCGCGCGGCCGCCTCCTCAATAGTTCTTCCGGCGGCAATTTCTCGCGCGAGCGCGGACTCCCGAGGTGTCAGACCGAAGATAGCACGCAGGATCTGGTCAACCGCTAGGTCATCCATGAGCACACCGGTCAAGAATACCGCGGCCAGCGGAGCGCGGCCGTAATAGAATGGCCGAGGAATCCGGAGCGGCGTCACAAGCGCAACGAGATCCCGCTGACCCGGACGCGGCAGCGCAATCGGTGCCCCCGCTCCTATCCCCTCGCCTGCTCCCGTCCTGACTGCCTGCTGCACGAGTTCCTGAAGCTTGCGCGTCCTGCCGGGGTCTAGGGCCCTGAGCTCACCACGATGCTCTTCAAGGCCCGCTCGGGTGCGCAGCACCTCGAGCGCCGAACGGTTTGCGTGAGCAATGCGGCCGCGTGCGTCAATGAGGATGATCCCGATGGTCAGCCGGTCGATGACGTCCTCAAGCGCCCGCTTCTCCTCTCTGACTGCGGCAAGCTCGAAGCGCGCACTGGTTGCCTGTCGGATGTGCGGTAGGAGAAGTGACAACGCACGCCTCTCGCTGGCGCCGTAAGGGCGACGTCCGCGGTGACGAAACAGATGAAGTGCGGGGATGTCGGGGGCGCCGTCGGCGTAAAGATAGCCGACGAGATTGGGGCCTAGCGCTAGATCTTGTGGACGCATCCATTCGTTGTAGAGGGTGCTCTTCTTGACCAAGTCGAGCGATACGATCTCGTTTGTCTGCCGGACGTCGGTCCCCGGGGTGATGACGTCAGGCGCAACGAACGGGTTCTCGGATTCGAACCGAAACCGAGCCAACATCGAGCTGATAAACTCGGCGTCCAAGCTCGGAGCGTACCACTGGAGGCTGATGTCTACGTCAAGTGCGTCGCGCTGCACCGCCTGCAAGACGGTGTCACCTGCCCGCGTCGGCATGAGGAAGGAAAGTGTCGTCCCCGAGATCGTCTCCTCAAGCTCACGCGCAAAGCCGTGCCATCCATCGATCGCGAGCACGGATTCATGAATCGTGGCGACTAGTTTGAGGAGCTGCTCTTCTCGCATGCGAAGTGTCGGTGAGCGTGACGCCGGATCATCTGGCGGCAGGTTCATGCCGCATCAGGTACAGGATTGCTACCCACAAATAGGGGTGTTCAATCGTTTTCGGCCGTGCGAATCGACTTTCCCTTCGAGGTGCACGACGATGCTCTGCTCAGGAATTCGAGGCCTGCTCGCTATGGCCGTGATCGCGGTCGTCTGCGGCTGCGGCGGCTCGGGAGTCGACACGGAACCGGTCGCGCGCACACCGACGCCAACTGATGACAGCCGCTGTCGGATCGACGGGAACAACGACCCGCCGGGTTTCCCCGCTGTCTACGAAACCGAAGAGTGCCTAAGCCAGGGCTGCTTCCCGGAGTACGCTATCCGGGCCATTCGGTATGAAGCTGACGGAAGCACGCTCGAAACCCAGCCGGGCCTCCGCCTCGCCATATCTGGCGAGCCAGGTGACGGGCCTGGCTGCGCCGCAGTCATCGACTCGTTCGTGCTCGATCCCGTTCCGCTGAGCCGCGGCGGTTCGTTCTTCCGGATCCTCAAGGACTGCGTCTCACAGACGGGGCTGACGATGACCATCCAAGACCAGGGCGGAGAATGCACAGCTTGGGCGGTGCATCTCCCGGGTGACGTGCGACCTCTTCCGTAAAGGCGGCCAGGCAAAGCGCAGGTGCAAACCATGACAGCCGGAGAACGGCTGTAAACCTTCCGGATCAGAGCTGTCCCAACTCCATCATCGAGGCGTAACGACCGTCGCCGAGGATCACGTGGTCGACGAGCTTGATGCCGTGGATTTCGGCAACCGAGCGGAGCCGCGCCGTGAGCGAGACGTCCTCAGCGGACGGTGTCGGATCTCCTGACGGGTGGTTGTGCACGAGGACGAACGAAACCGCGTTCAAGAGAAAGAGTGACTTGAAGATCTCCCGAGGATGGACAAGGGACGCAGTCAGCGTTCCGACCGAAACCTCCTCGTATCCGATCGCCCGCCCCTTGCCGTCGAGCGCGAGACTCAGAAAGTGCTCGCGGTCCCAGCTCTCGGCCATCTGACGAAACAGCCGGAAGACCGTGGCGGCATCCGTGACGGCAACCTTCCGCGCGCGTGCCGGTTCGCGAACGACGAACACGCGCAAGCGGGCAGGTAGCACGACCGGCTCATCGAGATCGGAAAGCGCGGCACCCTCAGCCCCGCGCACGTCGGCCACCCGAGGACGGCCCCGCGTCCCGAGAATCAGTGCCTACGGAGTAGTGCTGGCGCATGTACGCCTCGGCCGCAAAGGCGCGGCGCGCCAGATCGGCTAAGTCCCAGACGTCGAACCCGGAGGTCGATTTCCAGGTGTCTTCGCGGCCTTTGTAGAGCCGGGCGAGTTAGTGTCCGCTGACGTGGTGTACGGCCAGTAGCGGCGACTGGAAGAAAGAAGGCCATCGCGACACCCTTCC
>JAIEPK010000614.1 GCA_019749875.1 Candidatus Binatia bacterium | reverse complement strand
CGCCGCGCCGCCGAGGACGAGGCCCGCGCGCTCGTGTCGGGCGAGCGGCGCGAGGCACCGTCGGCGCGCGCGAAGGCCGCACCGGCCGTCAAGCGCCTCTCGTACCACGAGCAGCGCGAGTGGGACGCGATGGAGGAGCGCATCCTGGAAGCCGAGGAGGCGCTCGAGGCGTGCCAGAAGGCCGCGGCCGATCCGGCGGTGGCGAGCCAGGCCGACGAGGTCGCGGCGCGCTATCGCGCGCTGCAGGACGCGCAGGACGCGGTCGATCGCCTGTACGCGCGCTGGGCCGAGCTCGAGGAGAAGGGCGGCGCCGCGCGCCGCTGAGCCGGTCGGCGATACGCCCTTCGGCGCGCGTCAAGAAACGCGCGGCACGATCGCCGGCGGCACGAACGCACGCACCGGCGGCGGCGCGCCGCAGAAGCGCTCGACCTCGACCAGCGCGTGCTGACCGGTGCAGCCCTGCGCGAGGCGCGACGTGCCGACGTCGCGCGTCAGCACGTTCGGGTTGCCGTGCCGGCAGGTCGCGCGCTCGGCCGCGGCATCGTCGGGATCGAACCAGGCCCCGGTCGCGAGCTGAACGACGCCCGGACGCACGTCGCGCGACAGCACGGCACCGGCGAGGCACGCGCCGCGGTCGTTGAACAGCCGCACCACGTCACCGTCCGTGATGCCGCGCACCGCCGCGTCGTCGGGATGGATCCGCACCGGCTCGCGCCCACCGACCTTCGACGCCTGGCTGTACGCGCCCGCGTCGAGCTGGCCGTGCAAGCGGGTCGCCGGATTGTTCGCGACCAGCGCGAGCGGAAAGCGCCGCGCGAGCGGTGCGCCGAGCCACTCGGCACTCTCGAGCCAGGCGGGGTGCGGCGGGCAGTCGTCGTAACCGAAGCCGGCGATCGTCTCGGACCACAGCTCGATGCGCCCGCTCGGCGTGCGCAGGCGATTGCGCTCGGGATCTGCGCGAAACGCATCGAAGAGCACGCGATCGGCCTCGACGTCCGGCATCGCGAGCGAGCCGGCGGCCCAGAACTCGGCAAACGACGGCGCCGCGATGCCGGCCTCGCGCAGCCGATCGGCGAGCTGCGCATAGAGATGCTCGAGCCAGCCGCGCTCGTCGCGTCCTTCGGTGAACTCCGCATGGACGCCGAGGCGTGCCGCGAGAGCGGCCAGGATCGCGTGGTCGTCGCGCGCGCCGTCGACGGGATCGAGCACGCGGTGCATCGCGACGATGCGCGCGTCGGCGCGCCCCGAGCCGATGTCGTTGCGCTCGAACGAGGTCGTCGCCGGAAAGACCACGTCCGCGTGCCGTGCCATCGGCGTCCAGTACGGCTCGTGCACGACGATGGTGTCGGGTCGTGCGAGCGCCATACGCAGGCGGTTCAGGTCCTGGTGGTGGTGGAACGGGTTGCCGCCCGCCCAGTAGACCAGGCGGACGTCGGGGTAGACGTGCCGTCTGCCGTCGTAGTCGAAGCTCTCGCCGGGATGCAGCAGCAGGTCCGCGATGCGCGCGACCGGAATGAACGCGCGCACCGGGTTCGCGAGCAGCGGCGCCATCGGCAGGTCGACCAGCGCGCTCGGGCTGCCGAGGTCGCCCATCGAGCCGTAGCCATGTCCGAAGCCGCCGCCGGGCAGGCCGATCTGTCCGAGCAGGGCCGCGAGCGCGATCGCCGCCCACACCGGCTGCTCGCCGTGCTCGGCGCGCTGCAGCGAGTACGACACCGTGATCAGCGTGCGACGCTGCGCCATGCGGCGCGCGAGCGCACGCAGGTCGTCCGCCGCGATCCCGGACAGATGCGCCGCCCACTCCGGCGTCTTCGGCGTGCCGTCGCTCTCGCCTCGCACGTACGCCGCGAAGCGCTCCCAGCCGTGCGTGCAGCGCGCGACGAAGTCGCGATCGTAGAGGTCCTCGACGAGCAGCACGTGCGCGAGGGCGAGCAGCACCGCGACGTCCGACAGCGGCGCCAGCGGATACCAGCGCGCGTCGCACTCGCGCGCCGCATCGTCGCGCAGCGGGCTGAGCAGCGCGACCTCCATGCCGCGCCGGCGCGCGTCGGCGAGATGGCCGCGGATCGCGTGCCGCGCCATGCCGCCCGGGGCGACGAACGTATTCTTGACGGGCACGCCGCCGAACGCGACCAGCAGCTCGGTGTGACGCGCGATCACCGGCCACGACGTCGCCTTGCGGAACACGGCGCCGGCCGAGCCCACTACGTACGGCAGCAGCACGATCGAGGACCCGATGCTGTAGCTGTTGCGCGACGACGTGAAGCCGCCGAGCAGGGCGAGGAAGCGGTGCAGCTGGCGCTGGCTCTGATGAAAGAGACCGGCGCTCGCCCAGCCGTACGAGCCGCCGAAGATCGCGCTGTTGCCGTGCCGGTCGATCACGCGGCGCAGCTCGCCGGCGACGCGATCGAGCGCCTCGTCCCACGGCAGCTCGACGAAGACGTCGCGCCCGCGGTCGCGCGACGGGCCCGGCCCGTGCTCGAGCCAGCCACGTCGGGCGACCGGTCGCGCGACGCGGCTCGCGTGCCGCACGCTGCCGGGCAGGTTCGCGAGCAGCGGCGACGGATCCGGATCGTGCAGCGGCTCGATCGCGTCGAGATCGCCGTCCGCGACGCGCGCCGTGAACGCGCCCCAGTGCGAGCTGTGCGGAGCCGCCATCCGCGCGCGAACATCCGCCGCTGCGGCGATCCGGTCAAGCCGGACGACGATGTCACGTGCGCCTGCACCATCGCGCGGCGGGCTGCGCGTGCGACGAGATCCCGCCGCGCACGCCGGGCGCGAGCGCGGTGGACGGCCCGGTAGGCCAACCGGTATCGGGAGCCGGCGTGACGAGCATGGCGGAAGGTTCGCGCCGGGACATGGTCGCCGGCTCCGCCGTCACCACGAAGCGCGGGCCGCACGACATGCTCTGGTACGTCCTCGCGGTGGCGCTGATCGCTTCGCGCCGGCCGGACGGGCTCGTCAATCCGCAGTTCTGGGCCGAGGACGGCACGGTCTGGTTCGCGCAAGCGTACAATCAAGGCCCGCTGAGCGCGCTGCTCACGCCGTGGACCGGCTATGTGCAGTCGTTCTCGCGCCTGGTCGCGGCGGCGAGCCTGCTGGTGCCGTTCCGCCACGCGCCGCTGGTGTTCAACGTCGCGGCGGTGCTGGCGCAGGCGCTGGCGCCGTTCTTCCTCGCGTCGTCGCGCTTCGCCTCGATCCTGCCCGACCGCCGGGTACGCTTGCTCGCCGCGCTGCTGTGGATCGGGGCACCGAACGGCTTCGAGATCCAGAGCAACGTCACCAACGTGCAGACGCATCTCGCCCTGCTGTCGCTGCTCGTCGTCGTGTCCGACGTCGCACCGACGCGCGCGTGGGCGACGTTCGACGTGCTCGCACTGCTGCTCGGCGGACTCAGCGGTCCAACGTGCGTCCTGCTCGTCCCGGTCGCGGCACTCGCCTGGTGGTGGGACCGCCGGCCGCGGCGCCTGGTGCTGCTCGCGACTCTGCTCGTGCCCGCGGCCGTGCAGGCGACGGTCTATCTCGTCACCGGCGGCGCCGGTCGTGAGACCAGCGCACTCGGCGCGACCCCGCTGCGGCTCGTGGAGATCCTCGGCGGACAGATCTTCCTCGCCGGCATCGTCGGCGCCAAAGGTTACGCGGGGCTGCTGCACCACGGCGGCGTGCCGTTTCGCATCGCCGTCCCGGTCGCCGGCATCTGCGGGCTCGCCCTCACCGCGCGGGCGCTGTGGGTGTCGCGCTCGGCCCCGCTCCGCCTCCTCTGCCTCTTCGCAGCCTTGGCGCTCGCGGCCGCGCTGACCGGCCCCGCGCTCGATGCCGTGCCGCGCTGGGAGGGGATGAAGCTGCCGTACGTCGGCGGCCGGTACTACGCGCCGCCGATCCTCGCCTGGCTCGCGGTGCTGCTGTGGACCGCGTGCGCCGACCCGTTGATCCGCGTCAAGCTGCTCGCACGCGTCGCGCTCGCAGCGGCTCTGCTGATCGGTGTGCCGCTCGACTGGGTCGTTCCCGCCCGGCCCGACCTCGAGTTCGCACGACACGCGGCACGCTTCGAGCATCGCCGGCCGGGGAAGATGATCGGCATTCCGATCCCGCCTGCGGGCTGGAAGATGCGTCTCCACAAGCACTGAGCGGCAATCGCCGGCGCGTCGGAAGGACGGATCGCGACTGCGGTCGGAGGCCGACCGCGACCACCGACGCGATCGTGCACGACGCCGGCGAGGCGGCGCGCGGCCGGGTCAGGCGTCGCGCCAGAGCTTGCTGCGGGCGCGGACGGGCTCGAGCAGCGTGAGGTCGTTCGCGGCCATCGCGTAGCCTTGCGGGTGCGGCGGGCGCGGCTCGAGGTCGAGCGCCGCGATGACGCGGTCTTCGACGTAGTACGTGGAGTACGCGAGGAACATGAGGCTCGGCACGAAGCCGGGGTCCGCGGCCGCGACCTCGTTCAGCACCGCGAGGCGATCGGCGTCGGACAGCGCCCGATAGTCGGTCACGCCGCGCCGGCGCGCGTGCTCGTCGCAGGCGGCGATGCCGCCCGCGAGGCCGAGGTCGAGTCCCGGCAGCAAGCGGATCACGGCGTCGAAGCGCGCGCCGTGCGCGAGGAAGCCGGCGCCCGGCAGGCGGCCGTCGGCGCTCGGCGGGATCACCTGGTCGAGCACGGCGGCGAGCGTGTCGCGCTCGTGCGTGGAGAACTGGTGGACGTCGCTCATCGTGCCGCTCCGCTCAGTCGAACAGGGTCGCGAGGTTCTTCTTCATCGCGTCCGCGACGTGGAGCGCGAGCGCCTGGATGGTGTTGGTCGGATTCACGGCACCGGCGGTCGGGAAGATGCTGCCGTCGATGATGAACAGATTCTTGACGTCGTGGCAGCGGCCCCACTCGTTCACCACCGAGGTCTTCGGATCCGTGCCCATGCGCGCGGTGCCCATGAGGTGCCAGCCCGCGACACGCAGCAGCGGCTCCTCGATGACCTTCTTCGCACCCGATGCCTCGAGGACTTCCTTCGCGCGCGCGATGCCGTGCGCCATCAGCTTCTGGCTGTTGTCGCCGAGCCGGTAGTTGATCTTCGGTGCGGGGATGCCGTTCGCGTCCTTCAGCTCGGGATCGAGCGTGATGCTGTTGCACTCCTCGGGCAGGTCCTCGCCGATCACCACCATTCCCGCGGTGCGGTCGAAGAGCTCCGCGTAGGCGCCGTGGTGATCCTTGCCCCACGGGATCGAGCCCCAGCCCATGCCCATCAGCGCCGTGAACATCGGCCCGAGGCCGCGCAGGATCTCGAACGAGTAGCCGCGCACGAAGTCGCGCTTCGCATCGGTCTCGTAGAACTCCTGGCTCATGATGCAGCAGCCGATCGCGCCCTTATATCCCTCGAGCGGCCGGTCGAAGACGCCGGTCGCCATCGCGTAGGGATGGAACATCAGGTTCTTGCCGACCAGGCCGCTGCGGTTCGCGAGACCGTCGGGGAAGTCCTTCGACTTGGAGTTCAGCAGCAGCCGCGGCGTGCCGATGCCGTTGCAGGCGAGCACCACGACGTGCGCCTTCTGGCGCTGCTCGCGGCCGCTCTCGTCGTACCAGATCACGCCGTCGGCGAGGCCGTTCGCACCGAGCGTGATCTCGCGCACGCGAGCGTGGGTCTTGATCTTGACGCCGCTGCGCAGCGCGATCGGCCAGTAGGTCACGTCGCTGCTCGACTTCGCGCCCTGCGCGCAGCCGGTGATGCACGTGCCGGCGTTGATGCAGGCGCCACGGCCTTCATAGTCCTGACTGATGATCGCGGAGTCGGACGGCCACCAGTGCCAGCCGAGCTTGTTGAAGCCGCGCGCCAGCGTCTCGCCGAGCTGTCCCAGCGGCAGCGGCGGCAGCGGCGGGCGCTTGGGCGGATCCTGCGGGTACGCCGGATCGCCCGCGAGCCCGGACACCCCGGTCATGCGCTCGTTCAGGTCGTACCACGGCGCGAGGTACCGGTAGTCGAGCGGCCAGTCGGTCGCCACGCCGTCGAGCGAGCGCACCCGGAAGTCCGACGGATGGAGGCGCGGGAAGTGCGCCGCGAACAGGATCGTGCTGCCGCCCACCGCGTTGAACATCGACGCCGCGATCGGCGACTCGGAGTCGTTCACCGGATAGTCCGCCGCGAGCTTGCGATCGTTCGGGCTGAAGCCGAAGTCGCCGAGGCGGCGCAGCTCCCAGTCGGTCGCGTTGCTCGGGTAGTCGTCGGACTTCACCCAGTCGCCCTGCTCGAGGCACAGGACGTTCATCCGCGTCTCGGCGAGGCTCCAGGCGAGCGCGGCACCGGACGCACCGGCACCGATGATCAGGACGTCGACCGTTTCCTCGGACATGCTGCGGGCCTTCTGCGAAACGCTACAGCGGCGTACCGTCGCGGCGCGCGATCGGACGCGTGACGGAGCGCGAGCCGGCGCCGAAGGTCGGCAGCCACACCGAGTGCCGGCCGGCGCCGCCCGCGACGATGATCATGAGGTACTCGGGCTTGCGGAACATCGGCAGGGCGGTCGCGTCGGGGAAGTGGTTGTTGCCCGAGCCGGGCATGCCGAACATGCCGGCGCTCTGCCACTGCTCGCGCGGGATGCGCGCGTGCTCGAAGAGGTGCCGGCGAATCTTCGTCTTGTCATAGCCGTCGCGCGCCAAGATCGCCGCGTGCTCCGGTCCGAGGCAGAGGATCGGCTCGCCGTACAGATACGCGTTGTTGGTCCCGATCGCGGCGATCGAGCTGCAGATCATGGTCAGGATGCCGTCCGACGTGTTCGAGATGTGGTCGTTCAGGTTGTGCGGGTTCTCGCACGCGCCGATCGTCACCGTGCTCACTTCCGCTGCGAAGCCGCGCTCGATGTGCAGCGGCTCCCACGGATTCTCCTCCTCGTTCTCCGCGATGCAGAACGAGTACTTCGACGGCATGCCGTGCGTCGCACGGTCGAGCACGCCCGGCGCGCCGCCGCCGACGTTGATCAGCGCGAGGCGGATCGCGCGCCCGATGGTCGCGTTGGCGCGGAAGCCCTGCCCGAAGACGTTGTAGCGCGCATTGACGCCGAGCTCGGCCGCGAGCGGGCCGTTGACGATCACCAGCGGCGCGCACGGGTGGGTCGTCGCCTGCACGCCGTAGAGGTTGAACTTCTCCTCGAGCATCGCCTGCACCGCCGCGATCACGACGGGGAAGTACGCGGGCTTGCAGCCCGCCATCACCGCGTTGATCGCGAGCGACTCGATCGACGCGACGCCCCAGCGCGGGCCCATGAGCCCGAGCTCGTCGGACGGCTCGAAGTCGGTCGCGGCGAGCATGCGCGCCACGCGCTCCGGCGTCGGCGGAACGATCGGCAGGCCGTCGGTCAGCCCCTGCTCGTAGAACCAGTCCTGGATCGCGTCGAGGTCGTCGTCGAGCGCGATGCGGCGTACGTCCGACACCGCCGTCAAGCGCTCGTGCCGACCGTTGCGCCGGTCGGATCGGCGATGCACACGTCGTCGACGCAGGTCGCACCGCGCTTGAGCCGCGTCTCGGCGAGGCGGTGGTAGAGCGGCCGGTACTTCCGGTCGAGCTCGTTCGCGTCGCGCGTGAGGATCGCGACGATCTCGTCGGCGATGCGCTCCGCCTTGGCACGGACCTCGTTCGGCCGATTGTCCGCGATCGGGTGCGGGATGACGGCGAGCGGCAGACCGCCCATGCCTTTGGCGACCGACTCGGCACGCGCGAGCGGCGCGAACTCGTCGGTGCACAGCAGCACGCTCGGGATGCCCTTCCCTTCCAGCACGACCGCGTCGTGCAGGCTCCACGACGTGCACGAGCCGCAGTCGGCCATGCCGGTGAGCACCGCGGAGCAGCTCTCGAGCTCGGCGAGAAACTCCGGCGGCACCGGGACCGCCGCACCCTTCTCGCCGTAGACGGCCTCGAAATCGCCGAAGCGCTCGTGCAGCAGGCGCTCGATCTCCTGCAGCAGGAGCGTCGCGTTGGCCTTCTTGTTCGACAGGAAGCCGATGCGCGTGCGCGCGAGCTTGCCGGTACGGGCGGCGAGCGGCTGCTCGGTCACGCGCAGCGCACCGCGGGGGTCGAGAACTTCGATCGTCGGCATGCCCGAGGGATACCGCCCCCGCGCGCGGGCGGTCAATCGCCGCGTGGCGCCCTGTCGTGCGTCAGCGATTCTGTCCCCTCATAACGCGTCAGCGATTTTGTCCTCCCTCCTGACACGAAGGGGGGATG
>JAIEPK010000445.1 GCA_019749875.1 Candidatus Binatia bacterium | reverse complement strand
AGGCCTGCTCGCGCTGCCGCCGCGCCTGCTCCGCGCGACGCGCGGCCGGTGCCCCGGACAGACCGTCGATCTGCGGCGTGCCGGCTTCGACGGCGTCTCCGGCCGCGCGCGGCAGCAGCACTTCCACCCGCGACACCGCGAGCACCCCGCCGTCGTCGCGATAGCCGATGGTGTAGTTGCGCCCGTGCAGCACGTGTCGCAGCACGGCGTCGAGGCTCGCGCGTCGCACGTCGACGTCGACCAGCGGCCGCTCGACCCCGAGCTGCATCGAGACGCGGAACGGCTCCTGCGCCGCGAGGGCGTCGAGCACGTCCTCGACCCGCACGCCGCTCGCGTGCACCGTCCAGCCCGCGTCGTCACGCGACACCTCGAGCGGCGCCGCGACGGCGACGCCGCCCACGGCGAGCACGACGGCGGTCGCGAGCAGCGCTGCGGCGGATGACCGGGACCTCGTGATCATCGTCGACCTCCGCCGTCCACGATGTCGCGCGGCGCGGCGGGGGACAATCCCATCCGGGCTCGTCAGCGCCGCGCGGCGACTGCGGCGTCGATCAGCTCGATCACGTGTCCATCGGGATCACGCACCCACATCTGCCCGACCTCCGGACCCGCGGGCAGCACCTCGAGCGAGGCCGCCTGCAGGCGCGCCAGCGTCGCGGCGTAGTCGTCGATGGTGAATGCGAGATGGCTCGCCGCGGGGTTCAGGGTCGGCGGCGGCGTGTCCACCTGCATGCCGTCGAGCATGGCGATGAGGTGGATCTGGGCGTTGCCGGCCGACAGCCACGCGCCGTCGATGCCGAAGTCGGGACGCGGGACGGTCTCGAGCCCGAGCAGGTCGCGATAGAAGCCGAGCGCGCGCGCGACGTCGCGCACGGGGAACGAAATGTGATTGACGCTGCGTGCGATGGTCATGCAGGGCGCTCTATCATGGATCGGTCAGGCTCGCGCCGGGCACGCGCAGGAATGCCGTGCGCGTCGAGCCGTACGGTGTCGCGCACGGAACGCCGCCGGTGAACGTGCAGCCGGGGATGATCCCGACGCGATCGGTGCCGCGCGGCCGCACGCCCGGTCGCTCGGTGAGCGCGACGACGAGCGGCGGCGAGAACGGCCCCACGAGATCGAGCGCCTTCGCACGCACGTTGACCGTCAGCGCACGGCCGGAGGCACGCTGGCGCGGAGCGACGTCGACGACCAGGCTCCGCCGCTCGCCACCGCGGCAGCGCATCGCGCCCGAGGCGAGGGTCCGGCACTGGCCCGGTGCGAACGTCAACGTACGAGCGAGCGCGCGCCCGTCCCGCACCTCGATCGACAGTCCCTGGCTCACCGAGAGCGTGTCCTGCGGCGACTGCAGGACGACGCGCGCGCGCAGCTGGATGCGGCCGCGCGGACGCCGCTGGCCGGCGCGCGCGGCCGGAGCCCACACGCGCGCCTGCTCGATCTCGAGCGGCGCGTCGACCGCGTCGCACGCGTCGCCGCGCCGGTCGCCGTCGGTGTCGCGCTGGTCCGGATTCGCGACCCCGGGACAGTCGTCGATCGGGCAGGCATCGGGGTACGGATTCGGGAAGATCGCCGAGCGGAAACCGTCGTGGTCGGGATCGGTGCACGAATCGCACTCGTCGCCGATGCCGTCGCGGTCCGCGTCCTCCTGACCGGGATTCGGCCGCATCGGGCAGTTGTCGATCGCGGTGCAGACGCCGTCGGCGTCGGGCTCGGTGCTGCCGTCGTCGGGACACGGGTCGCAGACGTCGCCGATGCCGTCGTGGTCGCGGTCGCTCTGGTCGGGGTTGGCCTCGAACGCGCAGTTGTCGAGCGGGCAATCCTCGCGCACCCGGTCCGAGTCACCGTAGCCGTCGCCGTCGCGGTCCGAACAGGTGAGCGGATCGCAGGCGTCGCCGAGGCCGTCCCCATCGACGTCGAACTGTCCCGGGTTGCGCACGGTCGGGCAGTTGTCGCACGCGTCGCCGGGCTCGTCGCCGTCCGCGTTCTCCTGACCGGGGTTCGCGACGTACGGGCAGTTGTCCGCGGGGCAGTCGTTCTGCTCGTACCCCGGCTCACCGTACCCGTCGCCATCGAAGTCGACGCAGGCGAGCGGGTCGCACGCGTCACCGATGCCGTCGAAGTCCTCGTCGGGCTGCTCGTAGCCGTCGAAGCCCGGATTCGGCACCAGCGGGCAGTCGTCGCAGGCGTCGCCGTAGCCGTCGTGATCGCCGTCCAGCTGCTCGGGATCGAACACGAAGCGACACACGTCGGCGTCGTTGCAGACGCCGTCGCCATCCCCGTCGTAGCCCCCCGCCCCGACGCAGAGATCGCACGCATCCCCCAGTCCGTCGCCGTCGCCGTCGCTCTGCTCGGGATCGAAGTCGAAGATGCAATCGTCGACCTCGTTGCAGATGCCGTCGTCGTCGTAGTCGACCTGGCCGTCGCCCGGGCAGAAGTCGCAGACGTCGCCGAAGCCGTCACCGTCCGCGTCGCTCTGGTCGGGGTCATAGTCGTAGGGACAGTCGTCGGCGGGACACGACGGCGCGGCCGTCGCACCGCGCGGATCACGGCCGAAGCCGTCGCCATCGTGGTCGATGCAGGAGAGCGGATCGCACGCGTCGCCGATCCGGTCGAAGTCGGCGTCGAGCTGCGCCGGATCGGCGACCTCGGGGCAGACGTCGCACGCATCGCCGATGCCGTCGCCGTCGCCGTCCCGCTGATCGGGATCGAATCTGCCGGGGCAGTCGTCCACGGTGTCGCAGCGCCCGTCGCCGTCGCCGTCGATCGCCCCCGGACCGACGCACCCGTCACAGAGATCACCGATGCCGTCACCATCCGCGTCGGCCTGATCGGCATTGCCGAAGCCGCAGTTGTCGTACGGAGCGCAGACGCCGTCCCGGTCCGGATCGCTCACGCCGGGACCGGCGCAGGCGTCGCAGCGATCGCCCGCGCCATCAGCATCAGAATCCGCCTGCGCCGGATCGAAGGCCAGCGGGCATACGTCGCAGCCGCTGCCGAGCCCCGACGACACACCGTCGCCGTCGGCATCGGCGTCACCCGACGAGCGGACGGGATCGTCGAACAGCGGCTTGCAGGGATTGCCGTCGCAGACCAGCGTCACGCCGTCGCGCAGCACGTCGAACAGGCACCTCTCCGCCATCGTTCCCGCCGACGACACGCGCGCACGGACTTCGCCGAGGTAGATCGGCGGCGATCCCGGCGCGACCGCCACGCGGAACGTGTTGCACGCGCCCGGGTCGTAGAGCGCGAGGATCTCGGGCGCACGGAACTCGAACACGCTGTCCTCGGGCGGAACGCACGCGCAGCCGCTGCGCGCCGGCTCGACGGCGATGCGCTGCTCGTTGAGGAAGAATTCGAGCGTCGCGGGCTTGCCGTCGCACACCGCATGCATCACGACGAAAGCGATCGACTCGGGCTGCTGCGCCAGTGCCGGGCGCGCGCCCGACGCCGCCAGCACGAGCGCAGAGGCGAGCAGCAGGCCGATGCGGCGTCGTGTCCGTTCCGTCACGGGCATGGCTCCCCTCCTCGCGCGATCGCAGCCGAAAACGGCATCACCCTCGACGCCGCGCGACACCGCCTATCGCAACGGACGCCCCGCGTACAGAAAGCATTTCGCCGGGGCGCTCGAGCGGCGCGTCTCCCGCGAGCAGCTCATCCACCGCCCACGCAGGCGTTCGGAGACCGCGCGCAGCGCGGGGCCGAGCAAGAGCGACGGCCCGCCGGCCGCGCTGCGGGCACCAGCGCAGCAGCGTCGCGCGCGCTCGACGCGCGGACGGAGAGCGGCGGCCAGCGCGGATGGATCAACTGCGGGCAGGTCCGACGACGCCGTCGTGCCGGGCACACCGGTCATCGCGCGCGGCTGCGGCGAGTCTCTGCGGCGACAGCCGTTCGTCAGGTGAAACCTCGTGCGGGTTCCATCCTTCGTGGCCGGCGAAGCCGGTGCGGACGTCAGTCGTCGTCGTCGATCGGCGCGTTCTGGACCGGCATGTCGGTCGGGTTGCGATAGCCGCCCCGGACCTGTCCCGGCCCGAGCACCGGCACGCCGTACGACGCACCGTTGGCCGAGCCGTCGCAGAACGACCCGTTGCCCTGCCACTCGCCGCCGACGCAGGTCTGGATCTGTCCCGCCTGGCAGATGGCAAAGCCGCTCGCATAGCGGCGTCCTTCGTAGAGGCAAGCGCCGTCGTCCTGCGCACGCACCGGCGTCACCGAGACCAGCCCGGTGATGCCGACCGCGAGCGCGACGCGCAGCGTGCGGCGCGACCGTGCGACCGCCAATGGCAGCATGTTTCGCATGGATGCCCTCCGTCCGGGCGGCATCGGCCACCCCTGCTTCCATCGGCCATCCGGCGTCCCGACACGAGGTGCGGAGGTTCAAGAATCGACGCGGGACCGTCGATCACCCGTGGAGCAGATGTCCTCTCTGTGGAGCCAGCCGTTCACGGACGACATGGCCGTGTTCAACCGGTGGCTCTGCGTCAGCCGGATGCGCACGGCGGTAGCGGTCGCCGTGTTCTTTCCGCTCGTCGCCTGGCTCCACCTGGTCGCTCTGAACGGTCTGGTCGTGCTCGCGCTGTGCGCGGCACTGGTCGCGTACTCGCTGCTCGGACTGCGCTCGCCGTGGCTCACGGCGCACCCGCGCTGCTTCTTCTGGATGCAGCTCGTGGTCGACCTCGGCGCGATCACGCTGGGCATCGGTCTCGCGGCGCGTGGCGAAGCGGCGCTGCTCGCACGCCCGCTTTACGCAATCGCGATCGTGCCGGCGAGCCTCCTGTCGGTCCCGTTCGGTCTCGCGACCGCGACGCTGTCGACGCTCGGACACGGCTTCCTGCTGGCGTCGGAGCGCGGCTTCACGCTCGCGACGCTGTGCAGCTTCGACTTCCTCGCGCCGACGTTCCTGTTCTTCCTCGTCGCGCAGCAGTCGTTCGTGTACGGCGCGCATCTGCGCGAGAAGAGCGTCAAGCTCGCCGGCCTGGCGCAGAGCCTCGAGGTCAGCCAGGCGCGCCTCGCGGAGGAGGGCCGCCTCGCGGCCGGCATCGCGGAGATCGGACGCACGCTGAGCGCGAGCCTCGACGATCCCGAGCCGCTGTCGCGCGTGGTCGGCACGATCCGCGAGCGGCTGTGGGCGGACTGGTGCGCGCTCTTCTCGGTCGACGAGGCGAGCTTCCGCCTGCTCGCCGTGTGCGAGCCCGAGAGCGGTGCGAGCAACGTCACCGGCATCGACCTGCCGCTCGGCACGTGGCCCGCGATCGAGCGCGTGCGCGACGCACGGATCCTCGCCCTCGGCGGCAACGAGCTCATGGCCCTGCCCTCGTCGCTGAGTGGCCGCACGTTGCGCAGCACGCTGCTCACCGGGCTCTACCGCGACCACGTCATGGTCGGCCTCATCGCGGTCGGCCACGCGACGCCGCTCGGCGCGAGCGAGCCGTGGGCGCGCAATCTCCTCGCCGGCATCGCGGAGCATGCGAGCGTGGTGCTGCAGAACGCGCGCCTGCTCGAGGAGGTCCGCACCGCGAGCGCGCTCAAGTCGGAGTTCGTGGGCGCCGTCTCGCACGAGCTGCGCTCGCCGCTGAACATCGTGCTCGGCTACCTCGAGATGCTGCTCGACGAGGCGCTCGGACCGCTCACCGACGCGCAGCGCGATGCGCTGCGCCGCACCGACCTGCAGGCGTCGACCCTGCTCGAGATGATCGAGGCGCTGCTCGACCTGAACCGCATCGATGCCGGCAAGCTGCCGGTCGAGTCCGTCCCGGTGTCGCTGCCGGACCTGCTGCGCGACGTCTGCGAGCCGATGCAGCGCAACGTCGCGCGTCCCGGCGTCGAGCTGCGCTGGGAGACCGAGCCGTCGATCGATCGCATCGAGACCGACCCGGGCAAGCTGAAGACGATCGTCCGCAACCTGGTACACAACGCGCTCAAGTTCACCGAGCACGGCGAGGTACGGGTGAGCGCGAGCATCACGAGCGACGGCGTCGTCGAGATCGTGGTCAGCGACACCGGCTGCGGCATGCCGCCCGAGGCGCTGGGCTACGTCTTCGAGATGTTCCGCCAGATCCCGGGCAGCAGCGGCGGCGGCGTCGGGCTCGGGCTGCACATCGTGCGCCGTCTGGCGGAGGTGCTGGGCGCGCACGTGACCGTGGACAGCACGCCCGGCCGCGGCAGCCGGTTCAGCGTCGTGCTGAAGGGCGGCGGCGAGACGTCCGACGCGGTCGGCACGGTCGCCGCGTGAGGCGCGGCGTCGCGCGCAGCGCGCACGCGGGCGCGGGCCTCCCGGCGCGCTTTCGGCACGACCGCACAGCCGCTAGTGTCGACGCGTGGCTGGAGATGCCCACGAGCACACGAGTGCTTCGAGCGGCCTGAACCCGCGCTCGTCCCTCGACGGCCTGCTGCGCAATCTCGCGCTCGCCGGACGCGCGGTCCGCACCCTCGCGCTCGCGACCCTGCCCTCGCAGCCCGGCTCGCTCGGTGCGTTCGTCGAGAAGAACGCGGCCCGCACCCCGGACAAGCCGGCGCTGCTCTTCGAGCAGCACCGCTGGACGTGGGCCCAGCTCGACGAGGTCGCGAACCGCGTGGCGCAGTGGTTCCTCGCGCGCGGCGCGCGCAGCGGCGACGTGGTGGCACTGGCGCTCGGCAATCGCCCGGAGACGGTGTTCGCACTGGCCGGCCTCAACAAGATCGGCGTGATCGCGGCACTGCCGCACGCCGGCGTGCGCGGCGAGCCGCTGCGGCACGCGCTCACGAGCGTGGCACCGCGCTGGATCCTCGCCGCGCCGTGGAACGTCCTCGACGTGCGCACGGACGGCGTCGCCGGCGACGCGGAGCTGATCGTCTGGGACGACGGCTTCCGCGCAGCACTCGGCGCGAGCAGCACCGAGCGCCCCGGGTCGGCGCACGTCCAGCCCGGCGACGCGGTGGCGCTCTACATGTTCACCTCCGGAACCACCGGGCTGCCCAAGGCGGCGCGCATCACCAACCGGCGCTTCACCCTGATGTCGCTCGGCTTCGCGCACACGATCGGCGCCATGCGGCCCGACGACGTGACCTACTGCGCGCTGCCGCTGTCGCACGCGACCGGTGCGATGGGCGGTCTCGGCGGCGTCGCGGCGGCGGGCACGACGCTCGCGATCCGCGACGGCTTCTCCACCAGCGCGTTCTGGGCCGATTGCGTCGCGTACGGTGCGACGGTCGTGCCGTACATCGGCGAGGTGTGCCGCTTTCTGCTGCAGGCACCGGAATCGCCCGACGAGCACCGGCACCACGTGCGCCTGTTCTACGGCGCCGGCCTGCGCCGCGACGTGTGGATCGCGTTCCAGGCGCGCTTTCGCGTGCCGGAGATCGTCGAGTACTACGGCTCGACCGAGGGCAACGTGGCCCTGGTCAACGTCGAGGGCGTGCCCGGCATGATCGGGCGGATCAACTTCGGGCAGTCGGTGATCCGCGTCGACCCGGAGACCGGCGAGCCGCTGCGCGATGCGAGCGGGCGCGTCAGCGAGGCAGCCGAGGGCGAGCCCGGCATGCTGATCGGCCGCATCAGCGCGCTGACGCGCTTCGACGGCTACACCGATCACGCCGCGACCGAGCGGAAGATCCTGCGCGACGCGTTCGGCGACGGACACGACTGGTTCGCGACCGGCGATCTCGTCGTCAAGCATCCGGGCGGCTTCCTGTCGTTCTCGGACCGCCTCGGCGACACGTATCGCTGGAAGGGCGAGAACGTGTCGACGGCACAGGTCGCGGACGTGCTGGCGCGCGCGAGCGGCGTGCGCGACGCCATGGTCTACGGCGTGGAGGTTCCGCGGCACGAGGGCCGCGCCGGCATGGCGGCGCTGGTGACCGATCCCGGCTTCGCGCCGGAGCGCTTCGCGGCCGAGGTCGCGGCGTCGCTGCCGCGCGCGTCGCGCCCGGTCTTCCTGCGCATCCTCGAGACGCCGGATCTCACGGCGAGCTTCAAGTACGTCACCACGCGCTTCAAGCGCGAAGGCTTCGACCCGCACGTGGTCGCCGATCCGCTGTGGGTGGCGAGCGGCGACGGCTACGAGCGCCTCACCCCCGAGGTCCACGATCGCCTCCGCGCGGGCGCGATCCGGCTCTGACGCGCGCGCGCCGCGGTCGCGTCGGCTCGAGGACGCGCTCGCCGCGCTCGCGGCTCTGCGTCGCG
>JAIEPK010000600.1 GCA_019749875.1 Candidatus Binatia bacterium | reverse complement strand
GGATGCCGGCGTCGCGGCGAGGTCGTCGGCGCCGCCGGCCTTCTCGGCGGCGAGCTTGCGCAGGCGGGGCTTGTCGACCTTCTGCGTTCCCGTGCGCGGCACGTCCGCCGCTGCCAGCGCGAACAGGTGGCGCGGAATCTTGTACGACGCCATCTCCTGCTTGCAGTGCGCGAGGAGCGCTGCGACGTCGATGCCGGCCCCGGCGCGGGCCACGACGAACGCGCCCACGTTCTCACCGCGCACCGGGTGCGGCACGGGCACGACGTACGCCGCCGCAACCCCGTCGACGCCCTCGAGGCACGCCTCCACCTCGGCCGCGGCGACGTTCACACCGGCGGTCTTGATGACCTCCTTCAAGCGTCCGTCGAAGCGCAGCGTGCCGGTCTCGTCGAGACGGCCGTAGTCGCCGGTGCGGAAGAAGCCCTCGCCGTCGAAGGACTCGCTCGCCGGGATGCCCAGATAGCCGAGCATCAGCGACGGTCCGCGCACCAGCAGCTCGCCGACGTCGCCCGGCGCGCACGGCTCACGTGTCTCCGGGTCGACGACGCGCATGTCCACGCCCGGCAGCGGGCGGCCGAAGCCGCGCTGACGGAGGTCCGCCGGATCGGTCCAGCGGCCGGAGCAGACCAGCGTCGCGGTCTCGCTGAGGCCGTAGGCACCCACGGTCACGTGATCCGGCGCGAGCAGCTTCTCCGCCGCGGCGACGTTCGTGTAGATGCCCTTTCGCAGGCCGAGCGAGCGCCGCGGGAAGCTCTCGTGGTCGCACAGGGCCGGCGCGAGCTGCCAGCCGGCGTAGAACGTGATGCGCTCGCGCTCCATCAGGTCGAGGGCGTGCCCGGCCTCGAAGTGGTCCTGCAGCACGACCTTCCCGCCCCGCGCGAGCGTGATCAGGCCGATGATCACGAAGCCGCCGGCGAAGAACATCGGCAGGCAGCCCCACGACGCGTCGCTCGCATCGAGACCGAAGGCCGCGCTCGCGACGAACGCCTGATGCACCAGCGCGCGGTGCGCGTGCAGCACGGCCTTCGGCTGGGCGGTCGATCCGGACGTGAAGAACATCACCGCCCGCGCATCGCGCAGGCCGTCGTGCTCGCCTGCGAGGGCTGCGAGACGATCGGCCGCGCCCGGATGCTGGGGTCGCACGACGTCTTGCCAGGCGCGCGCGCCCTTCGGCAACGGCACGCCGTCGCGCAACACCGCCACGCGCTCGCGGAGCGGCACCGGCTGTCCACCGCCGGGGCCGTCGCCGCGCGCGATGCGCGACAGCATCGCGTCGTAGTCGTGCTTGAGGAACCGCGGCGTGTAGACCAGGCGCTCGACCCCCGCGTGGCGCAGGTAGAAGCCCAGCTCCGACTCGGTCGCCATGGTGTTGAGGCAGACCGCGACCGCACCGAGCGAGGTGATCCCCGCCACCGCGGCGAAGAACTCGGGCCAGTTCGGCAGCAGCACGCCGACCGGCTCACCGGGCTCGACACCGAGCTCGCGCAGGCCCTCGGCCGTCCCGGCCGCCTGGCGCGCGAGCTCCGCGTACGACCAGCGGACGTCGCCCCAGACGAGTGCCTCGCGCTCGCCGAAGCGCCGCGCGCAGTCGGCGACGAAGTCGGGCAGGCTGCGCGTGCGCGCGGCCTCGGCAACGGCGTCCTCGGGCGTCGGTGTGGCCGGGAAGGCGTGCTCGCTCATGCGCCGGTGAACCGCGGCGGACGCTTCTCTGCGAACGCGCGCACGGCCTCCTTGTGGTCCTCGGTCTCGCCGAGCGCGCCCTGCGTCCACGCTTCCATCTCGGCGGCGTCGGCGAAGCTCACGCGCGCCGCGTACTCGAGGATGCGGCGCGCGTTCTGCACGGCGAGCGGCGGCTGGGCCGCGATCTTGCGCGCCAGCGCGTGCGCGTGCTCGACGTCCTTGCCCTGCTCGGTGAGCTCGTCGCACAGGCCGATGCGATGCGCGTCGTCCCCCGACACGGGATCGGCGGTGAGCACGATGCGCTTCGCGAGCCCGACGCCGACGCGACGCACCAGCAGCCAGCTCGCGCCGCAGTCGGTGACGAATCCGACCTTGACGAAGCTGAAGTGGAAGCGCGCGTCGGTCGCGGCGACCACGATGTCGCACGCGAGCGCCCAGGCGCACGCCATGCCGGCGACCGGACCATGCACGGCCGCGAGCGTCGGCTTCGGGAAATCGAGGATCTGCTGTGTGCGCTCGATGCCGTGCTTGCCGCGCTCGCGCCCGACGATCGCGGTGCGTCCGAGACGGTCGCCGCGGCCCATGAGCTTCAGATCCGCGCCGGCGGAGAACGCGTCGCCCGCGCCCGACAGCACCAGTGCGCGCACGGCGGGATCCGCGGCGGCGAGCTTCAAGGCCTCGCCGGCCTCGTCGTTCATCTCGGGCAGCATCGCGTTGCGCGCTTCCGGCCGGTTCCAGAGCAGCGTCGCGATGCCGTCGTCGACGGCGTAGCGCACGTAGCGGAAGTCGCTCATCGGCGTCGCGCTCAGATGACCTTGCGCTCGCGCAGCTTGGCGCGCTCCGCGGCCGGGATGCCCATCTCCTCGAGCACCTCGTCGGTGTGCTGGCCGAGCGTCGGCGCGCCGCGGGTGACGGCACCCGGGCTGCCCTGCAGGTGCACCGGCGTGTTCAGGATCTCGATCTCGCCGCGCGTCGGGTGCGGGACCTTGACCAGGATCTCGTTCTCCGCGGCCTGCGGCAGCGCGAACACCTCCTTCACCGTGTTGACCTTGCAGGTCGGGATGTCGGCCGCCTCGATGCGCGCGATCCAGTGCGCGACGTCGTTCGTGCCGAAGATCCCGTTCAGGATCTCGACCAGCGCGGCCTTGTTGATCACGCGGTCCTTCATGCCGGTGAAGCGTGCGTCCTCGAGCAGCTCCGGGTGCCCGATCGCCGCAGGCAGGCGCTTCCAGAAGGCGTTGGTCAGGCAGGCGACGATGAAGTAGCCGTCGCGCGCCTTGAACGCCTGATAGGGCACGATGTCGGGATGGCCGCTGCCGAAGGGAGCGAACTCCTTGCCGTCGGCGCGGACCTTGAGCGCAACGTCCGACAGCAGCGAGACCACGGCGTCGAGCATCGCGATGTCGATGCGCTGGCCCTTGCCCGAGCGCTCGCGCTCGTAAAGAGCTGCTGCCACGGCGTAGGCACCGTAGATCCCGGTCGAGATGTCCGCGACCGGCGGTGCCGCCTTCACCGGCGGGCGATCGCCGCCCTCGCCCGTCAATCCCATGATTCCGCCGGTCGCCTGCAGGATCAGGTCCATGCCCGGCTTCTCGCGCATCGGACCGTCCTTGCCGAACGCCGTGATGCCGCAGTAGATCAGGCGCGGGTTGATCTTCGACAGCGCGTCGTAGCCGATACCGTGGCGGTCCATGACGCCGGGGCGGAAGTTCTCCAGCACGACGTCGGCCTTCTCGACCATCTTGAGCACCAGCGCGCGACCCTCGTCGGTCATGAAGTCGAGCGTGATGCCGCGCTTCGAACGGTTGAGCCCCCAGAAGTTCAGGCTGCCGATGTCGAACGTATCCTTGCCCTGGCCGTAGCGGATCGCGTCGCCGCGACCGGGCTTCTCGATCTTGATGACGTTCGCGCCCAGGTCGCCGAGCAGCGTCGTCGCCCACGGCCCGGCCGCCTGGTGGCTGAAGTCGAGCACCGTGATGCCGGCGAACGGCGCGGGACGCGCACCTTTGCCGCTCGCCTGGGAAGTCCGATCGCTGTCGCTCATGTCCTCACACCTGCCGTTGCGTCGCGGCGCGCCTTCGGGACCGGCACCGTGCCGACCAGCTCGAATGCGCCGTCCTCGTCGATGTAGCCCAGATCACCGGTGTGCAGCCACCCGGCGCGCAGCGCCTCGCGCGTCAGCGCGGGGGCGCGATGATAGCCCTGCATCACGACCGCGCCGCGACACACGATCTCGCCTCGCTGTCCCGGCCGCAGCAGCTTCCCGGCCTCGTCCACGACGCCGACCACCAGCCCCGGGTGCGGCTTGCCGAGCGTGTCCGCCTTGCGGAACAGCTCCTCTTGGCGCGCCATCAGGATGCCGGCGGTGCTCTCCGGCCGGCCGTACGACTGGATCAGCTCGGCGTCGGGGAAGCGGTCGGCGAGCTCGTGCTTGACGGTCATCGGCAGGCGCACGTTGCGCAGCAGGATCTTGCGCACGCTGCGGATCACGCGCCGCGGGATGCGCCGCAGCTCGAGCAGCTGGGCCACGTGGTCGCTCGACAGCGACAGGTCGGTCACGCGGTACTCCTCGATCGTGTGCAGGACGGCGTCCGCGCCGCCCGGACCGAGGATCGCAGCCGAGCCCCCGGAGATCAGGCGCGAGAGCACCTCGGCGACCAGCCCTGACACGTCGTGCAGCGCGTGCGTCGCGAGCGCCACGTCGTCGGGTCCGTCGCCGCGTCCGCCGCTCAGCCGCAACGCGCTCGCGACGACGTTCGCATGGCTCAGCAGGACGGCACGCGGGGTCCCGTCGCGCGTCGTCACCCAGGCGTGAAACGCGGTGTCGTACACGCTTGCCGAACGACGCGCCCTCGCGGCACCGCGGCGCGCGGACATCGGGCGCGGGCGGGTGGTTCGCCCTGCCGGCAGCAGGTCCGGGCCGCGCGACACCAGCAGCTGCACGGGGCCTCCGACGAGCCGGAGGACCTCGCGCGCGGGGTCGACGTGCTCCTCGTGCACCACCACCGTGTGGACACCCGAATGGCGGACGCGACGCGCGAGCTCGTCGATCGGCAGGGCCGGGTCGAGCGGGACGGCAGTGCAGCCCGCGCGCCAGATGCCGAGCGTCATGACGACCACACCCGGCGTGCTCGACATGAGCTGCGCCACGCACGCGCCGGGTGGGACGAGGCCCGTCAGGGCGTCCGCCGTGGCCGCGGTCAGATCCGCGAGACGGCCGAGCAGCATGCCGCGGTGGTGCCACTCGAGGGCGGGCCGCATCGGCTCGCGGCGCGCGCGGCTGGTGACGATCTCCTCAGCGGTGGGGAACGGCAGCCGCGGCGGCATCACCGCGCCCTCCGTGGCCGGCCCGCGCTCACGCGCTCACGACGCGGGCGGCCTTGTAGTCGAACCGCGGCAGCGCCCCGCGCGCCAGCATCTCCACGTCGGCGGCGACGCCGAGCCGCTCGCGGAAGGCGTCGGTGATGGCCTTCTCGAGGCGCGCGACCAGCGCCGCATCCTCGCTCGCGCACTCGACGCGGATCTTCAGCGACGGCGTCGGCTCCTTCGGACGCACCAGCTGGTACTCGACCGACGGCTTCACCAGCTCCGGGAAGTCGTACAGCAGCAGCGCCGCGTCGATCGGCAGCATCTCCTTCACGCGCTTGCCGCCGTCGACGAGCACCGGCACCGCGTCGCTGACGCGGCCGTCGTAGAAGAGGCGCCGGTGCGTCTCGCCGCACGAGCACGGGTCGAGGTTCACCGTCACCAGATCCTCGAGGTCGTAGCGCAGCAGGAAGTTGTCCTTCTCGAGGATGGTCACGATGAGATTCCCGCGGTCGTGGTTGCCGACCGGCTTGCCGGTCCGGCGGTCGACGACGTCGACCACGACGAGGTCCTCGCAGAGGTGCGCGCCCTTCTTCTCGGCGCACGCGGAGCCGAGCATGCCGAGGGCTTCGAGGCCGGCGCTCACCGCGTCGAACTGCGACGACGGATGGTCGCCGGCGCGCTTGAAGTTCAGCTCCCGGGCGGGATCGACGCCCATGCCCTCGGCCGCCTCGTAATACTTGACGCCGGCGTTGCCGAACAGGCGAAACATGTCCGGCTTGAGGCGCTTCCAGAGCTTGACGATCAGCTCCATGTGGGCCTGCGTCGCCGGCGGCCCGCACGGGATGTTCAGGCAGCCCATCGCCTCGACGCCGTGGCACATGTGCCACCCCCCCGCGTAGAGGCCGTACGGGTGCGCCTGGGCAAACTTCATCCCCGGGCGGAGGCCCCAGCGCCAGCGAGCGCGCGCCGACGCGGCGTAGTCGACCGCCAGATCGTGCTCGGTCCAGACGATCAGCGTCGGGCGCCCGCTCGAGCCCGTGGTCTGCCCGATGCGTACCCACGACTCGGGCGACGAGCCGCGGTAGTCGCCGAACGGCGGCAGCGCCGCCTCGCTCTCGCGCAGGTGATTCTTGTTCAGCGTCGGGATGCGCGCGAGGTCGTCGAGCGTCTGCACGTCGCGCGGGTCGCGCACACCGGCGGCTTCCAGGTGGCGCTTGAACAGCGGGATCGGCTGCTCGAACACGCGCCTGATCTGCTTGCGGACGCGCTCCTCCTGCAGCGTGCGCAGCGCCTCGGGAGCCAGGGTCTGCACCTCGGGGTCGTAGAGCGCCTGATCGGCCGGGGGCATGCGCAGCGGGCTGGCCATCTCGCCTCCTGAAGCTCGTGGCGGGCGCTCAGGCCGCGCTCTTGTTCACGATCGCGCGCGCGAACGCCGGACCCGCGGCCTCGGCCGGAATGTCGTCCTCCGCACAGACGTCGACGTCCATCTGGATCAGCAGCGCGCCCTTGATGCCGCGGGAGATGCGTCCGGCGAGGTCGCGCCCGGCGTCGGTACCGGCGACACCCGCCTCCTTGACGCCGACGCGCAGCGTGGCGCGCTCGAAGCTCTCGCCGGTGCGCTGCTCGACGACGATCTGGAAGCGTCCCGTACCGGGGAAGCGCGCGAGGTAGTCGGCGACGGCGATCGGGTGGATCAGCACACCCTTCAACTTGCGGATCGCACCCACCTGCCCGAAGAACTCGACCCGCGGCTGCGCGTTGCCGCACGGGCAGTCGCCTCCGAGGATCCGGTACGCGTCGCCGGGCGCATAGCGTACCAGCGGCAACCCTCGCGGTCCGAGGTGCGAGGCGATCAGCTCGCCGACACCGCCCGGCTGCGCCGGCTCGCCGCTCTCCGGATCGAGGAATTCGCAGAAGAGATCGTTCTCGGAGAGATGCATGCCTTGGTGCGCCTTGCACTCGCCGGCGACCGGACCGATCTGCGCCTCGCCGATGTGGTCGAACAGCTCGACCCCGAACATGTCGTCGAGCTCGGCGCGCAACTCCGGCGTGAGCTTCTCGGCGGTCGAGAACGCGACCCGGTACGGCATCTCGCGCCGCAGGTCGATGCCCTGCTCGCGCGCGACGATGCCGATCTGACGGAGGAAGCTCGGTGTGCCCGCATACACCGTCGCACCGTAGGCGCGCGCCAGCTGGACCTGCATCTCGGTATTGCCGACGCCGCCGTTGATCACCAGACATCCGAACTGCTCGAACGCACGATGGATGCGCAGCCCGCCGGGCATGATGTGGTAGTTCAGCGTCACGTGCGCGACGTCGCCGCGCTTGACGCCCATCGCGGCGATCTCCTCGACCAGCGCGGGCGTGCCGCCGCGCTCCGACGCGATGCGCGGGATGAAGATCGGACCGGGTGACGTGTGCAGGCTCGCGAACTCCTCGCGACCGACCGCGAGCAGCTCGCCGAACGGTGGGCGCTCGCGCTGCGTGCGCACGAGGTCGGCCTTGCGCAGCACCGGGATGCGGCGCAGCTCGTCGGGGGTCACGCGCGCGGGGTCGACCCCCGCCGACGCGAAGCGTTCGCGGTAGAACGGCACGCGTTCCACCACCCAGACCAGCGTCTCTCGCAAGCGCTCCAGGCTTCCGGCGATCACGTAACGCTCGCTACAATCCCGGCCGACGGCCCGCAAGACGCGGTGCGCTGCACGTGCGCGCGATCCTCGCGCGCACGCCGCTCGCGTGGGTCGCTACGCCTCGGTGGACGTCGCTGCCCCGGATCAGCCTTCGGAGCCGTCCGCGGTAGAGGGCTCGGTCCCGCCGCCGTCGCCCGCTCCCGTGCGGCGCCCGCGGCGGCGCCTGCGACGCTTCGGTCGCTCGCCGCCCTCGCCTGCTCCGCCCGCAGCCGACGCGTCGCTCGGCGCGGTCGAGGCGCCACTCGACTCGGAGACGGTCGCGCCGTTCGCGCCGGCTTCGCGCTTGCCCCGTCCGCCGCGACGACGTCGTCGCTTCTTCGCGGGCGAGGTCGCGTCGGGACTGGCGCCGGCCTCTCCTTCGACGGGTGGCTTCACCGCATCGGCGGTGGGTGTCGCAGCCTCGGCCGCGGGACGCTCGGCGTGGCGCTCGCGGGTGCGCGAGCCGCGTTCACGATCGCGCCCGTCGCCGCGGCGCT